>DVNI01000010.1 GCA_018714505.1 Candidatus Avacidaminococcus intestinavium
CCTTCTTTTTGCAGTCGGCTTAGCTCTTTACTAAGTGCGCTGCGATCAACTGCTAAATAATCAGCTAGCTCCTGCCTATTTAAAGGAATATCAAAACTGGCTTGGCCGCTTAATGTTGCTTGTTCAGACAAAAAAGAAAGAATTTTTTCACGAGTCGAGCGTTTCATAAGATGCTCTATTTTTTGAGTAAGAAAGATATTTTTACGAGCGAGTAGAGTCAGCATATTGAGCATTAATTGGGATTGTGCATCGAAAGCTGGAGTTGATTGAGTTACTTTTAGGTAATTAATAAATAGAACAGTAGTTTTTTCTGTAGCAATGACATTGACGGGGATTTCTGTGAGATTAGCACACGCAAAAGCTTCGGCAAAGATATCGCCAACCGTTAATTTTGTAAGAATTGCTCGGTTACCCCAAAAATCATCTTTTAAAACAGCAACGCTACCTTCTAAGACGATGCCTACTAAAGGAACCGAATTATCAGCAGAGAGAATTGTTTGGTTTTTTTCATAACAAAGCTTTTGGGCTTCCAAAAACTTTAGAGTTGCGGGTAGCGTTACTGGCGCTATTTTATAAAAAAGCGCTGTTTGAGCCAAGAGATTAATTAAATTTTCCATGAAAGCCTCTTTCTTGTTGCAAAAACAACATACTTCTTAGTCTCAAGTATATTAGAATAAAGGCAAGAAGTCAAAAATGTTTATTTATAAATAAATAGATAAATTAGAGGAGAGATGAAAATGCAAGAAATGTTTTGTTTTCAATGTGAACAAACTGTTGGTGGTACAGGTTGTACCGGTAAAGCAGGGGTTTGTGGTAAGCAGGCAAGCACAGCTAATTTGCAGGACGATTTGACGGGTGCATTAATTACGTTATCAGTAAAAGCCGTAAATGGAAAACCGACTGCTTCGACTTTAAAGGTGATGCTTGAAGGTTTATTTACAACGATTACTAATGTTAACTTTGATGATGAAGTAATGCAGCAAAGAATTGCAGATGTTCATGCTGAGCAGCGCCTCCTAGGTGTAGAAGTTGTTAACGACTATCAGATGGCAGATTTATGGCAAGCTGATGAAGATGTACGTTCTCTAAAAAGTTTGATTTTATTAGGACTTCGTGGTGTGGCAGCATATGCTTATCACGCTTGGGTTTTAGGTTATGAAGATGAAGAAGTAAATAATTTCTTTTACCAAGGTTTGAGTGCTTTGGCGCTTAAGAATTCAGCTGAAGAGCTTTTACCATTAGTACTAGAAACTGGACGTATTAATTTTAAATGCATGGGTTTATTGGATAGTGCGAATACTGAAACCTATGGAACTCCAGTTCCGACTACTGTTCCTTTAAAAGTAGAAAAAGGACCATTTATTGTAGTTACAGGTCATGATTTAAAAGATTTAGCTTCATTGCTTGAGCAAACTAAAGATAAAGGTATTAATATTTATACTCATGGTGAAATGTTACCATGCCATGCTTATCCTAAACTAAAAGCATATTCTCATCTTAAAGGAAACTTTGGAACAGCTTGGCAAAATCAACAAAAAGAATTTGATAATTTACCTGCACCAATTCTCTTTACTACGAATTGCTTAATGCCGGTAAAAGATAGCTATAGAGATCGCGTTTTTACTACAGAGGTAGTTGCATATCCTGGTATGGTGCATATTGATGATGAAAAAGACTTTTCTCCTGTTATTGCAAAAGCATTAGAGTTGGGTGGTTTTAAAGAAGATACACAGTTTACTGGTATTAATGGCGGAACAGAAGTGACTACTGGATTTGGACATGGAACAGTATTATCAGTTGCTGGTACCGTTGTTGAGGCCGTTAAAGCTGGAGCTATTAAACATTTCTTCTTAGTTGGTGGTTGTGATGGAGCAAAACCTGGTCGTAATTATTACACTGAGTTTGTTAAACAAGCACCAAATGATAGTGTAATTTTAACCTTGGCTTGTGGTAAATATCGTTTTAATGATCTTGATCTCGGTACAATCGGTGGCTTGCCAAGAATTATGGACATGGGACAATGTAATGATGCTTATAGTGCTATTCGAGTAGCGGTAGCATTAGCAGAAGCCTTTGAGTGTGAAGTTAACGACTTGCCTTTAACGTTGGTGCTTTCTTGGTATGAACAAAAAGCAGTATGCATTTTATTAACCTTATTACACTTGGGCATCAGAAACATTTATTTAGGACCAACTTTACCAGCCTTTGTATCACCGAATATATTGAACTTCTTGGTAGAAAACTATAATATTTCACCAATAAGTACCCCGGAAGAAGATTTAAAGAAAATTTTAGGTTAAAAAAAGTAAAAACGCTGTCCATAAGATTGATTCTTATGAACAGCGTTTTTTTATTTAAATAATTCAATAAGTAACATGACGATGAAGAAAATTGCGAGAAATGGAAGAAGTTTGCGTCCCCAACAGGTTTTTTGGTTATTACAACTATTATTTTTGCTGCAGAACATACTAAAATCCCCCTTTACTAAACTAAAGTAGTGCTACAATTAAATTATAACATAAAAAACAAGTGTTTTGCTGAAAAGTCCTTGCTTGTACGTTGTTTGATAATGTTGAGTAGTCTATAATAAGATGATATCTTGAAAGGAGTAAAAGTGATGAAAGTGCTAGAGGTTGTGGCTGGTATTGTTTGTTGTGGGGACGAAATTTTATGTTTGCAAAGGGGTAATAGCAAATATAATTACATTGCATATAAATATGAATTCCCTGGTGGTAAAATAGAGCAAAATGAATTGCCTAAAGAAGCATTACGCCGAGAATTAAGCGAGGAATTAGCTCTTGATATTAGCATAGAAAATATGTCTTTTTTTCAAGAAGTTAGTTATACATATCCTGATTTTGCTGTGCATTTATTAGCATATACTTGTTTTGTTACAGATAAAAACCTTGAAATCAAAGAACATAGTAATTTTTGTTGGTTAACCAAAGATCAGCTCGATCAATTAGACTGGCTTGCTGGTGATTGGCCTTTAATTGAAAAACTAAGAGGAACTTTATATACCGAAAAAAACTTATTTTGTTGCATGGGGAGATGCAGATTTTAAAGTAATTGAAACGGCATGTCAGCGTTATAAAATTGCGAATCCACTTCTTTATAGTGATTATTTGGATCTGGCTGAATGTTATAAAATACTTTTTCAAAAAGAGAGAACTCCGTCTCTTAAGCTAGCCGTTCAAGAGCAAAATATTGAAATGGAAGGGCTTTGGCATACAGCGTTAGATGATGCAATTAATACAACAAAGCTATTGATTAAGTTGTTGAAAACAGGTTTTGATCCCAAAGAAGTTATGACACAAGTCTGAATATTAAAAGGCTTACTTGCTTTGGGTCGTGCTTTTTGTTACAATGTATTAGAAATTTTATTGTAAAGGGGATTCTGCTGTGGAGATTAAAAAAGTTGCTACGGCGCAGGAGCTGGAGGAAGCGTTTCGCGTGCGTATCAATGTTTTTGTTAAAGAACAGGGTGTTCCGCAAGAGGATGAAATCGATAAACACGAGGAGAGCGCTGAACACGTCATTTTAAGTGATAGTGGTAAGGTGGTGGGCACCGGGCGTGTAAGATATTTTGGGTGTTTGGCTAAACTTGAACGTATCTGTGTACTTCCTGAATATCGCAAATCACAAGCAGGTGCTATGATTGTTGAGGGTTTAGAAATGTTGGCTAGAGCAAAAGGCATGACTAAGGCCAAGCTACATGGTCAGACACAGGCTGAAGGATTTTATCACAAACAAGGTTATAAAACATCTTCAGAAGTTTTTATGGAAGATGGTATTCCACATGTTTTATTATTAAAGGCATTATAATGGTAAAAATAAAAAACACAAAAGGGTTGCCTCATTTTTATGAGGCAACCCTTTTTGTTGTAGATACATTTAGTTATTTACTGCCGGGCATCGTTGTTAATAAATGCAACTCACTATTGTCGGCGAATTTAACACAAAGAATCTTAGTTGTGACATTAAGTTTTGCAAGAGGAGTGTTAATTAAAATTTTCTCGCTGGGAATGAAAGGGTTTAAGGGCCAACTAAATCTAAATTCTTGAGTGGAATTTTTGGGAAAGGGGCCAGCATTAATAAATTTTTGGGAAAAAACAAGATTTTTATCTTGATCATGTATATCTATTTGACCGGCAAATTCTACAATTTGTTTATCAGATTTAAAAGCAACTTTATTAGAATAGAAAAAAGCGTAAGAGGTAAGGTCATGACGTGTTGTGACTTTTAGTTCGGGCTTTGAGTCTATTATTTCAATATAATCATTAATTTTGCTAGCTAGAGGCTTGTTTAATTCAGTGAGTTTTTCATTCTTTTTCTTAGTAATAGCAGCTAAGAATTCTTGCATGTTATCAATATTTACGACGCACCAGGTTTCATCATCTAAACGTTTGAGTTTTAGTTTAAGAACAAAATCTTCATCAAGCGTAGTGTGATGAATCATAACATCGGCATAGGCGAGATTACCATCAATAGTAACAGAGTCTATGCTTTTAAATGTGGTATTACGAAAATCGGTGAGCTCAGTAAAATTTTTCACTAAAGCTTGATCAGTAAGAGAGGCATCTGTATCAAGTGAACCAGATTCTACATAAGTTTGGGTCTTTTCAATCATAGCGCTAATAAATGATTGTTTTACGGAGGCCATAATACTAGCTAGAAAATCATTAGCACCGACATCAGACGGTTGTTTGAGCGATGGTGCTATGACATCTTCAAATGAGTGTCCATAAAAGCTTTCTAGGTCGATATGGCGTTCAAATGTGGCATAATCATGTTGCTTAATAGCTGTGTTTAGTAGATTTAAGGAATATTCTGGGGATTTCTTTTTTGCGGAAAAATAGAAAAAAGTACCAATTGAAATACAAAAAATTAGAAGTAGTGCAAGGAAAATAATAATTTTGGTTTTCGTTCTCAAGATATCTCACTCCTTTGTGTAAAATATTTTCTTAATATCAGTATAGTGCCTAATGACGAGTTAGTAAATAATTTTAATAAAAACTAGTTATTTTTTGATCGTTGTGTTATAATAAAAACCTATTTATGGACTCAGTGACTATTTGGTGTTGAGCCCACCAAATAGTCGGTTTGCTACATTAGTAGCAAACATTAAGCCCTCTGTAGTATTTGCTACAGAGGGCTTTGCCATGCTTATCGCTTAAATTATTCGAATAAGTTTAGTTTTTCAAATAGTTTAAAGGTTAGAGTAAGGCAAATTGCAACTAGTGTTGCTAGGACCATGCCTTGCACTGTGACGGTGCCAAGCGTTAATTTTGCCCCGCTGACCCCAATTGTGAAAATAACGCCAGACAAGACCATATTCATTGGTTT
>DVNI01000135.1 GCA_018714505.1 Candidatus Avacidaminococcus intestinavium
GGCTTTGATTGATAGAATGTAAAATAAAATTACTTGCTAAAAGGAAGAGATTCATAAATAAGTATTAATTACTAATTAATAAACACCTAAAACCGGTTATAAATATTATTGAATAAGGAGAGTTCTATGAATTTACTCTACACATTAATTGTTCTGCCTTTAGTTATTGCCGCTGCTATTTTTTGGTCACGCGGTACCAAAGCTGTAAATTTATTAACCAAATATGGCGCAATATTAGTAATTATGAATACGATAGCCGTGCTTGTTACTTATTTTGAAAACGGCATAGTATTAATCCCTAGTGATAAACTGCTCATTGATAAGTTTTTGTTTACTATTGAAGTATTGATAGGAGTTTATTTATTAGGTGTAGGCTATAAAAAAAGAAAATATTTACTTTCTTTATTTGTTGTGAGTCAACTATCCTTAATCACTTGGCTAAAGTTTAGTGAAACAAGTGCTGTAGTTTTAGCACCGACTATTGTTTTTGATAAATTAACAGCAATTATGGTTTTTCTAATTGGGATTATTGGTTCTTTAATTTGTTTTTATGCGGTGAGTTATATGGAGCAATATCACCTTCGTCATCAGGAATACTTAGATAGACGTTCTGTGTTTTTAGGGCTCCTTTTTATTTTTTTAGCAGCGATGTTTATGCTCGTGCTTAGCAATGATTTATTATGGTTATATTTTAGTTGGGAAATTACTACGCTGTGTTCTTTTTGGTTAATTGGCTATACGAGAACGACAGAGGCAGAGAATAATTCATTAGTAGCGTTAAACTTTAATTTGGGCGGCGGTGTTGCGTTTGCCGCGGCAATTACTATCTTAAATAACAAATTAGGTGTTACTACCTTAAGTGAAATACTAAAGCTAGATGCTACAGTCATACTGTTACCAGTTTTTCTCTTAGGCTTAGCCGCTTTGACCAAGTCAGCGCAAATTCCTTTTTGTTCGTGGCTTGTCGGAGCAATGGTTGCACCAACACCATCTTCGGCGCTTTTACATTCTTCAACGATGGTGAAGGCTGGTGTTTATTTACTAATTAGATTAGCACCGCTTTTAAGTGTCACCCTAGTAGGAACCGTTGTTACAACAATAGGGTGTATTACTTTTATGATTTGTTCATTAGTTGCGATTACTTGTAGTGATGCCAAAAAAATATTAGCGTACTCGACTTTGGCTAATTTAGGTTTAATCGTTATTTGCGCTGGTATAGGAACACAGGAGGCTGTTTGGGCAGCAATCTTATTAATCATTTTTCATGCTATATCAAAGGCACTTCTTTTCATGGCTGTTGGCACTGCAGAGGGGCAGCTAGGTAGTCGTGATGTAGAAGATATGGATATTTTAATGTATGTATCTAAAAGGCTTGCTATCTATATGACGATTGGTATTGCTGGTATGTTTTTGGCACCCTTTGGTATGCTTATTTCGAAATGGGCAGCAATGAAAGCTTTTATTGATTCAGATAATATTTTAGCAGTAACAGTGATTGCCTATGGCAGTGCTGCAACGCTTTTTTATTGGACTAAATGGATGGGTAAATTAGTGTCGTCAACAAGAGGCAAAATACCTTCTAACTCGGTGCCAGTAACAGAAGAAGGACCAATCGCAATGCAAGCTTTATTAATTATTTTATCTTGTCTGTCGTTTCCTCTAATTTCACACTATGTTTTAGTACCTTTTTTAACTGAGTCCTATGGACAAGTCGCTGTTATACCATTAGAAATAAGTGATATTATCATCATGTTGGCCACTATGTCTATTTTATTATTAATGCCGATAGGAATCTTACCCTTTTATAAAAAGGATAAACGCCTGATTACGACAGTTTATATGAGCGGTGCTAACGCAGGAGATAATTTAAGTTATTATACGGCTGGCAATACTCCCAAGCAGTTCCAACTAACTAATTGGTATATGCGCAATTTTATAAATGTAAAAAAACTATTACAAACTTCTGCAGTGCTTTCGGCAAGTGTTATTGGTGTTAGTTTAATTGTTATTATAGGAGGGTTTAGCCGATGATGGCAAAGATGCTGATGATTATATTACTTGTATTTATTGCTGTGCCGTTAGCGGGAGGACTTCTTAATGGTTTGGATCGTAAGTTAACCGCACGCCTGCAAGGTCGAGTCGGACCACCAGTATTACAACCTTTTTATGATGTACTAAAACTTTGGCAGAAAAATACGACCGAAGTTAATCATGGCAGTCGCTATTACCTTTATATGACTTTGTTTTTTGTAGTGTTCACGACTGGTATTATGCTAAGTGGCGGTAATATTCTTTTAGCAGTCTTCATTTTAACTTTAGCGGCAATTTTTTTCGTTTTAAGTGGTTATGCCGCACGCTCGCCTTATAGCTTTATTGGAGCGGAAAGAGAACTGTTACAAATGATGGCGTATGAACCAATGCTGCTTTTAACAGGGATTGGACTTTATTATGCTAGCGGAACTTTTTTTATTGCTGAAATTATTAATACATCTCAACCAGCAGTCTTAACCATTCCTGGTGTTTTAGGTGGACTTTTATATATTTTGACTTTCAAATTACGAAAATCACCTTTTGATCTTAGTATGAGTCATCATGGACATCAAGAGATTGTCAAAGGTGTAAGTACCGAGTATACCGGTAAAGACTTAGCGATACTAGAATTAATTCATTGGTATGAAACGATTATAGCTTTGGCTTTTGTTTTTATCTTTTTTGTCTATGATAGTATTCTTAGCTATTTTGTAGCAGCAGGAGCTTGCGTGCTAGTCTACATACTAGAAATTATTGTTGATAACGGTGTAGCAAGAACAAAATGGGAATTTGCTTTAACCTCAAGTTGGATCGTAACAGGTGTATTAGGAATTGGTAATTTATTATTACTATCTTATCTTCGATAAGGGGTAGAACTGGTATAGGAGGATAGCAAAATGGGTTATATTAAAAAATCACCTTGGATATTGCATTATGATGGTTCCAGCTGTAATGGCTGCGATATAGAAGTATTAGCGGCGCTAACTCCGCTATATGATGTAGAACGTTTTGGCATTATTAATACCGGTAATCCTAAGCATGCAGATATTCTTTTAATTACGGGTGGTATTAATGCGCAAAACATTAGCGTAGTTAAGCAACTATACGAACAAATGGCTCGACCAAAAGCGGTAGTTGCCATTGGTGCCTGTGCTGCGAATGGAGGCATTTTTGCGGAATGTTATAACATTATTGGTGGTGTGGACAAAGTAATCCCTGTTGATATTTATGTGCCCGGTTGTGCTGCTAGACCAGAAGCGATTATTGATGGAGTTGTAAAAGCCTTGGCTTTGCTTGAACAAAAAGGTCATTGATTTTTAATAATAAAGGAGTGTTAAATAATGATCACAGAGCAAATTAAAACAATCGCAGTCGAAACCTTAGTGCAAGAGGTGACCTCCTTAAAACAAACAGAGTACGACTTAGTCGCAATTACTTGCACGTATGATGAAATGCTCGAACTATCCTATTCTTTTGAAAAAGAACAAGAATTTTTACATTTACGCCTTGTTATAGATAGAGGAACTCAACTAGCAAGCATCAGCCAGTTATATGCTTATGCTTTTCTGTATGAAAATGAGATTAAAGAATTATTTGACGTTAAAATAACAGGTATCACGATTGATTTTGAAAATCAATTATATCAAATTGCAGAAAAGACGCCATTTATCACTAACAAGGAGGAATCTTGATGGGAAAACGTACGATTATTCCTTTTGGACCACAACATCCAGTTTTGCCTGAACCAATTCATTTAGACTTAGTTTTAGAAGATGAAACCGTAGTAGGCGCGATTCCACGAATTGGTTATATCCATCGGGGACTAGAAAAACTTGTGGAGAAAAAAGATTTCCAACAATATACTTATGTTGCTGAACGTATTTGTGGTATTTGCTCATTTATGCACGGTATGGGTTATTGCATGACTATTGAAAAGATAATGCAGATTGAAGTGCCAGCAAGAGCCGAGTTTTTAAGAACGATTTGGGCAGAATTATCAAGAATGCATAGCCATTTATTGTGGCTGGGATTAACTGCTGACGCTTTTGGTTTTGAAAGTCTTTTTATGCATACATGGCGTTTGCGTGAAAAAGTCTTAGATATTTTTGAAGAAACAACTGGCGGACGCGTGATTTTTTCAGTTTGTGATATTGGTGGTGTGAAAAAAGATATTGATGACAATATGTTAGCTAAAATTGTAACGGTTTTGACCGAGTTAGAACAAGAATTAAAAACGCTGACCGATGTGTTTTTGCATGATAGTTCAGTTAAACATAGAACTTGCGGTGTTGGTGTACTTTCAAAGCAGGCCGCAGTTGCGCTTGGTGCCGTAGGACCAACCGCACGAGGGAGTGGTGTTGCTAAAGATATGCGTACATATGGCTATGCTGCTTATAGCAAACTTGACTTTACGCCGATTATTGAGCAACAAGGTGATGCTTATGCACGCATGAAAGTGAGAATCGGTGAAGTTTTTCAAGCCGCACGATTGATTAAAGCAGCGATTAACCTTATTCCAGAAGGCCCTATTAATGTAAGGTATAAAGGCAATCCAACTGGCGAAGCTTTTTTGCGAATTGAGCAACCACGCGGCACAGTGCTCTACTATGTAAAAGGAAATGGCACTAAATTTTTAACCAGATTTCGAGCTAGAACACCGACCTTCGCTAATGTACCAGCCCTTTTAGAAACCTTAAAAGGTTCTTCTTTAGCAGACGTACCCGTTTTAGTCTTGACGATTGACCCATGCATTAGCTGTACCGAGCGCTAAGACAGGGGGACGGTCCTTTTTTGTCTGATTTTTTTTTGACAAGCTTCACAATTGCAAGCAGAAAGGTAGTGGAAACATGTCTTTTTTTAGCATGGCAAGATTATTGTTTAAATCTTTCATCAAAGGGCCAGAAACGATTTTGTATCCATTAGAAGCAAAACCAGTTTTTGCAAAAACTAGAGGTAAGATTCTAATTGACATGGAAAGTTGTATCTTCTGTGGTTCATGTGAAAGACGCTGCCCGGTAGGGGCTATCAAAGTGAATAGAGCGACTAAAGAATGGAGCATTGATCGTTTTAGTTGCATTCAATGTGGCTATTGTTGCGAAGTTTGCCCTAAAAAATGCTTGCACATTGATAATTATTATACCGAACCAAGCGCAGAAATGAAGCGCGAAGAGTATCAAAATGCATGAGTATCCGATTACGGTTAGAATTATTAAAATTGCGGAAGATCATGCGCGAAAACATGATGCCACGGCAGTAAAGAAGATCAACTTAGTGGTAGGTGATTACTCTGGTTACGTAGCAAGCTCCATTGAGTTGTATTTTGAAATAATTGCGGCTGATACATTATGCGCTACTGCTAAACTAGACATTACGAGAATCAGGCCTGAGCTACAATGTACAAATTGTAATAAAAACTTTCTGCGTGAGCCGTTTTCCTTTACGTGTCCTTTGTGTGGTGGTGAAGGCAGACCTACCAAAATAGGACGGGAATTCTATATAAAGTCAATTGAGATTGAACAAAATGAGGGGGAAGCATAATGTCAGAGAATAAGACTGTTGAAGTTATGGAAGCTATTTATGATAAAAACGAAGAAGTGGCCAAGCTTACTAATGCCGATTTTACTAATAAAGGTATTTTAGCCATTAATGTGATTGGAGCGCCCGGTGTTGGAAAAACCTCAGTGCTTTGCCAAATCATTAAACGATTAGGACCAGTAAAACCTTATGTTATTGAAGGAGATATTGAGGCAGACTACGATACTAAACTTTTACAAGCTTTAGGTGTTGAAGCTGTGCAAATTAATACAGGTGGAGCTTGTCATCTGGATTCACCGCTAATTGCAGAAGCAGCTCAAGAATTTACATTGCAAGAAGGAATTTTGTTTATTGAAAATATCGGCAACCTAGTTTGTCCTGCAGAATTTATGATTGGTGAACACGCTAAACTTTTGATTACCAATGTCACAGAAGGCAGTGATAAACCATATAAATATCCTTTGGCTTTTGAAAAGGCGGATTTAATAGTTATTAATAAAGTAGATCTTTTGTCTTATGTGGATTTTGACGAAGAATTTTTTATGGCAGGGGTACGTGCGTTAAATAAAATGGCACCGGTAGTTAAAGTATCCTGCAAGAACGAAGAAGGTTTTGAGGAAATTATTAAATGGCTCGAGAACAAGCATGCATCAGTAAAAAAATAATTTGTACAGGACTTGTGCAAGGAATTGGTTTTCGTCCGAGCGTTTATCGATTAGCACAAAAAAATGCTTTGACTGGCAGCGTTAGAAATCTGGGCGGAGCGGTGGAAATTATTCTGCAAGGTTTGCCAGAGCAGATTACCGCTTTTATGGAGACGTTTGCTGCAATTTTTCCGAGTATTAAATATGACAACCAAGTATTAGAAAGAGCGTTAAAATACGAGTCTTTTCAAATTATAAAAAGTGCTCAAGCGCTAGAACAAGTCACATTGACGCCTGATTTAGGATTATGCAGCGATTGCGCAAAAGAACTTCGGACAAAGAGTAATAGACGGTTTCGCTATCCTTTTATCAGCTGCGCAAGTTGTGGGCCGCGTTATAGTATTTTGGAGCAATTACCTTATGACAGAGAACATACATCAATGCAGGAATTTACTATGTGTAAGGACTGCCAAGAGGAATACGAAGCACCTTGCGATCGTCGCTTTCATGCGCAAACTATTTCATGCAGTCAGTGTTCACCGATTTTGTTATTTGGTGAACTGAGTGGTGATGCGGCTCTAGCGGCAGCTATAACACATCTTAAAAATGGTAGTGTTTTGGCGGTCAAAGGCATTGGCGGTTATCACTTAGCTTGTTCGGCTCTAGATGCAAAAGCGACTAAGCGACTCCGCACCCTTAAAGGGCGCAGTAATAAAGCGTTCGCGGTGATGTTTGCCGACTTGTCGTCACTGGAAGAGTTTTGCATAGTTAGTGAGGACGAAAAAAACTTATTGCTTTCACCAGCTAAACCAATTGTTATTGTGCGAAAAAAAACGGTTGCGGGGCCGTTATTTGATTCGCTTGCAGCGGCATCGTGCGGCGCCTTTTTGCCTTATACAGGCTTGCATTGGCTTTTAACAAAAGAGTGTGGCCCGTTAGTACTGACAAGTGCTAATTATGCCGAGCAGCCAATTATTGCTGACGATGAAGTGATGCAGAGTTTGAAGTGTGCTAGGATAGACGGAATTATCTATCACGAGCGAAAAATTATTCATCCCAATGAAGACTCCGTCGTCAAAGTCGTAGCAGGTCAAACGCAGTTTGTAAGGCGTGGACGAGGCTACGTGCCAGCTCCGCTTGCGTTGGCACCGCAAGTAACGCACAAAACTATTTTTGCAGCGGGCGGTGATTTGAAGTCCGTTTTTGGTTTTTCGCAAAAGGCTACGGTTGTACTTTCTGAACCATTTGGAGATTTAGAAGAGCGGGCGGCCTTAGAACGATATAGTGAGAGTTATCAGAGTTTAAAAGAAACATTGCAAATTGCGAAATTAGATTTAGTAGTTTGTGATCAACATCCGGGCTATCATTCGGTGCGCTATGCAGAGCAATTAGGCTTACCAATATTACGCGTGCAACATCATCATGCCCATATTGCATCTGTTATAGCAGAGCATCAGTTAGCGGGAACTGTTTTAGGTATTGCTTTTGACGGCAATGGCTATGGAAGTGATGGCAATTTGTGGGGCGGAGAATTCTTTGTATGCACGGGGCAAGATTATAATCGCTATGCACATTTAATGTATACCAAGCTAATTGGCGGCGATAGTTCGTTTAAAGATGCGAAAAAAAGTGCGTATTGCTTTTTGCAAACAGCAGGAATTAATGATGAAGAAGATGAGCGCAACAAAATACTCCAAGCAGCTTTAGCTAATAATATTAATACCGTTCTTTCATCTGGCATGGGACGATTATTTGAAGCCGTTTCCTCACTATTAAATATTTGTCATTATAATAGTTACGAAGGCGAATGCGCGATGCTGCTTGAGCAAGAAGCTCAAAAGGCTTATGAAGAAGGACAAACGCCAGTAGATCTGAAGTGGTCGCTGCAGCAAACCGAGGAGGGCTGGCTGCTCGATCCTCGGCCAATGCTCAAAACGCTTTATGCTAGACGCACAACTAAAAATAAAGGAGCGCTTGCCTTAGGTTTTCATTATGCGCTTAGCGAGGTAACGGTTAGAACCGCTTTATTAATTAACAGCGAGCAACGCATTAAACAAATAGCTTTGAGCGGCGGAGTTTTTCAAAATGCCTTATTGACAACTCTTGTGGTAAAACAATTACAAGAGCAAGGTTTCAGTGTTTATTTAAATAACAGCGTGCCACCGAACGATGGTGGTCTAGCCTTAGGACAAGCGTATCTAGGGCTTATCAATAGCAAAGTTGTAAAAACTGTGGGGTGAAATTATGTGTGTAGCGGTGCCTGGTAAAATTATTGCAATTAACGGCAATTATGCCAAAGTCGATGTCCTTAATAATATTTGTGAAGTAAATATCAAATTGGTGCAGGTGAAATTAGACGACTATGTCTTAGTACATGCCGGATTTGCCCTAGAAGTTTTGCAGCCAGAATTAGCGCATGAAATGATTGATATTTTTGACGCACTTGGAGACTGAAATGATGAGCATGCTAGAACGTTTAAAAAGAGAATTACGAATGTATGATGGTGGCGCAGTCAAAATTATGGAAGTCTGCGGAACGCATACGGCGGCTATTTTTAGCACCGGTATTCGCAGTATTATTTCACCAAAGATTAGCCTGATCTCGGGGCCTGGTTGTCCGGTCTGCGTGACGTCACCAGCGTACATTGATCGCTTGATTGAGCTCGCTCAGCAAGAACAGACCTGCGTATTAACCTTTGGGGATATGCTTAAGGTCAAAGGTAGTAGGTGGTCACTGACAGAAGCGAAAGCTAATGGTGCCAAGGTGAAAATGGTGTATTCACCTTTTGCCGCTTTGCACTTAGCAAAAATGCAGCCAGAAACAAAATTTATTTTTGCGGCTGTCGGTTTTGAGACTACCGTTCCAGCATACGCTTTGGTTTTGGAAGAAGCACTGAAAGACAAGGTGCGCAATTTGAAATTCTTAACAGCCTGTAAGCAAATCTTGCCGGCAATGGAATATATTTGTGCTAACGAAAAGGGCATTGATGCCTTTTTGTGCCCAGGTCACGTCAGTGTGCTTACCGGTGCGGAAGATTATCGCGCTTTAGCGCTCAAGCACCAAAAACCATTTGTTGTTGCTGGCTTTCGCGGCGAACATTTGCTGGCAGCGATTAGCGAGATTATGAGGCAATTAAAGCATCAGGAGTTTGAGGTGCGGAATATGTACGCAGAAGCAGTTAAACCACAAGGTAATGCACAGGCAAAAGCCTTGATTAACCAATATTTTGTGACAGATAATGCTTATTGGCGCGGTATCGGTGAAATTAAGCATTCGGGTTTATTTTTGCGTGATGAGTATAACGAGTTTGATGTAGGAAGCCATTTGCAAGAAGGAGAATACGAGATGCCTAACGGTTGCCGCTGCA
>DVNI01000011.1 GCA_018714505.1 Candidatus Avacidaminococcus intestinavium
CAACCATTGCTGCGTGTTTAGCCAGTCCGCGTCGATCAAGCTCATCACAAACATTTTTTATTTCACTTGCCGATTTCATCAAAACTTTATTACCATCTTCACCTAAGAAACGCATTGTTTCTTTGTAGCTACCAGGCAATATGATTAGCGGTTCTGCACGTTCACATAGCGAAACATTTAATCTCGCCGCTACTGCGCAAAAAGAAGTAACGCCAGCCACTAATTCAGAAGCATATCCTCTATTTAGCAAAATTTTATGAACATAAATACAAGTAGCATAAACAGTCGGGCAACCTAATGTGATAAACACCACATTTTTACCTTCATCAAGTAGCTTAATTACGTCATCCGCTCCTTGATTATGAGCTTTGTCCATTTTCTCTTTATCTTTTGTCATTGGCATATATATTTCTAATTGCTCTTTTTGCTCTATATCAACAATTTCTTTAATAATTTCTTTAGCGGTCATCGTATCGCCATCACCCTTAGGCATAGCAATGACATCACACTCTTTTAATAATCTTGCAGCCTTCAACGTCATTAGCTCAGGATCTCCTGGTCCTATACCAACACAATACATTTTGCCTTTCATTAATTAGCACTTCCTTTTCTTTACTTTTTTTGTTTTTCTACTAATTCTTGTGCATGAACTGTTTCACCTAATACACCATAGGTATTGGAAAAAATAATCGCTCCAGTTTTAAGCTTGCTATGCACCCTTTGTTGCATATAAAATTCAATTCTTGCAGTTACAGCCTGCAATACTTTTTCTGCTAATTTGGCATTACGCAAGATTTTAAAAGCTTCGTCAGTAGTTGGCGCCTTAACAATTTGCTGTCCTACGTCAACCGTTGCTCCAGCCAAAAGAGCTTCTAAGGCTAAAATCTCTGTGCGACAATCAGCATACTTAGAGTGCGTATTCATTACGCCTTGAGCCAGTTTAACGAGCTTTCCTGCATGCCCAATTAATAAAACACTTTCAAACTCTTTAAAAACAGCGTAATCTAAAAGCTCGCCAACAAAATTACTACAAGTAACAGCATTACTAATATCAATGCCAAGTTGGTCTTTCGTAAAATCTTGTCCATAATTACCGAAAAAAACTAATAAATCTTTATTGCCTTTACTAGCTTGCACGTTCATTTCCACATAAATAGTATCAACCAAAGCTTTCTCACTCATTGGTTCTACAATGCCACTCGTACCAAGTATCGAAATGCCACCAATAATACCTAAACGAGGATTAAAAGTTTTTGGTGCAATCTTCACCCCTTCTGGAGCACAAATCGTTACTGATAAACCATCTAAGTATCCATGTTTTTCACTTACCTGCTTAACTGCGTTTTTAATCATCTTAAGTGGAACAGGATTAATCGCCGGCTCACCAACTGCACAAGCCAGTCCAGGTTTAGTAACCTTCCCAACGCCTAAGCCACCATGCACTTTTACATCATGCCCTACTGATTTTTTAACTTTGGCAAAAATTAAAATACCATTAGTGTCATCAGGATCATCACCAGCATCTTTACGAATAGCGCAGCTAGCAAAGTCATCATTTAGGTCAATCTCTTCTACCGTGAGAAACAATTCTACACCTTTAGGTGTCTCAATTGAAATGCTCTCTAATATTTGACGACTAAGCAGCATTTCTGTAGCTGCCTTAGCAGCAGCTGTTGCGCAGCTACCAGTAGTATATCCATAACGCAATTTTTTACCATCAAAAACTTTATACTCTTCCATGACTTCTCTCCTATAGAATAAAGAAACCCCTGTACTAGTTACAGAGGTAGCATAATCACCCATAAAAAATATATAGGCGCAGCCTCCATCGCTCGTGGATTTTAGCAAAATATTTAGGCTGCAAACTGACTTAAAACTAATAGTTTATTACAGTGGCGGGACCGTGCCGGAATTTCACCGAACTTTCCAATTAAGTTTAAAAAACACCCAAATATTATTTTTTAATTTCTTTGCAATTATAACATAGCTAAGCAGTAAAATCCATTATTGTAGCGACAAATACTTTTATTAAAGTAAATAAGTCTTAAAAAGTATACTGTTTTTTCTTAATATTTTTCATACTATTTACTTATGATTAAGCATTTTATGTTATACTTTTAAGTGGCAATATCGCTTATCGCTGATATTTAGCCTGAAAATTTAACACAGAAGGGTGGAATACGATGGCTCATTTACCAGTATTAATTTCAGATTTAGCAATGATTCTTTTGGTTGCAGGCATCACGACTTTAATTTTCAAAAAATTAAATCAACCATTAGTCTTAGGCTATATCATCGCAGGGTTCCTGACCGGACCTCATTTTAATTTATTTCCGACTATATCGGATATGAATAATATAGCAACCTGGGCTGAAATAGGTGTTATCTTCCTATTATTTGCACTAGGATTAGAATTTAGTTTTAACAAATTAAAAAGTGTGGGTAAAACCGCAATGTTCGGTGCCTTCACAGAAGTTGTCGGCTTACTTGCCATGGGTTTTGCGTGCGGTAAGATTTTAGGTTGGAATACTATGGATAGCATTTTCTTAGGTGGAATGTTGTCAATGTCTTCAACAACCATTATAATCAAGGCTTTTGACGACTTAAAACTGCGTGGCAGACTTTTTACGCAAAAAGTTTTTGGTATATTAATTGTTGAGGATATTGCCGGAATTATTATGATGGTCATGTTATCGACTTTAGCAACAACTGCTGGTGCTCTACCTGGTTACGAGCTCCTTTTTGATGTTATTCGATTATTATTCTTCCTTGTCTTATGGTTCTTAATGGGAGTCTATCTTGTTCCTTCTTTTTTCAAAAAAACTCACAGCTTAATGAACGACGAAACGCTCTTAGTCGTTGCCGTTGGTCTTTGTTTAGGAATGGTAGTATTAGCTACAAATCTTGGTTTTTCTGCTGCCCTTGGTGCCTTTATCATGGGCTCACTAATTGCTGAATCCTATATGGCAGAACGAGCAGAGCATGTTATAAAACCAGTCCAAGATCTATTCGGTGCGGTCTTCTTTGTTTCCGTTGGTATGATGGTTGATCATAAGATTCTTATTGAACACGCCTTACCTATTTTAGCTATAATCCTAACAACAATAGTTGGTAAATTAATTTTCACCTCGCTTGGCGTTTTGCTTTCTGGTCAATCATTAAACACATCCTTACATTGTGGCTTTAGCTTAGCTCAAATTGGCGAGTTTTCCTTTATTATTGCTTCTTTAGGCATGAGCCTTGGCGTTTTAAGTGATTTTATCTATCCTATTATTGTTGCGGTATCGGTAATTACCACTTTTACAACACCATATTTTATCAAAATATCTGATCCAGCCTGCGAAAAGCTCGTTGCCATTTTACCAAAAAATCTTTTAGACTGGTTAAATAGGTATACAAGTGATACGGATGCAACAGGAGAGGGTGATAAGGACTGGGCTACCTTCTTAGGCATCTATGTTTCTAGACTTGTGATTTATCTTACACTGCTTATTTCAGTGGTGTTTATTGCAATCTATTACTTACAACCGTATATGATGCAAGTATTACCACTTCCATACAGTAAAATTATCACAGCGATTATTACCTTGATTTTCATGTCGCCCTTTCTTAGAGCACTCCTAGAAAATCGTGGTCATCATCCTGAATTATTTTCAGTCTTGTGGTTCAAGAAACGCACCAACCACCTTCCTCTCTTGTTCTTAATTACACTCAAAATTGCGATAGCGTTTTTCGCCGTATTCTTTGTTTTTACGCAAATTTTAGACTTGCAAATGATTGCATCCATTGTTTTAACTTTAGCCTCAACAGCTATCATCGCTTCCTCAGATTGGCTATTAGGTGAATATTTGCGTATTGAATCTCGTTTTTTGATTAATCTAAATGAGAAACAGCTAATCAAACGACGTGAATCGCTAAAAGAGCAAGATGCCTCTTCAACAACAGGGTGGTTAGACGAAAAACTATTTATTGTTGAATATAATGTTGAAGAAAGTTCTTATTTTAATAACAAGATGCTTTCGCAACTAACAATTAGAGAACACTATGGCGTCAATATTCTAAAAATAGTTAAAGATGGTCATTCCATTGATATGCCAGGAGGTAATAATGTAATCTCTGCTCCAGCATCTATGTTCTTCATTGGAACAGCTGACCAAGTTAAATCACTAAGCACCGCTTTTGAAAATCGGGAACTTGGTATGAAAGCAAATGCGGAACCCATTAGTCTTCGTGATTATGTCTTACAACAAGATGAAGAAGACAAAGCTAAATTCTTGTATTGTACAATTAGTATTAATGCAACATCACCCCTTCTTAACAAATCAATTAAAGCCACCGACCTTCGTGATAAGTGGAATTGCTTAGTAATTGGTTTAGAAAGAGGCAACTATACCGTAGTTAATCCTAATATTTCTCTGGTCTTTGAAAAAGATGATTTATTATGGGTTCTCGGTAAACAAAAAATGATCAATCAACTAGTACGTGAAGAAATTCTCTAAATAATAATTTCCTACAAAAAAGGCGTTTCAAGTGTATGCACTTGAAACGCCTTTTCTATTGAACTTTAAGACTGCGACATATAAAGCTTGTAATAAAGACCTTTACTTTTAATTAATTCTTCATGCGTACCCATTTCTGCGATTCCTTGATTGCTTAATACGACAATCTTGTCTGCATTGATAACAGTAGTCATACGATGTGCAATAATTAATGTTGTTCGGTTCAAAATTAGTCTTTCCAATGCTTCTTGAATAAGTTTTTCTGTCCGATTATCTAAAGACGAAGTCGCCTCATCCAAAACAACAATAGGCGGTTTTTTCAAGAACATCCTTGCAATAGCAAGCCGCTGTTTTTGTCCGCCAGATAATTTAACGCCACGTTCACCAATTTCGGTCTTATACCCCTCGGGTAATCTATTGATAAAAGTGTCTGCAGCAGCTGATTTCGCAGCTTCGATAACTTCCACTTCATTAGCTTCAGGTTTACCAAAAGCAATATTATTATAAACACTATCAGAAAATAAGAATACATCTTGTTGTACTAAACCAATGTTTTCACGCAAATATGACTGATGCATCTTTGTAATATCTACACCATCAATAGTAATTCTACCGCTAGTTGGCTCATAAAACCTTAAAAGCATATTAGCAATAGTTGTTTTACCAACACCTGTTTCACCCACAAAAGCTACTGTTTCCCCTGGTTTTATTTTAAGATTAAGATTGCGAATTACCTCACGATCTGGCGTATAAGCAAAACTAACATTTTCAAAAGAAATTTCACCACGAATTGGCCAATCCGCCTTTACATCACTAGCATCACTAATTTCTGGTTTCTCGCGCATCACTTCATTAAAGCGATGGAATCCTGCCATTCCACGTTGATACATTTCAGCAAATACGGTCAAGCGTAATAACGGTTTCATAAAAAGATTTACATATAACAAAAACGCAACAAAATCACTTAATAATAATTGATTATGAATAATCATATAACCACCAACTAACATAACCATTAGATTAACTAAGTTGGTAAAAAAAGTAACACTACCAGAAAAATGTGCTAAAATTTTATAAGATTTTTTACGTGTTTTTAATAAATCAAGACATTTTTCCCAAAACTTCTGCAACTGATAATTTTCACGTGCAAAAGCTTTGACTAAACGAATACCACTTAAGCTTTCTTGCGCTTGCGCCGTCAATTCTCCATTTTTAGCTCTATTTTCACGAAAAGCAATTTTCATTTTACGATTAACATAAATGGTGTGAATTGTTTTTATTATTAATAATGACGCAATCAATAACCCTAACGGTAAATTCATCCAAAAAAGAACACCTATCGTTCCCAGCATTGTTATGCTACAAATAATAATATCATTAGGACCACGAAACGATAATTCTCCGATTTCAGAAATATCACTAGTTAAGCGTGATAGCAATTGTCCAGTACGTGCATTATCAAAATACTTAAAAGACATAAACTGTAAATGCCTAAATAAATCTTTACGCATATTATTCTCTATCTTGGCACTTAGTGTATGACCATAATAATTTACAAAAAAAACAATAAAATAGTTAACAACATATAAAACGCCTAGAACCATTCCATAAAAAAGTAAATCATTCATGTTTTTTTCTGGTAAAATAACATTCAAAATATGCCTAATCGCCATTGGAAAAAGTAAATCTAAGCTTGAAGCCATGAGCGATCCCAAAATAACTAAGGCTAATGTCTTTTTATAAGGTTTATAATATACTATAAATTTTTTTATCATTGCTTCACAACCTCTTTTATAACTGCCAAATATGTAATTGATATGCTCCGATTATTTTACCTTCCGGAGTCAAAGCTGGTGCTTCTAAGCCTGCCAGTGACTTACCATCACTACTTATTCCCACAGACTGTAAAGGCCCTTCTGTTTCAAATTCAGCTAATACGCCACCATCACGAGCAGACAAAACGACAGCACCATGCGCCCCATAATTATGATTACGAACATTTCTACCAATAGCGCATGCTATAAGCTCACCTGCAAAGTCGATCTTTTCAATTGTTCCTTGTGCCTTATAACGATACAAAAACTTACCATCTTTGTCAAATGCAAAAAGCGAATTACTCGCTGGATGATTGACCGGTGTTGGCAACTGCCAATTCTCTCTATTAAAGGTATTTATTGTAGTAAAGAATACCTTATCACCAATAACATAGCCATCACGTCCACTAGCATTAAGCCATGCACCATCAATTAACTGCGGTTCAGATAACGTACGCTGCCATAAAATATTACCTTGATAATCAAATAAATAGGATCGTCCATCACTACAAGAAGCTGCCAAAACTTCACCGTCTTTGGAAAAGTTGGGGCTTCCACGCATTACAGTCTTATCAAAAGGCTGCATTGGCTCAATGAACAACGAGTTTCTTTTTTCACCAGTTTTTTTATTAATAAAATATAAAGTATCTTTATACTTCATATCATCACGCATTTCATAAGCCGAACTAGAAAGTACCACGGTATCATGCGCACCGTTACCATCAAGCCAATTTATCCAAGTATCCATAACCTCATCTTTAGGATATACCCATAGCAAATTTCCGGCTTTGTTAAAAGCTAACGATCTAGCATTGTAGCCTTTACCACCATCTTTAAACATTACAAAACGATAAGCATTAATATAAATATTATCTTCGTTATCAACACTAATATGAACAACTGAAGGTAAAGAACGCTTTGCCACATCAACACCGATAACGGAAGATGTCTCATATGACCAGACAACATTACCATTTTTAGTATCTAAAGCAAAAATTTGTCCTGTTGGACTTTGTTCTCCCACGTAAACAATCTTCCCATCTTGGCTAAGCTCCATGGATACAAATTTGCCTAACCCTAAAGCCCTTTTCCACAATTGTTTACCGTTACTATCAAAGGAAAATACTTCCCCACGTTCAGTTCCCACCAGCCACGCTCGATTTAAATCGGAATATTTAATTAATCCACTGGTAAAACCCATCCGATCATAGTTTTCAATCGGCACATCACCCAAAGGAATAATAATATCATTATTATTTTCAGTTGTAAAATAATACCACGGTGCTTTATTACCTGTTAAAAAAAACAAGATACCCCATGATATAACTAATAAAACTAGCGCGATAGATCCTTTATATCTTTTCATAAATACATTTTAGTCCAATCATAAAGTATACGTAAATTACCAAAATATAGTCCTTGTTCTGATAATAAATACGTTATTTTACCAAATAAGATAAATGCTATAAAGACTGATAAAAATACACAAAAACTTTTCTCACGCAAGGGCCAAGCAAACTGCTCTGAGACGCGTGGCAAAAACACACCTCGGCTTAAGACCGATAACGCTAAAGTCTGGGCTCTTCGCA
>DVNI01000136.1 GCA_018714505.1 Candidatus Avacidaminococcus intestinavium
AATTACTTTGGGTCTTCCCATATCAATAAGTGCATCTAACGCCGCTCTAATAGTCCTACCTGTATACAAAACATCATCAATTAAAACAATTACTTTGCCATTAATATCTAAGTCTAATTCTGTACCATGTACAACAGGATTGTAAGCTAAAGTAGATAAATCATCTCTATACAAAGTAATATCCAAAGACCCAACCGGCACCTGAACTTTTTCAATTTTTTCAATTTCAGCTGCAATCCTCTTGGCTAAGGGCACGCCTCTAGTTCTAATGCCAACTAATAAAAGGTCATCAACACCTTTATTTTTCTCAATAATCTCATGTGCGATTCTTACAGTAGCTCTTCTAACGGCGGCTTTATCCATTATAATGTTTTTTCTAACTAATTTAGTCATACCAAAACCTCCACATTATTAAAATTGTCCATTTCTTAGCCTAATAAGTATTTTTTCCATATCCTCCGGTAGTGGTGCTTTAAAACGCAGTTCTTTACCATTTCTTGGATGTTTAAAAACGATTTCAGCCGAATGTAAGGCTTGTCCATTAATACTAAAATGGTTTTTTTGACTTGCATATTTAGGATCGCCTACAATTGGATTACCTAAATAAGCTAAATGTACGCGTATTTGATGTGTTCTTCCAGTCAATAGTTTGCACTCTACTAACGTATATCGCCCAAAACGCTCTAAGACTCGATAATCCGTTATTGCCTTCTTTCCATTTTTAGTGACAACTGCCATTTTCTTTCTATCTTTGAGATCTCGTCCGATTAAAGTTTCAATTCTTCCTACATCGGCTTTAACATTTCCCGTAGCAATCGTTAAATAGGTTCTTGCTGCTTCTTTACTCTTTATCTGTTCTGCCAGCGAAAGATGGGCGACATCATTTTTAGCTACTAAAATGACACCAGAAGTATCTTTATCTAAACGATGCACAATACCTGGTCTAATTACACCATTAATGCCTGATAAATCATGACAATGATATAAAAGAGCATTAACCATTGTTCCTGAATAATTGCCGACTGCGGGATGAACAACCATACCTCGCGCCTTATTTATAACAAGCAAATCATTGTCTTCATATAAAATTGCCAATGGAATATTTTCCGCTTTAACTTCTAATGCCTTTGGCTTTGGCACTTTAATTACTAGAATATCACCAGTTCTTACCTTATAGTTCGCTTTTACTAATTTATCAAAAAGACAAACATTCTGTTCAGATATCAAACGTTGGATCACCGCACGTGAAAAACCAGATTGTTCTGCTAAAAAAAGATCTGCTCTTTTATTAGCATCCTCTGGTGCAACTTCAACTGAAATTATTTTGTTTTCATCTCCGTTAGCAAGGTACTCCATATAATCAATCCTACCCCTACACAAATCGCAATATCTGCTATATTAAAAATCGGCCAAATTCTAAAATCAAAAAAATCAATTACCATTCCTAATCTTATTCTGTCAATTAAATTACCTAATGTTCCGCCTGCAAATAACGCGATACCTATTCTGACGCTAAACGGTTCACTAGCAATAAATTTACGAAAGAAAATAAGACCCAGCAAAACAATTATTGCCGTACCAACAAAAAAATATCTGCTATTTTCTAAAATACCAAAAGCTGCACCCGCATTTAAGATATATGTCAGATGAAAAAAATCCTGAACAATAGGAATACTGGAGCCTAAGTTCATATTGCTCACTACTGCAAATTTAGTCATCTGGTCTAATACCACAATGGCTATGATTAATAATGTTAGCATAAATTCACCCAAATCACTAAATTAATATTTAATATTATAACAAATATACACTGCGCCAACAACACTAACTCAATAAAAAAGACGCTATCCCGGCAAGAGATAGCGTCAGGTTATACCATTAATAAAGGATTTTATTTGCAATAACCAATCTTTGAATTTGGTTTGTTCCTTCATATATTTGCATTATTTTTGCATCACGCATCATTTTTTCTGCAGGATATTCTTTGGAATAACCATATCCACCCATAATTTGTACAGCATCTGTTGTTACTTGCATCGCTATATCAGCAGCATAACATTTAGACATCGCAGCCTCTTTAGTGAAATTAACACCTTGGTCGCGCATCCAACAAGCTTTTAACACAAGCAATCTAGCAGTTTCAACCTTCATCGCCATATCTGCAATCATTGATTGCACCATTTGAAACGATGAAATAGGTTGTCCAAATTGTTTTCTTTCCTTAGCATATTTTACAGCTAAATCAAGAGCTGCCTGTGCTAAGCCAACAGAAACAGCACCAACAAAAGGTCTTGCTGAATCCAAAGTCGTCATGGCTATTCTAAACCCTTCACCCTCACGACCAACTCTACTAGTAGCAGGCACAACAACATCCTGCAAAATCAATTCACATGTATTCGATGGGCGAATACCCATTTTATCTTCTTTTTTACCAACTTTAAAGCCAGGAGTATCTTTTGGCACAATAAAAGCCGTTAATCCTCTAATGCCACCAGATTTTCTAGTATTAGCAAAAATAAGAAAAGTATCCGCAACTCCAGCATTAGTAATAAAGGCTTTCGTACCATTTAAAATATAATTATCGCCATCTTTAACAGCTCTGGTCGCAACACCACCTGCATCGGAACCAGCATTCGGTTCAGTAAGCGCAAAGGCAGCTAAACCACCTTCATTCAATAAATTAAAATGATGCACTTTTTGTTCTTCTGTACCACTTAACAAGATAGGATAGGAGGCTAATGAATTTGCTGCAATGGAAGTAGCGATACCCGCACAACCTTTGCCAAGTTCTTCATAAATCATAGCAACTGTCACACTATCCAAGCCTGGTCCACCGTATTCTTCGGGAACAATAATATTTAAAAGCCCCATATCTGCCGCTTTCTCCATTAATCCCGGCATTGCCTCGTTGTTTTTGTCCATTTCTCCGACAAACGGTGTAATTTCTTTAGCTACGAATTCGCGTACCATTTCCTGCAATTCAAGCTGATCTTCATTATAAGCAAAATCCATATTTTCTTCCTACCTCCATAGCATTATAAGCATATTTCAATTATTAAACATAACAATGCTTTATTTTACCATTTTATAAGAATTTCGTCAAAACTTCCTATAACCGCAAAAGTAATCATTGTCGTAGCGAGCAATCGCTGTGCTTCACCCTTTATTTCCACCTTTACATTAACTACACGTCGTCCACAATGAAGGACACTGGCTTTTAAAAAAAGTGCTTCTTCGTAATCTTCTATCTGATTTAAAAAAGTAACATCTAAATTTAAAAGTGCTACTTTTGAACTTACAGTAATACCAGCAATCTGAGCAATTTTTTCTGCAAAAACTGTCATCAATGTCTTTTTCGATAAACCCAAAAGCGAACAACTCGCCAAAACTTCTTCTCGCCCTAATCTAGCACTAATTATTCCACACCCAACCGCTTCTATTACAAGTCTTGATAAGATTGGTTGAGAAAGTATTCCCTTACTATGCTGCAATACTTTGTCTTCTATCGTGAAGTGCTGCTTTTCTTTCAACAACTACACCCTCTTACATAATATACACATTCACATTCCTACGTCCAAATTGCAAAGCTTCCTGATGCGTATCAAAAGCGATGTCAATAACATGGCCTTTAATTGCTCCTCCCACATCTGCTGCTAAAGCTTTTCCATACCCTGGAATATAGACTTGTGTACCAAGCGGTATCAAACTAGGATCAACGGCAATTATACCTTTAGCAACTAATGCTCCAGTTGCTGTTCTTGGCCCACAGCCAGGATCTTGTGCAGAATAAGCTGATGCATTCATAGAAAAGCTTTTCTTCACCTTCGCAAAATCTAGTCCACTATCTATAGCAAGACTTCGCTCTAATTCTTGGTTAACAACGCCATCCGGTTCAGCATTAATCTTCTTTTGATAAGACTTAACAGCTTGCTCTGTCATACTACCAAAAGCACCATCAATACTTCCCTCTAAAATTTCTAATTCAAATAACATTGCTTGTACTTGCACAACCTTTTCCCCAGACATACCAGCTTTAGCTATTATTGCATTCGCGTAAACTGGTGAAAAGGTCATACTTAATAAAATGATAGTAATAAATAAACACTTGATGTTCTTCACCATAATATTTATTCCTCGCTTTCATTAATTTACTCAAAATCACTAAAAATATGAACCTCATTAATTCTAGCATATTTAGCATAAGCAAACAACAAACAAAAATGAGAACAGCAT
>DVNI01000012.1 GCA_018714505.1 Candidatus Avacidaminococcus intestinavium
TAGTGAAAGTGGTCGTAGCGTTTGTCAAATTGGGTGTGATCCTAAGAATGATTCAACAAGATTGTTATTAGGACATATTTGTAGTAATACAGTATTAGATGCAGTACGCAATAACTCTGATGCTATTAGTGCTGAAGAAATTATTCATACTGGATATAACGGTATTAAATGTGTAGAAGCTGGTGGACCAGAGCCAGGAGTTGGTTGTGCTGGCCGCGGAATTATTGTTGCATTAGAAAAGCTTAAAGAGTTTGAAGAAACCAATGATGTTGATGTAGTGTTGTATGATGTCTTAGGTGATGTCGTGTGTGGTGGCTTTGCAGTGCCGATTAGAGAGGGCTATGCCCAAGATATTTATATTGTTTCTTCGGGAGAATTGATGTCTTTATACGCTGCTAATAATATCGCAAAAGGCATACAAAAGTTTGCGGCTCGTGGTAAAGTTAAATTAGGTGGTATTATTGGTAATAGTAGGAACACAATTAATGAAAGAGAATTATTAGAAGAGTTTGCAAAAAAACTCAATACGAATCTTATTGCTTTTATTCCTCGTGATCTTATTGTTAATGAGGCTGAAATAAAACGGCAAACAGTGCTACAATTTGCTCCACAATCAACACAAGCGGATATCTATCGTGACTTAGCCGCAGACATTTTAAATAATGAGCAATTGAGCGTTCCCACGCCGATGACCTTTGAAGAGTTGGAAGAATTGGTGAGTAAATATGGCAATAACAACTAAACGTATTATAAAAAAGGTGCGCAGCTGTAGTTGTAGTATGCCTGGAGTGTGGCGAGCCGTTGCGCATACAGAAGGCGCTGCAGTTATTTATCACAGCCCGAAAGCTTGTTCTCATATTTCAAGAGTGATGGATGGCGGCGATCATTTTCGTAAAATTGCGAGAGATGAATATGAGCCGAATAATTTTACAGTGCCTTTAGTTTGTAGTTCACTAAAAGAAAAACACTCTATTTTTGGTGGGATAGAACAGTTAAGAGAGTGCCTTGTATATGTAATTAGTACCTATCAGCCTAAATTCATTATGATTGCAAACTCTTGTGTTGCAGGTGTAATTGGCGATGACGTTGTTGCTGTTGCTCAAGAGGTTGAAATGAAGCAGCAAGTGCCCATTCTAACAGTTCCTTGTTATGGCTTTCTAGATGGGGAATATTATGCCGGCTATTATTATGCAGCAGCAGCTATCATAGAGCGCTTACTAAAAAAATCCATGGTGCGTCCCAATACTGTATTGTTGATTGGCGATCAAGGTGGACCGAATGGTGAGTATTGTCGTGAAGTGAAAAGATTATTGCAATATTTTGATGTTGAAGTCATAGGACAGTTCCCGACTTATACTAATTATAGTGAGTACGACAAGATTGGAGAGTCTGCACTTAATATTGTTTTAGGCAGTAGAGGACAAGCTAATGAATGGTTAATTAAAATAGCTGATAAATTACGTCAGCAATTAGGAACCCCTTATTATGCAACAGAGTTCCCTGTAGGTTGGGAAAGTACACAAAAATGGTTGTTGGGATTGGGTGAAGTATTAGGTAAAAAAGAGATCGCAAAGCAAGCTGTTTGCAGTGAGAATAAAAAATTAGCCGAAGTTTATGCGTTAGCAAAGAATAACTTGCATGATAAAAAATGTATAATTTGTATTGGTCGTTTAGCTCAATTCTTTGAACCGGGCTGGATTATCAATCTAGTGCGCAAAAGTGGTATGATTATTACAGCAATTATTATGCTGGAAGCATTCACCGAAAAAGCCAAACAAGAGATGATCGCCAAAATGCCCGATATCGATCAAAGTTTGATTATTGATCAAAGCGCAGGTAATCCGTATTTAGATAAGGCAGATTTAATCTTAACAACACATGAACTAGCAGACTATACGGCGAAACAATTGTTTTTACCGCTATTACCAAAGTCTGGTATACAGGGCGAGATCAATCTATTGCAAAAAATAAGATTTCTTTTAGCACGCCGTGGAAACAAGGGAGGCATAATTTATGGCTAAAGAAAACTTTAGTAATGTTTTTAATTGTACAGACTCTTGTGCTTTAACGGGTGCCGCAGCTTTTTTTACTGGTATTCCGCAAGCCTACATGGTTGCTAATGGTCCCTTATGGTGTTATTTTTATGCTTTACGCTATTTAGAAAGAGCAGATTATCGTGTGGAGAAAAGATTTGTAGGAACGCAACCAGATAATACAGCAGTCGTATATGGTACGGAAGAATGTTTACTTAATACACTACAAATGATTAAGGACACTGAACAACCAAGTATTGTACTTGTGGAAAACAGTTGTGCTGTAGGGCTGATCGGTGACGATATTGAAGGAATTGCACGTAAGGCGGAGTTACCTTGCCCAGTGGTTTGTTTTGATAGTGGAGGACTTTTAGGTGGTTATTGTAAAGGATTTTCGATAGCGGCAAAAAACTTTTTTGAAAGTTTTCCATTAAAAGAACGACAGATTATTAAACCTAAAAAAGTTAATTTATTGGGAATGGGGATTGGCTATTTAAATGCAGAGAATGATTTAGCCGAGCTTAAGTTGCTTTTAAGTACAGCAGGATTAGAAATTGGTGCTTGTCCTGGTGCTGGCAGCTCTTTAGATGAAATAGCGACAATGAATGATGCGGCGTTAAATATAGTTATTCATGCAGAATTAGGTTTGGAACAGGCGGTTTTATTAGAAAGTAAATATGGTATACCTTATTTTGAAAGTGGTGTTCCTTATGGTATTACAGGAACAAAAAAATGGCTACAAAATTTGAGTACGTATGTGCCAGTGCAAATGGAGCTAATTAATGAATGGGCTTCTATGATAGAACACAAAAATGCAGCCAGAATTAATGATATTAAAAGTACTTGGGGTGATTTGTGGTTTGAACAAGCACTTATAGCAGCGCCATCTTCAGTAGCATTAGGTTTAGCAGAAGCTTTACGCTTAGAATGGGCGGATATGAATCAGCTTGTTGTGATTTTGCAAGATGTGCCGCAAGTTGCTTTCAATCAGCCAGAATGGATTGACAAGCTATTAACGGCTGAAAGCCCGGGGGTAGAACTAGATAACGCATTACAAGCATTGGCAGACGGCATTTTATTAGCATCGAGTAGCGAAACGGCTTTAGTACAAAAGAAAGGGCTTAAGAATGTTATAACTTGTAATATTGCAAATCCAGTTCATGATGAGTTAATTATCACCAGAGAGCCCTTTATGGGGTTTAATGGCTCAACCAATATGCTTCAAAGAATTTGGAATCAAAAAATTAATGACCGCATTAAGTCTACTTGTTTTAGTTAAAATACTTGTTAACAGCGGATTATGTTAAAGACGACACAGATTTATGTGGCGCGTTAAGGTGGGGGAAAATGTTTACCAGTCCAAAAAAGAAAAAAATAGTGTTAGTTTCATTATTAGTTGCTTTATTTATTACTGCATTTTTTTCGTTATTTAGCGGACAAATTGATATTCCGTTACGCAATGCTCTGGCGCTACTAGCTTATCAATTAAATATTCCAGGTATTAGTAATAGTGATTTTACGCAAGAACAATTAGCTGTTGTTTGGTATATTAGGATGCCAAGGATGCTAGTCGGTCTTCTGGTCGGCGCCTCATTAGGAATTTCGGGAGCCGTGATGCAAGGAATTTTTGCCAATCCTTTAGCAGACCCTGGTATTATTGGTGTTTCTAGTGGTGCGGCGGCAGGGGCAGTATTATCAATTGCCCTAGGGTTTTCAGCACAAAATATGTTTATGATGCCAGCATTTGCTTTTTGTGGTTCTTTATTTGCGGTGTCTTTAACTGTGTTTTTAGCGCGAAAAAATGGTCGTATTCCTGTAATGACGTTGCTCTTAGCAGGCGTTGCAGTAGGCATGCTACTCGGGGCGATAACTTCGGGATTATTAACTTTTATGAATGAACAGAAGTTACAACAATATTTATTTTGGATTATTGGTGGACTTGATTACAGGCGGTGGGAGCACGTCTACATTGCTATTGTGCCGGTAACGATTGGAATTGTAACGATGCTCGCGTTGGCAAGACATCTGAACATTCTAGTCTTAGGCGATACCGAAGCCAAAGCTGTTGGTATGCCAGTGATGTTCTATCGAATGGGTTTATTAGTTGTGGCTGCGATGACAACGGCTACCTCTGTTTGCGTTAGCGGTAATATCGGATTTGTAGGGCTTGTAGTTCCACATATGATGCGCATGCTAATTGGGCCAGATCATCGCATGTTATTACCAGCCAGCGCAATGTTAGGAGCAATGTTTCTCTTGCTTTGTGATGCTTTAGGTAGAGTAATTATACCGCCAGCTGAAATTAGAGTTGGCATTATGACAGCAGTGTTAGGATCACCATATTTTTTATATTTGCTTAGAAAAATGCAAAAAGATACATTATAGGAGTAACGAATGGGAAAAATATTATATCTAACTAATATTGATAGACGTTATGCAATGATGAAAAAAGCTTTAAATGAATTACAACAAGAAAAGGGTATGCTTTTAGCAAATTGTGAATGTCATAAGATCTCCGAAAGAGCAGTCTGGTCCACAGAATGGGAAACAAAACTTATAGATACAGATGTATTAATGCTGAAATGGATGGGGAGCGGACTTGATACACTATTTTTGCGTAAATTAGTACCCTTCATTCAAAAAAACAATATTCGCTTTTACATTGATGCGGCAGGTACAGAGGAAAATGAGCTTGTCGATGGGTTGAGCGCAGAAGATGTACACCAAATAAAGCTTTATGCGTTGTATAATGGTACAGAAAATTATAAAAACTTATGGCTATTTGCAGCTGCTAAGTATAGCAATATAAACGTGCAGTATACGCAGCCTGATGCGAGATTTTGGAGTGGAATCTATCATCCAAAAGCAGCTGATGCCTATATTGATTTAGAACAATATTTACAAGAGTTCACCGATCCTCATAAACCTTATGTCGGTATTTTATTTTATCGTGATGAGTGGATTTGGGGCGATACAGAATATCAAAAAATTTTGATTGAAGAACTAGAGCAACAAGGCTTAAATGTAATTTGTGTTTTTTCTAATGGTATGCCGATTAAAGAAATGGGAATGCCAAGTTTAGATGAAGTTTTTACCAAGTATTTTAGAAAAGACAATAAAACGCTAATCAGTACTTTGATTAATTGCGTTAAATTCTCATTAACTACTTCTCGCTCCTTAGATCCTGTTACGCTACAAACACTAAACGTTCCTGTTTTGCAGGCTTATACATTGCTTTCTGAATACGATGTTTGGAAAAATAATTTAGAAGGTATGAACGCTATAGAGATTTCAATTAGTGTAACTTTACCTGAATTTGATGGAGTTCTTCACAGTTTACCGATTGCTAATAAAATCAAATTGGAAGATGAAGATATTCGTTATATCCCAATTAATGAGCGAATTGTTCAATTAGCGAAAAAAGCTAAAAAATGGTCGATATTAGGTAAAAAAGCTAATAAAGATAAAAAAGTTGCCATTATTTTTCATAATTATCCGCCGCGAAACTCAAATATAGGTAGCGCAGTAGGACTTGATACGATAGAAAGTATGCGTAGTTTTTTAAAGATGATGAAAGATGCGGGGTACAAGGTTGATGATATTCCGCCAGATGGAAAAACATTTATTAATGAGTTAACTAGTAATGCGACTAATGATGTTGCGCTTTTGAATGATAAGCAAATTGCGGAGGCGGCAAAACTTTCGTCAGCACAATATAAAAATTTCTTTACTTCATTACCTCTAAATGTGCAAGAGCAAATGCGTAAAGATTGGGGTGAAGCGCCAGGTTCTGTTATGAATTATGACGGTGATTTATTGGTGCCTGGAATGCATAATGGAAATGTGTTTATTACGGTTCAACCACCACGTGGTTTTGGCGAAGATCCTGATAAGATTTATCATTCACCTTTTTGTGCACCGACACATCAATATTTAGCTTTTTATTACTGGCTAAGAGAAATCTGGCAAGCGGATGTTGTGATTCATGTTGGTACCCATGGCTCTTTAGAGTGGTTACCGGGCAAAAATGCTGGATTAAGTAATGCTTGCTATCCTGATATTGCTTTAGGAGATTTACCTAACTTATATATTTATTTAATTACGATTACGGGCGAAGGTATTCAGGCTAAACGGCGAGGTGCAGCTTGTCTTTTTGATCATTTACCACCACCACAGAGCAGAGCCGGTGTTTATGATGAATTAGAAGAATTAGAAAAACTGATGGACGAGTATGCCCACTTCGTAGTTACGCAGCCTGAAAACACCTCTAAGGTACAAGATTTATTGCTGGAAAAAGTTAAAGAGGCCAATTTAGAAAAAGAAGTAGTGTGGCTTGATGAAGAGCCTTTCGCTGATTATGCACAAAAATTACATGTTTATATAACTGATTTAAAGAATATGCAGGTCCGCACAGGACTCCATATTTTAGGACAGCCGCCTTGTGGAGAACAGCAAATTGATTATTTAAACCTATTGACGCGCCTTTCTAACGGTGATGTGCCAGGAATGCCAGTGGTACTTGCGTTAAGATATGGGCTTGATTACTATACATTATTGGAGAATAGTGGTATTTATAGTGAAAAATGGCAAAAGACTTATGGCGCATTAGTTGATGAAATAGGTGATACTTGTTTTACTATTGTTGACAAGCTTAAGCAAGCAGATTTTCAAGTAGAGAAGATAGATACAATTCTTAATGCATTGGAATTAGAATTAAACGAAGAACTTTATGATGAGTTAAAAGCCGTTTGTCAGTATATTTGTAAGACGGTCTATCCAAAGCTTATGCTAACGACCCAAGAAACGAGCAATTTGCTGCGAGGTTTAAATGCGGAATTTATTGAACCAGGACCATCAGGTGCACCAAGTAGTGGTGGTGTTGATTTATTGCCTACAGGACGTAATTTCTTTGGAATTGATCCACGCAATTTACCAACGCAGGCAGCTTGGGAAATCGGCAAAAATCTTGGAGATCAAGTTATTGAACGCTATATTGAAGAAGAAGGACGTTATCCAGAAAGTGTTGGGATTGTTTTATGGTCTGGTAGTAATATGCGCAGTCATGGTCAGTGTTTAGCAGAGTTTTTGTATTTATTGGGTGTAAGACCAATTTGGCAGCGTGGAAGTTTACGAGTGTTGGGGGTTGAACCAATTCCACTTGCTGAATTGAGACGACCACGTATTGATGTAACAGCTAGAATTAGCGGTTTGTTTAGAGATGCGATGCCGAGTGCAATACAACTGCTTGATAAAGCTGTTCTGTGTGTAGCAGGCTTAGATGAAGCACCAGAGGATAATTATATTCGTAAACACTTACTAGTCGAAAGTGCAGAACTGATGGACGAAGGCTTATCAGAAGAAGATGCTTGGCGTCAGGCTGCCTTTAGAATTTATGGTGATGAACAAGGTGTATATGGTGCTGGTGTAGCAGCATTACTTGAAGCTAAAAATTGGGAAAATATTGACGATTTAGCAGATGTTTATGTTAGGTGGGGTTGTCACGCGTATGGCGGTAAAATTAAAGGCAAATGTTTGCCGGAACAATTTCGTAAAAGAATGGGTTCTTTAGATGTAACCGTTAAGAACGAAGATAATCATGAAACTAATATGCTTAGCTCTGACGACTATAATGCCTATCATGGCGGCATGATTGCAGCTGTACGAAGCATTAAAGGTTCGGCACCACGTTCTTATTGTGGCGATAGCACGGATCGAAGCAAGGTGAAAATGTATAGCGTACAAGAACAAACAAAAAGAATCTTCCGTAGTGAGGCTATCAATCCTAAATTTATTGAAGGAATGATGAAACATGGCTATAAAGGTGCTTTGGATTTAGCTAATTATTTGGCGCATAGTTTTCAGTGGGACGCAACTAGTAATGTAATGGAAGATTGGATGTATGAAAAGTTTGCGGAGAAATATGCGTTTGATCCTAAAGTGCAAGACTGGATGAAAGACGTTAATCCCTGGGCATTGCAACGTATAGCTGAAACTTTGCTAGAAGCTGAGCAAAGAGGTTTCTGGCAAGCAAAACCGGAAACCAAGGAAGAGCTAGAAAAAATATATTTAGCTATTGAAGGTGAGCTGGAAGATAGAAATGATAATTCCTGAAATAAAAATGTTAGCCTTGAGCTTAACAGGTAAATGTAATTTTGCTTGCAAATATTGTTATGCGTCAGAACATCTTAAGCAAGATATGTCTGTTGACACAGCGCTAAAAGCATTACAGCTAATTACAGGTAAAGAAAAGTTTATCTTGCAATTTACCGGTGGGGAGCCATTACTTAATTTTGAGTGCCTCAAAGCAATAGTTTTGTATGTAACCGCCAATAAATTACCGGCTATTATGCAATTGCAGACCAATGGTTCGTTGCTAACTGATGAGATTGCGCAATTTTTATTTAAGTACAAAGTAGCAATTGGACTAAGCCTAGATGGTAAGCCACAAATGAATGACAAATTACGGAAAACTAAAAATGGACAAGGTGCTACCACAGAGATTATGCAGGGCTTTGAAGTATTAAGACGCAATAATATTGCGGTGGGTATTACCTGTGTTGTTACGTCAGAAAATGTGAATAGTTTAGAGGATATTGTTGAATTTGCTTATTTTCTTGGTAACGTACGTTTAATTGGATTTGATTTATTACGCAAACAAGGGCGAGGTACTGACCTTATGCCGCCTACGCAAAAAGAGATGGCGGGAGCGATGCAACGCGTTTACGATAAGGTTCTCGTGATGGAAAAATTAACTGGATTGAAGATCAAAATAGCACAAGTAGAACGTGCAGAAAACTTGCGTCATCACAGGAATCATTGTTTTGCTCATTGTTATGCTATGAATGGAGAAGCAGCCTTTGTGGCACCTAATGGTGATATTTATGCTTGTTCTTCGTTAGTTGGGTTTCCAGAATTTTACTTAGGTAACGTTGAAAGAGGACTGGATTCTATTTTATGTAATGATATTGGTGAACGAATTAAGCAAGATATGAATTTTTGTCGACAATGCGAAGTTTTTGCTGAGTGTGGTGGAGGTTGTTTTTCGCGGTGGTTTGGTAGTGATTGTCAAACAAGTTATGCCAGTGAATGTATCATGAAAAAAGCTGCCATTAAGTGGCAGCAAGAAAACAATTAACTTCAGCAGGAGTGTTTATTGATGAAAGTTGCTTTTTTACATTTTGATTTAAGTGGAGGCCCGGCAAAATATAATTTGCAAAAAATTATAGCTGGGATTGAAGTAGCAGTAGATAATGGGGCAGAGTGGATTATTACACCAGAAACAGCTTTACAAGGGTATTTTTTTAGTGAACAAACACGTGAGAAGCTTGATGCACCTATATCAATTGATGCATTAGCGCCGATTGTTGCGTTAGCTAAAAAGCATAAGCTTCATATTTATTTTTGTTATGCAGAAGCAGCAGAAACCGGGCACAAATATAATAGTTGCGCAATTATTGAAAGTACAGGAATTCGATTTATTCAGCGTAAAATGAGCGGACATACGGTTGGTGCTGAAGCGTGGAGCAGCAAAAGCAATAGGTTTAAATTAATAGAGTTAGGTGGACTGCGTACTGGTATTTTGATTTGCTCAGATTCTTGGTATATAAAAAATGCAGAAACAGCACGCTCATTAAGTGCAGATCTTTTGATTGTACCAGCTGCTTGGAATGATTTTGACTGTGGTGGTGGGATGCCAGAAACTGCTTGGCAAAGATGTTCCGTAATTAGTGAAGCTCCTGTTTGGGTGTGCAATCAGACTGGTAATAAACAACGTTTAGATTTCACTAGTGCCAAGAGCGCCGTTGTTTGTGGCAATAAAACAAGACTCTGTTATTCAGGTAGAGAAGCTATTTTGCTTTTTGAGTGGGATGAGAAAACGAACTGTTTGGTTTCAAATAAATTTTTGATAGTAAGGCTAAACTAAATAAAAAATTATAGCGAGGGTCAAATGGAAATCTACAAATTACCAACAGGCGATAGTGTCTACAGATATGCCAAAAGTATAGTAGTGTGTTTTAGTGGGCAGCGACGAGTGCTTAGTACGTCGCTTTTTAATGGTGGATATAGTGAAAAATACAAAGCTATATTTAACCATGATGCAACGCAAGGCGCCGGTATGCCTTGTAAAGTACTAGCTGATACCTACAAAGAACACATGGTTATAGTTGCTACACAATTAGGATTAGACCCAGATTGTGTGACCGGTGTTAGTACAGCCGCTAGCATGGAAAATGTAGCAATAAATACTTTGAAGTATGAAGGTTTTAGCGTTACAGCAATTGTTACAGGCGGTATAGAAACGAATGGTGGTAGAGTAGGTGACCCTGCTGAGTATTTTAAGCCGATTTTTAAAAATAGAAAAGAAGGAACCATTAATATTTTTTTGTTTTTTAATTGTGATATGCCAGCTGCAATTATGGCAAGGGCGCTAGTAACCTGTACTGAAGCGAAAACAGCAGCTATTCAAGAACTACTGGCCGGTAGTAATTATTCAACCGGACTAGCTACTGGTTCTGGTACTGATCAAACAATTATTGTAGCTGATGCTGAGGCAAATATGTGTATGGAAAGTGCTGGTAAGCATTCAAAAGCGGGTGAATTGATTGGTAAAGTTGTAATGAAGACTGTTAAAGAAGCACTCGCAAAGCAAACGGGACTCACACCACGTAGCCAGCATAGTATCTTAAAACGGTTGAAACGATTCGGTGTCACTGAAGATAGTTTTTGGAACGCTTATAAAGTTAAAAACCAAGTAAATATCATTAATAAACCACAATTTATCAGTCTTTTAGAAGAGGTTGCACAAGATGATTTTGGTGTCACGATAACGTCTTTATACCTTCATTTATTAGATCAGCATACGTGGCAATTACTTACAGATGAAGAGACTGTTTACGCCGCAAATAAACTATTAGATACTTTAGCTCAAGAATATGGTGTGGAATTAGTTGAATTACAAAAGGCGGCAGTAGAAGATTTTACGACAAAAATTATTATTTTAATAGTGCAAGTAGTACAGAAAAAAATAAATGAAGTCATAAAGCTTGATAATTTAAAGGAGGAATAATTTTGGAGAGAAATGCAGTTTATCCATTTACAGCAATTGTAGGACAGGAAGATATGAAGTTAGCTTTGATTTTAAATGTTATTAACCCAGCCCTAGGTGGCGTTTTGATTAAAGGTGAAAAAGGAACGGCAAAATCAACAGCGGTTAGAGCACTAGCTGAATTATTGCCAGCTATGGAAAGTGTTGAGGGATGCACTTTTCATTGCAATCCTGCTCTTGCTAGTGCATTTTGTGATAACTGCAGTGAAAAGATAGCGACACGGTCAGACGTAAATGTTGTATCTGTAAAAATGCGAGTAGTTGAACTACCAGTAAGTGCGACAGAAGACCGAGTGGTAGGAACTTTAGATATAGAACATGCGATTAAGCACGGAGAGAAAAAATTTGAACCAGGTATCTTGGCGTTAGCTAATAGAAATATTCTTTATGTAGATGAAATAAATCTTTTAGACGATCATGTCGTTGACGTTTTGCTTGATGCAGCAGCAATGGGGATTAACACTGTAGAGCGTGAAGGCGTTTCTTATTCGCATCCAGCTCGATTTGTGCTTGTAGGCACGATGAACCCCGAGGAAGGTGATATCAGGCCGCAGTTATTAGATCGTTTTGGTCTATCGGTTGTGGTAAAAGGTGAACATGATCCTGAGCAACGTGTAGAAGTAATAAAGAGACGTTTAGCTTACGAAAAAGATCCAAAGGGTTTTAATGAACTTTATGGACAAGCACAAAATACTTTGGCTGATCAGATTATTTGTGCTCAAAAGATTTTACCGACTGTAGAGATTGATGACCATACTTTAGAAACGGTAGCAGGACTTTCTTTAAATTTAGGAGTAGACGGACATCGCGCCGATATCACCGTTATTAAGACGGCACTTACCTTGGCCGCTTATGCAGGACGCACAAAGGTACAACAAGAAGATCTTAAAATAGCAGCAAAATTAGTTTTACCACATCGCATGCGCAGACGACCTTTTGAAGAAGGAGAACTTGATTGGCAGTCGGTAGAAGCGTTTTTAGATGAGAATAAATAGTGGAGGTCAAAGCCCTATGATGAAAGCAACTCTTTTTCCGTTTGTGGCAATTACTGGGCAGGAAAAAGTAAAAAGAGCGATTTTAATTGCTTTAGTAAACCCAAAAGTCGGTGGGCTTTTAATTAGCGGAGAAAAAGGATCTGCTAAATCTACATTAGTGCGAAGTGCCGTAGAATTTTTGCCAGATTCTTCTGATTTACTCACCTTACCACTTAATGCGGGTGAAGAAATGATTTTTGGCACAGTCGATTTAGAGAAGGCAATGATACACGGGCAAAAGAAATTTTTACCAGGATTAATTACAAGAGCTAATGGAAAAATTATTTATATCGATGAAATTAATTTATTACGACAGGAATTATTAACAGCAGTTCTTGATACTAATAGTTCTGGAATAAATCGTGTGGAACGCGAAGGAATTTCTTATAGCGAAAGAGTTAGTTATACCGTAATTGGAACAATGAATCCAGAAGAAGGTACATTGCCAAAGCCTGTTTTAGATCGTTTTGGCTTATTTGTAGAAACCGAACATCTTACAGAAATGCAGGAACGCGTTGAAGTCATAAAAAACTTACTTTGTTATAGTCAAAATGTAGAGGAGTTTTGTCGGCTGTATCAAGAGGAGACTCTACATATGACCGAAAAAATTAATTCTGCACGCAAGATGCTGATAGAAGTTGAAATATCAGAAGCAATGGTTATTTTAGCGGCTCAATATTCTGCAAAAGCTTTTTGTGAGGGACACCGTGCAGAGTTATTTTTATTGGAAGCAGCGTCAGCAATTGCCGCATTAGCTGGACGCACGTATGTATTGCCGGGTGATCTTGAAGAAGCAGCGTTTTTTGTTTTACCACATCGGATGAGACAGTTGCAGCAACCAGAGAAACAACAAGCACCTCCAGAAGAACAATCTGAGCAAGAAGAGCCCCCTAAAGAAGATCCTAACGATAAAGAAAATGATTTAGAAGAACCAAGTAGTAATAATGAGCAGTTACCATCAGAAGATACACCGAAAGAACAAGAAACATCAGAAAATCTAGAAGACGACAATAATGAACCAAACCATCAAGATAATAAGGATGAGTCCAAAGAAAATGATAGTTCGGCCGCAGAAGAAAAAACTGCAGATATAGATTATAATTTTTATATGCCAAAAATGCTGTTAGCATTGGGAAAAGACAGGAAGATTCGTAGAGGTAGTGGTAAACGCAGCACCACGAGGACAGATTTGAAACAGGGAAGATATGTAAGAAGTGCACAAGCAAAGGGTGAAGTTTCTGACCTAGCTTTTGATGCAACGATTAGAGCAGCGGCACCGTACCAAAAAATACGTAGTCATGAGTGGTGTTCAATTAATATTACTAAAGATGACTTGCGTAATAAGGTGCGTGAGAAACGGATAGGTAATACATTTATTTTTCTTGTTGATGCTAGTGGTTCAATGGGTGCAAGAGAACGAATGCGTGCGGTCAAAGGTGCTATTTTTCAAATGCTACAAGAAGCATATCAAAAGCGTGATCGGGTTGGTATGATTGCTTTTAGACGGCAACAAGCAGAGGTCTTATTGCCAGTAACACGAAGCATTGATTTAGCACAAAAATGTTTACAACAAATGCCAACCGGTGGTAAAACACCACTTAGCGCAGGACTACAAGAAGCGCTTGCCTTGTTAAGCACTTTGAATAAAAAAGATAAAGATACTGAAGCAATTTTAATTGTTGTAACAGACGGTAGAGCAAATGCCGTTACTGAAAACGATACTGATCCAGTCGAAACTGCCTTAAAAATGGCTGATAAGTTTAATAATATTAGGGTGACATCGCTTGTCATTGATACCGAAAGTTCTTATATTAAGCTTGGTGTAGCTAGGAAGATTGCACAACGCATGGGTGCTAATTACTATACCCTTAGTAAATTATCTAAAGAACAGATATTGAGAATAGTTAGAAATAATTAAAAAAAATCAAGGAGAATAAAATGAAAAAAATTATTTGTTTAGTAATGCTAGGTATGATGATATTCTGTCCTTTGGCTATGGCGGCTGAAACACAGCAAAATTCTTATGATTGGGAAATTAGTATGCAACCCAAACCAACTAGCGATGAGATAGAAGCGGCACGCTGGAGCTTTATTCTAGAAAACAATTTTGGCGTGTATGCTTATGAGGCTGAAAGCTTAAAAGCAGATTTAAAAAAACATAGAGTTGAAGCAATGGTCAAGACGGTGTTCACTAATGAAGAAGTATTAAAAAAATTAAATCAAACTTATGCCGATAAATTAGAAAATAAAGATAAGGTTGCTTATTGCGAAATGCTATTAGTTTTTAATCCTATTGAAAAAACCTATGCTGTTAAAGGAATGGATGTTTACAGCAAAAATAAAGTTAAGCTCGAACAACGCGAAAATAAAGTAAAGCTGGTTCCTGTGCCCGAAAAAACTTTTGCAGAAGTAATGTTAGAAATTGCAACTACTTTTTATAACACACAGGCAGAAGGAATTAATAAATAAAGAAAATTTGCTTAAGACGTTATTATTGACTTGCTTTTAGCCTTATGTTATTCTTAACCCGAAAGATATCGTGAAGACCTTTCCGTGATTAATATTATAAATATTTAGGTTCAAGTTATGGATATAAAGCCTTCGGAAGTATTACTGAAGGCTTTATATTTTTAGAATCAGCTGTAGTTTAGTTGATTTCAAGTAAGGAGAATGTTGAATGAAAGAGCTAATAAATTATTGTCCTGTTGACGGTTATCCTAGTGATATTCCTAGAAAACAAGAAGTAATTCAACAGTTTTTACAAAAGACAGGTATTGATGGTCTCGAGCTTTTTCTTTATTGTAATAAACCACTTATTCATTCATATAGGGAAACAACGGTAGGTGTTCATCTAAAATACTGGCCATATTGGGTAGAATTTTGGAATGGTAATACAGAGAATCTATTGCATACCCTAGGCACACCAGAAAAAATACAAGAGTTTTATTTTGGGGCACGAAATAAAGATGAGTGGATAGTAGCAATTAAAGAAAATATTAAAAGAGCATTACAAGAAGAACCAGAGTATCTAGTATGGCATGTCAGTGATTCTGATAATGAAGAAGCATTTACTTATCAGTTTAAGCATTCAGATCAAGAAGTTATTCAAGCTACAATTGAAGTGTTTAACCAAGTTAGTTCAGTTATTCCTAAGACTGTAACGGTACTCTTTGAGAATTTATGGTGGCCGGGAATGACTTTACTTAATAAGGAGCTAACCGCAAATTTCTTTGCAGAGCTTAATTGTGATAATGTTGGTATTATGCTTGATACAGGACACTTAATGAATAC
>DVNI01000137.1 GCA_018714505.1 Candidatus Avacidaminococcus intestinavium
CATAATGAAACTCACTCATCCTTACAGCGGCGGGACCGCACCGGAATTCAACCGGTTTATCTATTAGGCCCTTAACGGGCACCTGTTCATCAATATTTTCTTTATTAGCAAATACCTAATAATTTTAACATGCAATATTACTACTGTCAATAAACTGCCAAGCTATACCTTAATATTTTACTATGATAGCATTAGCAATAATACGTGTTGTTTAGTATTTTTACCTTACTAAGTCTAAAATTCTTAAAATTTAACTTATTTTTTGAAATATGTTATACTTGATAAAAATATTTTTCCTGCGGGAGTAAATAATTATGAGACAAACAAAAGATCAAAAAATTAAATCTATTCTTAAACAAGTTTTATTTGCTAATATCTTTGTCGCTATTGCCAAAATAGTCATCGGCCACTTTACATACAGCGCAAGTATCACGGCTGATGGCTTTCATTCTTTAACAGATGGTATTTCTAATATTGTCGGTCTCGTTGGACTTAGCATCGCAGCTAAACCGGTCGATAAAGACCATCCATACGGGCATAAAAAATACGAATTTCTCTCTAGCCTCTTTATTGGTGCAATGTTACTAGCCATTGCTTTCAAAATCGGTTTAGAAGCGATTGAACGCCTTTTATCTCCTGTTACACCGACTTTTGAAATGGAGTTTTTTCTTCTGCTCTTAAGTACACTTATTATCAATATTATTGTTTCCGTTTACGAAGCTAATCAAGGCAAAAAATTAGATAGTTATATTTTATTAGCCGATGCCATGCATACTAGAAGTGATGTTTTTGTTACCATCGGTGTCTTAATTACCTTGGTTGCGATTAAACTTGGTGCCCCTGCGATTATTGATCCACTTGCTTCATTAGTTGTCATGGGTTTTATTCTTCATGCAGGTATGAAAATCATTAAAACGACCGCTGATATTCTTGTTGATAAAGTCGCTATTGATCAGAAGGTTGTAGCAGCTATTGTTATGAGCTTTCCATCAGTAATCAACGTACATAGCATCCGTAGTCGTGGCACTGCTAATCAAATTTTTATTGATATGCATATTATACTGAGTCCTAACATGAGTATCAAAACAGCACATGAGCTTGTGCACGATATAGAAGCAGCACTGCAACAAAAAATAAATCCACATATTCAAGCAATTATTCATACAGAACCAAATGATAAATGAAACAGAACCAAGTAATAAAGAAAAATACGGACTGCAGAAGAATTCTGCAGTCCGTATTTTTCTTTAATTTTATAAGTTCTTCTTTTCTAATAATTGGAAGAACAATACTACAAAAATAATAAACGGTATAATTATCAACCAATGATTAATGCCTAAAACCTGCGGTATAGTAATTTTACCGTAATTACCCCACGTTAAAATTGTTTTTTGGAGCAGCGGATAAAGAGCGGCAAAAATACCTGCTCCTACAAGCATACCCGCAATTCCCCATAATCCATCGAGGCGTCCTTCACCAACAGCGCCGAGCGAAGTCCCGGGGCAATACCCTAATAATCCCCAGCCCAAGCCAAAGATTAAGCCACCAATCACAACACCACCGACAATCATGGGCTTAATTGAAAACTTAACTACACTAAAATCAGCAAGTAGATAGATACCCACCATGGCTACAACAATATGCGAGAGCATAAATTTAAAAATAGTCATATCCAAAAATCTTAAAGCACCAATTTGCTTATCATAACGCAGAACCTGACCTTTTTGCAAAAAGAAGCCAAAAAGAATACCAGTGATTAAACCATAAACTAAAGTAGTCATCTCTTTCCACCACCTTTATACAATAAGTTCGCAGAAATTACGCCACCGATAAAGAAAAAAAATAAAGCAACAAACCCACTAACAGCTAATTGTGACGCACCAGCTAGACCATGTCCACTAGGACAACCATCAGCTAGTCTAGCACCAAACATCGCTATAATACCACCGCCAAAAGCAATCAATGCTCTTTTTTTGGGCGTTTCACCAAAGTTTTTCCGCCACATACTAGGCAATGATTCCAGCGAAAAAGTACCACCGGTTAAAGCTGCTAAAAAAGCACCAATACCAATACCAATAACAAACATCCATTGCCAATCGATAACTGGCGTGTTTTTCATAAAATATGGCATTTGGGCTACTGTTTCAGCAGCAAAAATGCTTTCAATCATACCTGCACTTTTTACAAATGTTGTCGATGCCCCCAAAAACTTTCCACTAAACCACAGAGAAGCAATAGCCACTACACCACTTAATCCACCAGCAAGATACGGACTCCAATAACCTTTTTTACTCATTTTTTGAACCCCCTTTTAAACTTTACCTTAAAATAAAGCCTCCACTATTTTTTTTATTCTTATATCATTAATTTGATAATAAATTTCTAGTCCCTTACGTCTACTTTTTACAATGCCTTCACTCTTTAGTTTTTGCAAATGTTGAGAAACTGTTGATTGCGGAACATTTAAACAATTTTGCATATGTGATACATTACATTCTCCCTTTTCATAAAGCCCTTTGACAATGCATAACCGTACAGGATGTGCTAAAACACGTAAAAAGCTTGCTTGTTCTTCAAAAATCTCTAAATTCATTTCCATTGGTCACTACTCCTATTAATCTTTATATTTATATATTACGTTATATGGATATTATTGTCAACACTTATTCTTTATTATCTTGCAAAAAACAGCCTTTCAAAGTTAGATCCAAAAGCTAACTTTGAAAGGCTGTTTACATTATGAATATTTTAAACTGTTTTTAGAAATTTTAATCCTAAGCTTAATGCATGATACATACTCTCTTCATTTGCAATCCCCTGCCCTGCAATATCAAAAGCCGTACCATGATCAACCGAAGTTCTAATAATAGGCAACCCTAAAGTTACGTTAACTCCACTATCAAAAGCTAAAACCTTCATAGGAATATGACCTTGATCGTGATACATAGCAACTACGATATCATACTTTCCTTGATAAGCTTTCAAGAAAACGGTGTCTGGTGAGACGGGGCCTTCCACATCGATTCCTTCAGCTAGAGCTGTTTCGATAGCCGGTGTTACTTCCTCTATTTCTTCCGTACCAAAAATGCCAGCTTCTCCACTGTGTGGATTTAATCCTGCTACAGCAATACGTGGTTTTTGAATACCTAATTTTTGCATTGCCCCTTCAGCTAATTTAATACAGTCCAAAACCCTAGCTTTTTTTACTCTATTACAAGCTTCTCTTAGCGCACAATGCGTACTTACATGTACGACCGAAAGTTTTTCACTCCAAAGCATCATCGTATATTTCTCAGTCTTAGTTAGTGTGGCAAAAATTTCTGTATGTCCATCGTAATTATGTCCACCTTTATGCAAAGCCTCTTTATTTAAAGGTGCAGTAACAACAATAGCAATTTTTTCAGCTAGCGCATCATGAATGGCTTTTTCAATATAGCGATAAGCTGCATTACCAGCAATTGCCGATACCTCACCAATCGCAAAATCTTGCATGGTAAGAGGCAAAACAGAAATAACATTAATTTTGCCAGTTTGATACTCTTTAGGTTCTTTTATTTCTACCATAGGTAATTTAATTTTTAATAAATGATGGTAGTAATTTAAAACCTCATAACTACCATAAATTATAGTGTTATGCTGAAATTCAGGATAACCAGCAATTGACTTTAATGCTATTTCAGGGCCAATACCCGCAGGGTCGCCCATCGTAATACCAACATATTTATTTTCCATTTACCTGCACCACCTTCTCAATCAGATTTCTTTAATTTTATTTAAAGAATAATATACGTCTTTTAAACCACCAAAAGCACCGGCTTTAGTAATCACCGGCAAACCATCATACAGACCACCATCTAGACGTGATAGCACAAAGCCTGTTAGAACCTCAGATTCAATACGAGATCCTTGTGCTCCTAATTCATTAATAATAGAAATAGCTGTGTCACCGCCAGTTAGAAACATTCCAGAAACCTTTGTTTCTTCCAATATGCCACGTGTTAATTCACCAAACATTTTTTTAGTCATCGCTGATAATTTGTTTGCGCTAACACCTTGCTGCGCAGCATATTTTAACACTTCTGACAATTTTTCTTTGCTACGTGCGGCAGTCACAATAACATCTTTCCCACTTTGTAAAATTGTAACTGCTTCTTTTTGATAAATAGTCCAACTTGCACCTTTTAGTAATTCACGCATATCGATTTCAACAATTGGCACGTTATGCTTATCAGCATAAGCCATTTGTTCCATACTGTTTTCACTAACACTGCCCATAATAGCTAAAACCGGATTATTAGGATATTTTTCTTTAAAAAATCCTTCTGCTAGTCCTGCTGAGCCAATCCAAAGCGTGCGTTTTTCACTTTGCATCACAACCTGTGCAATGAGTTGCATATCTTTACTATAAATAGCATCAAAAGTATGGTAACCACTCTCAATCCTTAAATTACGACTACGAAGTTCTTCCAAGTTATGATGCGTTGGTTTAATTTGCAACTCTTCTCGTAACATCTTGCCTAAATCATCATATTTAATTGGATTACGAGGATCTTTAACCATTTCAGTTGCTAATAATGGTGTGCCGTCAACTTTTTGAATACCATTTTCCGTAGTTCTACCTGCACGGGGAAAAGCTGGAGCAAAAACAACAAGTTCCGGTTGAAAAGCGTCTACCATCGCCTTAATTTCAGGTATAATATTTCCTCGTAGTGTAGAGTCTACTTTCTTGTAAACAAACTCATATACATTTTCTTTAAGGGCATCTTCTGTCGCTTTTTTCACCTTACTATAAGCAGCTTCTGGAGTAATGACACGTGATTCTGTATCTAAAACAACTGAATCTTGAGCATTATTTAAATTATCAGTTGCTAATAATACCGTTACTGG
>DVNI01000138.1 GCA_018714505.1 Candidatus Avacidaminococcus intestinavium
CGAACGTTCTTGAAATTATTTTTTTTACATTTTCATCAATACTACTCATATGATTCTTTACTTCAATGTTATTTCGATTAAGAATATCAAGAATTACTTTACTACTCGTATTATATTCCTTTGCCACCTCAAATACTCTATACTTAACCATTCGTCCACCTCCAGGCAACTATTCTTTAATAAAACCCTTGTTAATCATCTCGGCAAAATTAGAATCAACAATCGCCAAGGCCGTTCTTTGTGCTTTTCCGATTGCTAGTCCTAACTCTACCCTAGTCAATGCTTCTTTTACCCTTACTTTATATACATCTGCCAGATACTTCAGATCTTTTTTAGAATTTTCTGCCGCATCTTCTGCAATTAATAACAAACGCACTTTTCCAGACTTTATTGCTGCTTTAACAGCATAATCACCAGAAGCAACTTTACCAGCTTTTTGGGCTAAACCAAGTGCAAAACCCAATTTCTTTAAATCATTCATGTTCTAAACCCTCTAATAACTTGCTATACACGTCATCATTAATTGAAGTATCAAGAGCTTTTTCTAAGCGTTTCTCTTTAACTGCTTTTGTAATACACTCTTCAGATGAGCAGACATACGCACCACGACCAGGTTTTTTACCAGTTTTATCTAAAGCAACCGATCCATCACTAGCTCTAACAATACGAACCAAAGCTTTTTTATCAAACATCGTATTACAACCAACACACCTACGTTGCGGCGTTTTTTTAATCTTCATCATTATTATCACTGCCTTCTTCATCTGGGAATACTATAAAGTCATCAGTGGTATTTGCTTGGGATTCGCTTTTAATATCAATCTTCCAACCAGTCAATTTAGCGGCTAAACGTGCATTTTGTCCTTCCTTACCAATTGCTAATGACAATTGATAGTCTGGAACCACTACACGACAAATTTTTTCTTCTTCATCAGCCTGAGCCATTAAGACTTTTGCCGGTGAAAGTGCATTAGCAACATATTGTTCTGGATTGTTACTAAATTTAACAATATCAATTTTTTCACCACGTAATTCATTTACTATTGCCTGTACCCGCATTCCTTTTTGACCAACGCAAGCTCCCACAGGATCGATGCTTTCATCTTTTGTATATACTGATATTTTGGAGCGCATACCTGGTTCTCTAGCAACAGATTTAATTTCTACTAATCCATCATGTATCTCTGGCACTTCAAGTTCAAACAAGCGTTTTAATAAGCCAGGATGAGTGCGTGATACCATGATCTGCGGACCTTTACTCGTTTTCTTTACTTCCACAATATAAGTTTTAATTCTATCATGCGTTTGATAAGTCTCGCCTAGGATTTGTTCATTTTGCATCAATATGGCTTCTGCTCTACCTAAATCAATATAAACATTTTTATTTTCCATTCTTTGAACTATTCCGTTGACAATATCATTTTCTCTGCTAGAAAACTTCTCAAAAACTAAACCACGTTCAGCCTCTCTAATCCTTTGTACTACAACCTGTTTTGCGTTTTGAGCAGCAATACGTCCAAAGTTTTTAGGGGTAACCTCAAGTTCAATAACATCTTCTAATTGATATTTAGGATTAATTCTTTTAGCGTCTTCCAGAGAGATTTCTAAAGCTGGGTCAGAAACTTCTTCAACAATATTCTTGCGTGCCAGCACATAAATTACTCCTGTTTCCTTGTTTAAATCAACTCGTACATTTTGAGCGGAACCGAAGTTCTTTTTATAAGCCGTATATAATGCTTCTTCCACCGCCTCGTACAAAACTTCTGCGGATATTCCTTTCTCCTTTCCCAGTTCTAAAATTGCTTGTACAAACTCTGCATTCACTCTGATAATCCTCCTAAAATTTTTTTCTAAAACTCAAGATGAGGCCTTATATTCGCAATTGTTTTACGTTCCAACACCAACTTCTCGTTTTTAAAAGTAAGCTCAATTGTTTCATCATTATGCCCGTCAAGAATAGCAACTATGGTTTTATTTCCTTGCCATGGTGAAAAAAATAAAATATCAACCTTTTTACCATAGGCTTTTTGAAAATCACGATCCCGTTTTAAAGGTCTGTCAATTCCAGGCGATGATACTTCAAGATAATAACGTTCCTTGATAGGATCTTTCTCGTCTAGAAGTTTTGTCAACTTTTCACTAACAAACTGACAGTCATCAATTTCAATACCACCAGCTCTATCAATAAATACTCGTAAATACCAATCTTTTTCACGTATATATTCAACATCAACCAATTCCAATTCTGTTCCTTCAACAATTGGTAAAACTAAAGAAAAAATTAATTCTTCCAGCTTTTGCTTTTGCAAAAGAGGCACCTCCCTATCAAATTGTTAAAACAGCATCATCTTAGCCAAAATAGTGGGTTGAGGCTATGGCTAGCGCTAAAGCAACCCACAAATTAAGCTTATAAAACTGTGAGCGACATGTCACATGTCGCTCACAGAATAAAAACTAATACATTTGTATATATTATAACATATAAACAAGATAAAGCAAATATTGAGGCCCTTACAGAAAAAATGAGTAATTGTTAAAAAATTATTAATAACTATAATCTTTTAACCAAATAATCTGATTTGATCTGTTTCTGGCAAACCATCAAGAACACCAAGAGCAGCTAAAGCTTCAATTGACGATTTAGGAATCCCCGCTCGATTCTTTAAATCTTCATGTGAAATAAACGCATGACCTTTTCTTGCTTCCGCAATATTATCAGCCGCTGTGCCGCCAATACCAGCAAGAGCACCAAGTGGCGGTAAAAGCCCCTTTTCAGTTACAATAAATTTATGAGGGTCAGAGCGATATAAGTCAATTTTTTCAAACTCATAACCACGGCTAATCATTTCTATCGCTAATTCCATATAGGTAACTGTATCTTTATCATTAACTTTAGCAGCATTACCTTGTGCATAAATTTCTTTGACAAAACGTTTCATATATTCAATACCTTTATCAACTAGTGCCGCATCAAACTTCGGCGCACGTACAGTAAAATACGCAGCATAAAATTCTTTTGGATAATGAACTTTGCAATAGGCAATGCGGCAAGCCATCATAACATAAGCTACTGCGTGCGCTTTAGGAAATAGATACTGAACACGATGACACGATTCAATATACCAGTCAGGCACCTTCGCCTCGGTCATTGCCTTTAATAATTCTGGTGCCAAACCTTCCTTATGAGCCTTTCCTTTACGGCAATCTTCCATAATCTTAAAGGCTTTTAATGGTTCTACGCCTCTGGCAATTAAAGAAGTCATGATATCATCTCGCGTTGAAATAGTGTCATGTACTGGGATACCTTCTTTAATTAAATCTTGAGCATTATTTAGCCACACATCAGTACCATGTGAGTATCCACTAACTCTAACAATCTCACTAAAGTTTTTTGGTTGAACATCCTTAATCATTTGTCGAACAAAATGTGTTCCAAACTCTGGAATACCAAAAGTTCCAACCTCACTACCAATTGCTTCTGGCTTAACACCGAGTGCTTCCGTACTAGAAAATAACGACATCGTCGCCTCATCAGCGAAAGGTATTTCTTTAGCAGGAATACCCGTTAAATCTTCTAACATTCTAATTACGGTCGGATCATCATGGCCAAGAATATCAAGTTTAACTAACCGATCATTAATTGAATGATAGTCAAAATGTGTTGTAATAGTTCCAGAATTTTTATCATCCGCAGGATATTGTACCGGTGTTATGTAATGAATATC
>DVNI01000001.1 GCA_018714505.1 Candidatus Avacidaminococcus intestinavium
AAAGTTCATTAATAATGAATTTTAGGAGATTGTGCGATGCGTTTAAAAGATTTTTTAGAACAGCTTGATGATGAAAACAAGCTCTTATTATTGGGAAGAGATACTGACAATCCATTAGCAGATGCTTTTGATAGTAAACGAACAGTACACGCTGGACTTGGTGGACAATTGGTACAACCTACTGAGATGCAAAAAACCTGGGGGAGCTTGTTAGATGCTCCTGCGCCGGCGATTGACAAACAATTGGTTTATATTCATATACCTTTTTGTCAGACTAAATGTTTGTACTGTGCTTTTTTTCAAAATGCTTCAAATCAAGCAGCGGAAGATTATTATATAGATTGTTTAATTAAAGATATTAAAAGAGAGTGCAACAAACCTCGCTTGCGAGATAGTTTGATTCATGCTGTTTTTTTTGGTGGTGGAACACCGAGTTCTTTATCGGCTTTTAATGTCGCTCGGCTTTTACAAGCAGTTAAAGAAAGTTTTAATTTGGCTAATGACTATGAAATGACTATGGAAGGGCGCATTCACGATTTAGTACCAGAAAAAATTGAGGCATGGATAAATGGCGGCGTTAATCGTGTTTCACTCGGAGTACAGTCTTTTGATACGAAAGTGCGTCGTCAAATGGCACGTATCGATAGTAAAGAAGAAGTTTTACGCCGCATAGGGTTATTAAGAGCGACTCAGCAATGTTCAATCGTCGTTGACTTAATTTATGGAATGCCTGACCAAACGCTGGATGTTTGGGAAGAGGATTTGAAAACTCTGGAACTAGCTGATGTCGATGGTTTTGATCTTTATCAGCTCAATGTTTTTGAGGGTAGTGATTTAAATGTTGCGGTGCAAAACAATAAGTTGTCTTCCCCAGCGACAACAGCTCAGCAGTCTCAAATGTATGCTTTTGCGCAGGAGTATTTAAGCAAAAGAGCTTATACTAGATTAAGTGCTTGTCATTGGCGTCGTGATAATCGGGAGCGCAGCTTGTATAATACGCTTGTTAAACGAGGTTATAATATCTATCCATTTGGGTGTGGCGCAGGTGGTAATATTGATGGTTATAGTACAATGTTGCAACGTAATATTAAGACCTACCAAGAGGGAATCGAAAAAGGTGATAAGCCGCTGATGGCTTTGATCAAACAACCTACTGTGCAAAAGATTATAGGTGCAGTATTAGGACAGATTGAACAAGGATACATCGATTTGCATTCTTTAGTTAAATTAAACCCTCTCTTAGAGGAACTAGTTGAAGTATTTACTATTTGGGAAAAACGAGGGTTACTTGCCTATAACGGTGTTTTATATCGTTTGACAATAGCTGGACAGTTTTGGCAGGTTAATTTAGCGCAGAGCACTTTAGAATGTATTCAGGCATTATTATTAGATAAGAGTGATACAGTGAAGCAAGGTGTGGCGGCACAAGATAGCAAAGTTTCTACGTGCAATGATGACAATAAAAAAATGCTTACTTTACTGCAGGAATTGTATCCTGAAGTGCCAGTAGAGGAATTACAAAAAATGTTAATGAAGATGCCAGCACATGTTCGCTCGATGCTTAACGGGATGCCTAAAGTGATGTTAAAACAGATGTTAAATTCTATGGGACCAGAAAAACTACAAGAGATGATGGGAAAAGCAAAGCAGCAAGAGTAAAGTTACTATTGACATTCCTAGTAATTTAATGTAGTATAAAAACAACTTAATAATTATTGCTCTTATCGAGAGTGGTCGAGGGACAGGCCCGATGACACCCGGCAACCAAGCTGTAAGGTATTGGTGCTAAATCCTGCAAGAAAAAATCTTGGAAGATGAGAGGAAAGTAGCGAATGAACTCTTTCCTCGGAAAGAGTTTTTTATTTTTCAGAGCTAGTAGGTACGAAAAACGATTTTGAGCCGTTATTAAGAAAAAAATGAGGGAGCGATAACTATGAAAAAAATTTTAGTTGTAATGCTAGCTTTGCTGGCGTCACTAGCCCTAGTAGCAGGGTGCGGAGGAGAGAAGAAAGCAGTAGACTCTGGTGCAGCTGAAAAAGTTGTATTAAAGATAGGGGCAACACCAGTTCCGCATTCAGAGATTCTTAACTTTATTAAACCAACACTGGAAAAAGAAGGTGTGGAATTAGAAATTATTGAATTTAGTGATTATGTGAAACCTAATTTAGCCTTAAATGATAAAGAATTGGATGCTAACTTTTTTCAACATACTCCATACTTAGAAAAATTTGCTGCAGAGAGAAATTTGCCGTTGGTTTCTTTAGTTAATGTGCATATTGAACCAATGGGTATTTATTCTAAGAGTGTCAAAAGTCTTGATGCAATCCCAGTTGGTGCAAAAGTTGCAATTCCGAATGATCCTACAAACGGAGGACGTGCACTAGCTATTTTGGAAAGTGCTAAGCTTTTGAAATTAAAAGAAGGTGTTGGCATTAGTGGAACAGCTGCTGATATAGTAGAAAATCCAAAGAATTTAAATATTATAGAAGTTGAAGCGGCGTTGTTACCTCGTTCTTTAGATGATGTAGCTTTATCTGTTATTAATTCAAATTTTGCCTTAGAAGCTCAACTTAATCCGGTGAAAGATTCATTATTTAGTGAACCGAAAGACTCACCTTATGCTAATATTGTTGCAATTCGTAAAGGTGATGAAACTAGGCCTGAACTACAAAAATTAGTTAAAGCATTGACTAGCCCTGAAGTGAAAAAATTTATTGAAGACAAATATCAAGGCGCTGTAGTGCCATCGTTTTAAATAAAAAAAGTGTAGCACCGGCGAGCGCCAGTGCTACACTTTTTTGTAGGGCATTTAAATAATCTTATGAGAAAAACGGAATGTTGAGCAAAAGGTTTTTTAGACTCTTTTGATATGTATTGACAAAGCAATAGTCATGTGATAATCTGTAAATAATGTAATAGATTATTAGAAATAAATGACCTTCCATTTTGGAAAAAGACGGCCATACGGACAGCCGGGTCAATTGCCGATTGGCAACTGAGGTTGCCTTATTGATTGAGTTAAAAGCTCAACTTTTATAAGTTGGTTACTTAATAACCGCGTGTGCTCAACTGCACAATACTTGTGAAACGGTCAATAAGAGTAGTGAAAGTAATTGTTTTGCTCAATCGACTCTAATATCTAAAAATGTGAATAAATAAAATGAATGCAAATTCAATAATAAATAAACACGTAAATTTTAGAAGGACCAAACTCAGGTAATGTTGCTGTTGCACATCTACCTGAGTTTTTTTTTACAAGGAGGAGAAAAATGACTGATAAGTTAAAACTTTATGGATTTAATAATTTAACTAAGTCGCTTAGCTTTAATATTTATGATGTTTGTTATGCAAAAACGGAAAGAGAACAAAGAGATTATATTGCCTACATTGATGAACAGTATAATTCTGAGCGACTTACAAATATTCTCCTTGCAGTAACCGATATGATTGGAGCAACCGTTTTGAATGTTGCAAAACAGGATTATGATCCACAGGGAGCAAGTGTAACGGTTTTAATTGCTGAGGAATCTATGGTGCCTACTATGGATGGGGAAACAATTGTAGCTCATTTAGATAAGAGCCATGTTACCGTCCACACTTATCCTGAATTTCATCCTGATAATTCAATTGCGACTTTTCGGGTTGATATAGATGTAGCAACTTGTGGAGAAATTACGCCTTTAAGTACATTAGACTTTTTAATAGGCAGTTTCGACTCCGATATTATTACAATGGATTATAAAGTTCGTGGTTTTACTAGAGATATTGATGGTAAAAAACTATATATGGATCATGACATAACGTCTATTCAAAATTATATTGATGCTGAGACTTTGTCAAAATATGATGCTATTGATATTAATATGTATCAAGCTAATATCTTTCATACGAAGATGATGATTAAAGAAGTTGATTTACAAAACTATTTATTTAAAACAGACGTTTATGAATTACCGCCAAAAACACGACTCAATATTACGAATAGTTTGAGACGAGAAATGATAGAAATATTTAGTGGTATGAACGTTTTTAAGGAGTGACGCTTACTTGGAAAAACTTTCACAAAAGAAAGCTCCTATTTTAGAAGCTTTGCAAGAGTTTAAGACCATGCGTTTAGTTCCTTTTGACGTACCTGGGCACAAACGGGGTCGTGGTAATAAAGAGCTAACTGATTTTCTCGGTGAAAAGTGCTTGACTGTTGATGTGAATTCAATGAAACAATTAGATAATCTTTGTCACCCGATTAGTGTAATTAAAGAGGCTGAAGAGCTAGCTGCAGATGCCTTTGGTGCAGCGCATGCTTTTTTTATTGTTAATGGTACAACGGCCGCTGTACAAACGATGATCTTAACAGTTTGTAAGCGCGGTGATAAAATCATTTTGCCGCGTAATGTACATCGGAGCGTTATTAACTCTATGATTTTGTGTGGGGCAGAGCCGATTTATATTAATCCACAAATGGATGAAAAACTAGGCATTGCACTTGGCATGAAAGTAAAAGAGGTAGCCGCTGCAATTAAAAAGCATCCGGATGCAAAAGCAATCTTAGTAAACAATCCAACGTATTATGGGATTTGTTCTAACTTACAGGCTTTAACTAGGTTAGCACATGAAAACAATATGTTACTTTTGGCTGATGAAGCACACGGCACTCATTTTTATTTTGGTGATAATTTACCACTCAGTGCAATGGCAGCAGGAGCTGATATGGCTTCCGTAAGTATGCATAAGTCGGGTGGTTCTTTGACGCAAAGTTCATTTTTATTATGCGGTCAACAAGTTAATGCACAATATGTTAGGCAAATCATTAATTTGACGCAAACAACTAGTGGTTCTTATTTACTTTTGTCTAGTTTAGATATCTCAAGGAGAAATTTGGCCTTACATGGTAAAGAAATTTTTGCTAAGGTGATGGAAATGGTTGAGTATACGCGTAGTGAAATCAATCAGATTGGTGACTATTATGCGTATAGTAAAGAGATTATTAATGGTGATAGTATTTATGACTTTGATGTGACGAAACTTTCCGTTAATACCCTAGAAACAGGTCTTGCTGGTATTGAAGTTTATGACCTTTTACGTGATGAGTATGATATTCAAATTGAATTTGGTGATCTTGGAAATATTTTAGCCTATATGTCAGTTGGCGATAATTATAAAAACATTGAACGCTTAATTGGTGCTTTATCAGAAATCAGACGCTTATATAAAAAAGATAAAACAGGTATGTTGCGTCATGAATATATCCCGCCCTTGGTAAGAAAGACACCGCAGGAAGCTTTTTATAACGAGAAGGAACAACTACCACTAGATGCTTCGTATGGACGTATTTGCAGTGAGTTTGTGATGTGTTACCCACCAGGGATTCCAATTCTGGCGCCAGGAGAGGAAATAACAAAAGAAATAATTGAATATATTAAATATGCAAAAGAGAAAGGTTGTTCCTTAACTGGACCTGAAGATATGAAGGTAGAAAAAATCAATGTCTTGAAAGGGGGATGTTAAGTGGATTTATGGTATAGTGAGTTTCATACTCCAGATGCAAAGTTTTCAATAAAAGTCAATAAACAATTATTCAGTGGCAACAGTGAATTTCAAAGAATTGATGTTTTTGAATCACCAGAATTTGGTCGTTTTTTGACACTCGATGGCTTTATGATGTTGACAGAAAAAGATGAATTTATTTATCATGAAATGATTGTACACGTTCCGATGGCTGTTCATCCTAATGTCAAAAATGTCCTCATTATTGGTGCAGGAGACGGCGGTGCGATTAGAGAATTAACGCGTTATACGAATGTTGAAAACATTGATTTTGTAGAAATAGACGAGATGGTGGTCGAAGTCTGCAAAAAATATTTACCGCAAACGGCTTGCTCTTTTGACGATCCTCGTGTACACGCATATTATCAAGATGGGCTAAAGTTTGTGCGTAAGCATGTGAATGAATATGATTTAATTATAGTGGACTCCACAGATCCTTTTGGACCAGGTGAAGGCTTATTTACAAAAGAGTTCTATGGTAATTGCTTTAAGGCATTGAAGGATGACGGTATTATGGTCAATCAACATGAAAGTCCTTTTTACTACGAAGATGCTTTAGCGATGAAAAGAGCGCATAAACGTATAGTAGAATCGTTTGCAATCAGCAGGGTCTATCAATCACATATACCAACGTATCCATCTGGTCATTGGTTATTTGGGTTTGCTTCAAAACAGTATCATCCGGTTAAAGATTTACAAGCAAAAAAATGGCAGGAACTAGGGTTAGTAACCCGTTACTATAATACCAACTTGCATAAAGGTGCTTTTTATTTACCGAACTATGTACAGGAGATGCTGACCGATGTTGAATAAAAATGTAGAAACTTTTATTGGGTGTGACAAAGATTATTTAGCAGCAAAAGTCGTTTTATTTGGCGCTCCGTTTGATTCAACAACTTCCTTTAGACCAGGAACACGGTTTGCCAGCAAAGTAATGCGCGGTGATTCGTTTGGTATTGAAACTTATAGCCCTTATCAAGATAAAGATTTAGTTACAGATACCAATGTTTTTGATGCTGGTGATCTTGAACTACCTTTTGGTAATACACAGCGTGTTTTGCAAGAAATAGAAGCTTTTACTGCAAATATTCTAGATGATGATAAGGTGCCAGTCATGATTGGTGGAGAGCATCTTGTTACTTTGGGCGCAGTGCGTGCTGTGAGTAAAAAGTATCCGGACTTACACATTATCCATTTTGATGCACATACGGATTTAAGAGAAGATTATTTGGGGGAGTCGCTATCCCATGCAACAGTGATCAGGAGGGTATGGGAACTAGTTGGGGACGACAAAATTAATCAATTTGGTATCCGGTCGGGTGAAAAAGAAGAATTCGTTTTTGCTGCAGAGCATAATTTTATTAATAAATTTAATCTTCATGGTTTAGAAGATGTTGTGAAAAAATTAGCAGGTAAACCTGTTTATTTTACCTTAGATTTAGATGTTTTAGATCCGTCTATTTTTCCTGGAACTGGTACACCAGAAGCAGGAGGTATTAGCTTTAGTGAATTATTAAATGGAGTACTTTCTTTATCTGGACTCAATATTGTAGGCTGTGACGTGAATGAATTGTCACCAGTTTATGATCATAGCGGTACATCAACCGCTGTTGCATGCAAGATTTTGCGTGAAATATTATTAGTTATGGAGGCGAGAGCGTAAAATGGGAAAAGCATTAGTAATTGGGTGTGGCGGTGTTGCCAGCGTGGCAATTCATAAGTGTTGCCAGAATAGTGAAGTATTTGAAGAAATTATGATTGCTAGCAGGACAAAGAGTAAATGTGATGCTTTAAAAGCAAAACTGGATGGTGGTAAAACTAAGATTTATACAGCACAGGTTGATGCTGATAATGTTGATGAATTAATTGCTCTTATTAATGAATTTAA
>DVNI01000013.1 GCA_018714505.1 Candidatus Avacidaminococcus intestinavium
TGTAGATTTTGCTACGATTAGTAGTAAGGTAACAACAAAAACCAAAATGGTTTTAATTCAGCGCTCTTGTGGATATAATGAACAACGTAAATCATTAACTATTGAAGAGATTGGTAAAATTTGTAATACAATTAAAGTGAATAATCCTAATTGTATTTGTTTTGTTGATAACTGTTATGGTGAATTTATTGAAGATAGGGAACCTATTGAAGTAGGTGCGGATTTGGCTGCAGGATCTTTGATTAAAAATCCTGGTGGTGGATTAGCGCCTACTGGTGGCTATATCGTGGGGAAGAGTGAATTAGTGGAACTAGCTGCAAATCGCTTAACTGTACCAGGTTTAGGGGCAGAAATGGGCGCCACTCTAGGTGATACGGCTAAAGCAATCTATCAAGGATTATTTTTAGCACCACATATTGTTTTGCAAGCAGTAAAAACAGCAATTTTTGCAGCGCAAGTTTTTGCTGCAGCTGGTTATAACGTTAATCCGTTACCAAAGGATCGCCGTAGTGATATTATTCAAACAATTAAATTGAATTCAGCAGATAAACTTTGTGCTTTTTGTCAAGCCATTCAAGCTAATTCTCCAGTTGATGCCCATGTTATACCAATACCTTCAGAATTGCCTGGTTATACGGATGAGATTATAATGGCTGCTGGAACCTTCGTACAAGGTGCTTCAATTGAACTAAGTGCTGATGGTCCTTTACGAGCTCCTTATACCGTATTTTTGCAAGGTGGTTTAACTTTTGAACATGGAAGATTAGCAATTATGTCAGCATTAAATATGGTTACAGAGGAAAATAAATAAGAAAATGAAAGCAAAAAGGCACTACTAATTCGTCTTTATGACGTCTTAGTAGTGCCTTTTTATTGATTTAAGCTATAACATTCTAAATAAAGCAACTACTTTGCCCATAACCTTGATATTAGTGCCAACAATTGGTTGATAAGCATCATTCTCTGGCTGCAGGCGAATATGAGTAAGTTCTCGATAATAGCGTTTAACAGTTGTTTCTTCATCATCGATTAAGGCGACAACAATATCGCCGTTATTAGCAAAATTTTGACGTCTGACAACGATGTAATCACGATCAAGAATACCAGCATTTTTCATACTATCACCAGAAACTGCCAACATAAAAACTTCATCTTCACAACCTATTAGATCTAATGGTAGAGGATAGGTTTCTTCAATATTCTCCAAAGCTAGAATGGGTTGACCAGCTGTTACTGATCCAACTAGAGGAACTGGAACAACAGTTTTTTGACGCCAAGAAGATTCTTGAGTTAATTCTAGTGCGCGAGGCTTGGATGGATCTCTTTGTAAAAACCCTAGTTTTTCTAATTTTTGGAGGTGAGAATGAACGCTAGCACTTGATGATAAACCCACGGCATTTCCAATTTCACGTACGGCTGGCGGATAACCTTTAGAATATACATATTCACGCACGAAATTTAATATTTGTTGTTGTCGTTCAGAAAGTATGGTTTCTTCATTTGAAACTGTAGCTGGGTCAAATTTAGCTGATCTTTTTTTAACCATAAGAAAAGCCTCCAATCATATATATACAATTAATTAATATTTATAAATTTTTATAAATGCACATAAGAAAAAATAATTAACATAATTAGTTATTCAATTATAACAAAGGCCAGCAATACTGTCAAACGTGCGTTCGTTATTGAGTCCTATAATATATATTATGTAAAATGATAAAGGAAATATATCGTATCTATATTCGCTTATAAGGTTTTAAAACGAACAAATGCTTTTTTGCGCTCAAATTCGCCTTTTAAGGCGTTAGTTACTCTTAGTATGAGTGTTTGTATTTAAAATAGATTTGTAATGCTTTATAATCAGTTTTAAGAGATGAAAAAAACAGGTATTATTGATTTTTCAATAATACCTGTTTTTACTAAGACTTTTAGTGCTTTTTAATATTAGTTAATGAGTTATTTTTATTATACCCTAGGTTCTTACTAACTTTAGTTTAAGACTATTATTCTTGAAAACTTTGAAAATTAGTGAAGGAATCAAAAACAGTTTTTTCTCTCTCTTGATCATTATTAACCCTAAAATAAGTTAAAATATTAAATTTATTTAAATGGTCAAAATAAATCGAACTATCGCTTTGTAAATTGATTGGCAACGAATCTTGATTATTATTATAAGGAATATTGAGATCAAGATCATAGGAGAAGTTTACTTTACTATTTCTGGAGTTAATGAGCATATTATAATTTAGATTATTTAATTTAAGAAATTTTTCCAATTCTGGATGAACTGTGTTATATTCCATTACTTTTTTCATAGAAGTTTCAAAAATAGCTTTTGTAATTTCTGGTGCTAAAAGTAAATCGCTAAGAGCACTTTTGTGGTTTTTATCATTGCTAGAGTAAATGCCAGAGATGCTAACAATCCCCTCTTTCAAGGATTTTACTAATACGTCTGGATCAATGATATCGCTATCATCCAGTATACCAAGTTTTATTTTATCATTAACTTGATTAAGCGTAAGCAGATCTTTAGCCAATAGGTTCTCAGCAATTTCTTCTAAAGTGGTTACTGGTAGCGCAATAAAAGCTGTAAAAGGCATTTCTTGAATACTTTGCGACGTTTGTAAATAAAGCCAATTAGTTGGTAAATTGAATCTTTGTGCAAAAATATGATCTTGCACTGGTAATATTGCTTCATTTAAAGACGGTTTAAAAAAGCGTATACTTGAACGAAATTTTTCTGATGCAATTTTAAACTTTTGCGGCTTAATATTATAACTGGAAAAATTTTGATAAAAATCGTTTAAATTCTTATCAATAGGATTTTTCTTAAGAGCGTTGGAATAGTTTTGTTTTTTTAGTTTAGCCTTTTTTAATTTTGGATATTGCACATAAGAAGTGGTAATATTATAAAGATTATCACCAAAGGATACAAGGTAAGTATCAGATATTATTTTATACTCAGACTTTATTTTTTTACCATTTTTAATAAATTCAATATAAGGATTAGCTCTTTGTAAAGCTTCTTGTTCTTCTTTGGTATATTCTCTTGTTAATTCAAAGGTAGCCTCTACTGGAGTTTCTATATTGATGGCTAAAGCTGGCAACCCATTTACTTGGGTTACTTTATAGCGTGTTTTAAGCTGCAAGGCATTCACTTTTGGTGCTAGTTGGTTCTCTATCTTTTCTTGAAGAGAATTTTGTGGTGTTTTAAAATACTTAAATTCTTCTTTTTCTAAGAAAAGGTTATTCTTTTTATCTTTTTCTAAAATTGTAGTAATTTTTTCTAAATCTTGAGAGAATCGTTCAGTAGTGAAATCTATATTAGCAAACTTATCAATCGTTTCTTTTGTAATTAAGCTAATACTTTGATTACCTGTTTCAGGAGCACCAGTCATTAAAATATCTTTTGTAACTACCAGTGTATCATTTACATTTTGCACTTCAAAACCGGCAGCATCATGTCTAAATGAGGCAAAAGAGGTGGTTGATTCTATGAGCAACATTAGTAATAATACTATTACATAAAAACTTCTTTTCATACTGTCACTCCTTTGTTAAATACTGATGAATAGCTTGGGCTGCTTTTTTACCGGCGCCCATAGCTGAAATTACGGTAGCGGCACCAGTAACGATATCTCCACCAGCAAAAACACCTGGTATAGAAGTTTGTCCATACTCATCAGCGACAATATTACCACGTTTATTAATCGCGAGGTCAGGGGTGGTTGCTTTAATCAACGGGTTAGGTCCTTGGCCAATTGACATAATAACCATATCAATATCAAGTAAATGTGTTGAATTTTCAATTTCAATTGGTGTGCGTCGACCTGATTGATCTGGTTCTCCTAATTGCATAAGACAACATTCCATTCCATTAACCCAGCCATTTGGTGTGCCTGTAATTTTCAGAGGTGCTGTTAGAACTTTTAGTTCAATGCCTTCTTCTTTGGCATGTTCAATTTCTTCTTTTCTGGCAGGCATTTCTTCTTCACTACGACGGTAGACAATATAAACTTGTTCAGCACCTAAACGCTTTGCTGTTCTAGCGGCATCCATAGCTACATTACCAGCTCCTATAACTGCAGCTTTTTTGCCAATAAATACTGGTGTAGCAACTTTTGGAAACTTATAAGCTCCCATTAGATTAACTCTAGTTAAAAATTCATTAGCTGAATATACGCCATTGAGATTTTCACCTTCAATTTGCATAAAATGTGGCAAACCAGCGCCTGTCCCTACATAAACTGCATCGAAATTTTCTTCATTAAAAAGGTCATTAATTGTAAAAGTTCGACCAATTACGATATTTGGTTCAATTTTAACACCAAGATCTCTTAACTGTTTTATTTCGTGTCGAACGATTTCTTTTGGTAAGCGAAACTCAGGAATACCATACATTAGTACTCCTCCTGGTTCATGCAAAGCTTCAAAAATAGTTACAGCGTAGCCGAGTTTAGCTAGATCGCCTGCTGCTGCTAAACCAGAAGGTCCACTGCCTACAATCGCTATTTTTTTGTTTTTAGTAGTCAGGGGTTTAGCTTGAATACTATCAAGTTTCTTATCGCGGGCAAAATCTGCAACAAAGCGTTCTAAACGACCAATAGCGACGGGGTCACCTTTAATACCAAGGATACAGTTCTTTTCACATTGACTTTCTTGAGGGCAAACTCGTCCACAAACTGCTGGCAAAGAGTTTTTATTTTTTAGAATATCAATAGCTTTTTTTAGATCACGGGCTATTAATGCTTGAATAAAATTAGGAATTTCTACATTTACAGGGCAGCCGGCAACACAGCGAGGATTTTTACAGTTTAAGCAACGTTCAGCTTCGTCAATTGCGGTGTTCAAGTCATAACCAAGTGCAACTTCATTAAAGTTTTTATTTCGTATATTAGCCGGTTGTTCCGGCATTTTATTTCTTACTCCTCCACGCATTTACAATGACCTCCGCAACCATATTCAAGTGACTCATGAGTTTTATACATTTGTTGTCTTTGTACTAGATTGTCAAAATCTACTAAATGAGCATCAAATTCTGGACCATCGACACAAGCAAACATATTATTATCGCCAACTTTTACTCTACAACCACCGCACATACCGGTACCATCAACCATTATTGTATTGAGACTTGCTGTGGTTGGTGCTTTAAATGGACGTGTTGTTTCAGCAACATTGCGCATCATAATAACTGGTCCGATAGCTAAAACAAGGCCTGGTTTGCAGCCTTCTTCAAGTAATTTACGTAATGGATCGGTAACGAAGCCTTGAATACCAGCACTGCCATCGTCCGTTGTGATGATAAGTTGATCGCTGACATTATTCATTTTTTCTGTAAATATCAACAAGTCTTTATTACGTGCGCCAATTATAGAAATGACTTTATTACCAGCTTCTTTTAAGGCTCTAGCGATTGGATAAACCGGTGCAACACCTATTCCACCACCTACACAAATTACAGTGCCATAGTTTTCAATGTGGGAAGGAACACCCAAAGGTCCTACAACATCTAAAATCACATCATTTACTTGGAAGTTATCACAAAAATAACGTGTGCTATTTCCTACTGCTTGTACAATTAGGGTAATAGTTCCACTAATGCGATCAAAATCAGCAATTGTTAGAGGCAGACGCTCGCTGTTAGCATCTGTACGAATAATGACGAATTGTCCTGGTTGGCATTTGTGAGCAATTAAAGGAGCATTAATAATAAATTCATAAACTTGTGGTGCGAGATTAATTTTTGTTAATATTTTGTTCAATTTATTCACTTCCGATCATGAGATATTAGGTTTAGGC
>DVNI01000014.1 GCA_018714505.1 Candidatus Avacidaminococcus intestinavium
AAGAAAGGCTTGCTAACAATTAAAAAATTGCTGTCAAAACGTTTCCCATCGCTCGTAGGTCAAACGTAAATACATCAGGCAGTTCTTGCTGGCTGAGATTAAATAATTAATCCTTACAGCGGCGGGACCACGTCGGTTTTGCACCGAACTTTTCTATTAAGTAAAATACACCTGAAAACAATATTTATTTTTCTAAGCCAACTGGTAGCAACGATGTTTTACCATTGCTAGCGGCTAAAATATCAACTTGCACTTTAAAAACTTCTTTTAATAGCTCTTCTGTAATTGTTGCCGACGTATTGCCAGAGGCCCATAAATGCCCCTCTTTAATAACTGCAATATTATCTGAAAACTGAAATGCATGATTTAAATCATGTAAGACCATAACTACCGTTAAACCAGTTTCTTGGTTTAGTTTTTTTAATAATAGCATTACTTCTAACTGATGTGCAATATCAAGATAAGTGGTTGGTTCATCTAGTAAAAGCACCTCGGGTTTTTGTGCCAAAGCCATTGCAATCCAGGCTCTTTGCCGCTCTCCACCAGAAAGAGTATTAACAATTCTTCCAGCAAAAGAAAGTAAATTGGTTTGCTGCAATGCCCACTCTACACTACTTTGATCATCATCAGTCTCTTTTTTCCACCAAGACCGATAAGGAAAGCGACCTAATTCCACCAAATCTTTAACAGTAAGATCAGCTGGCGCTTCTGGTGATTGTGTCAAAATTGCTATTTTCTGTGCAATTTCTTTATGCGAAAACGTTTTAATGTTTTTTTCATCGAGAAAGATCGCTCCTTGATAACAAGGTATAATTCTAGCTAATGCTTTCAATAAAGTACTTTTACCACTACCATTTGGTCCAATAATAGAAGTTATCTTGTTCTGTTCAATTCCTAAAGATATATCCGATAATATAGTTGTTCCAGCTAAATGAACACTAATATTCTGTGCCTCTAAAACATCCATCAGACTTCCCTCCTTAAAAGAAACAGAAAGAAAGGAGCGCCGATAACCGCCATAATAATTCCCACAGGTAATTCCACCGGTGCCAGAATCGTTCTGGCCAAAGTATCACTTAGATTAACAGTTGCCGCTCCCAAAAGCGCTGCCGCTGGAATAATAAAACGATAATCAGACCCAATTAGAAGTCTGGTCGCATGAGGTACAATAAGACCGACAAATCCCAAAAGACCAACAACGCTAACTGCGCTAGCTGCTAGCAAAGCCGCAATAGCAGTTAATGCAATACGTACTAATTCTACATTAACACCTAATCCCTTAGCCATTTCATCGCCTAATTGCAAAATATTAAGATATTTAGCGCATAATAAAGCTAACAGAAGCCCAACTATCGTATATGGCAAGATGATACTAACATGTGGCCAACTACGTGCGGCAAGACCACCGACCATCCACATCAAAGCACCATGAACTCGATCACTATAAAATATCATTAGACCAGAGATACCTGCACCTAAAAAAGCCGAAACAGCAACACCAGCTAAAATAATACGCACTGGTTTAATACCGTTCTTCCACGCTAAAAAATAAATACAAACAGCGGCTAACAATGCTCCGATAAAAGCAACAGGGGTAATTAAATAGTCTAACTCTGGAAATAAGATCATAATTACCACACCAGCTAAACCCGCTCCAGAAGATACCCCAATAATATGAGGGTCGGCTAACGGGTTACGCATCACTGCTTGCAAAATAGCACCAGCAATAGCAAGATTAATACCGACTAATGCTCCCACAATAGTACGTGGTAAGCGAATATTCCAGATTACTTGACTCATCATATCTGCATCCGGATTGCTTAAGATATTAATGATTGCTAAAAAGTCTATATTTAAAGATCCTTTAAATAAACTTGCAATCACTCCTACCATTGCTAAGATAGCAAAACAAACTAAAGTAAATATACGCCAAGCATTTCTACCCAACCCTAATCGAGCATTCTTTATGTCAGTACTAATTTCTTTACTACTCATTAGCAAAGACCTCCGGATACACAGTTTTTGCCATATAACGCACAGCGTCAGGATATTGTATTCCCGGATTAACTAAAAATAATTGTTCAGGTAAAACAAAAACTCGTCCGTTCTGCACTGCTGGTAAGGCACCCCACGCTGGATTGCCTTTAACATCCTTTTGCAAACGACTTTCAACCGATTCCATTGTACCCATTGAAGTAATAAAAATAACATCAGGATTATATTTTACTAAGTCTTCTAAACTATATGGCATTTTATCTGCTTTTTCAGTCAATATTTCTTTAGCTGCAACATTAGTAAAACCTAATATTTTGGCAACAGATCCCGCAATGCTATGTTCTAATTCGACCGTTACATTCTTTGCACTTGCATGTAAAATGACGATTTTCTTGTTTTCATATGGTGTTTTTTCAACAATATCCTTTATTTGTGCATCCAGCTTTTCTTCAAGCACCTTACTCTTTTCCGTTTGCGAAAAAATTTGTCCAAAAAGATGTATTTTAGATTTAACTTCATCATAGGTTTTTACATTAAGTAATAAAACAGGAATATTATTCGCTTCAAATAATTTAACTAAATTGTTGTGCTGCCCTTCAAGGGCTATAATACCATCTGGATTTAAAGCTATAATTCTCTCTGTATCAACATTATAAGAAAATCCTACTTCAGGAACATTTACTAAAGCATCAGGTATATTCCCTACATTGGATGACGCTCTACCAACTAGCTTACCATCAACTGCTTCCACCAAAGTAAAAAAAGATGGTGATAAACAAACAATTCTTTGCGGCTTGTTTTTTATAGTGACACTTCTACCAGCATCATCTGTAACTTGTAAAAAAATATCCTGTCCCATTTTTTGTTGTGTGTTTTTTTCTGTGCTACACCCTCCTAAAAACAAAATGCTCAGTATAATTAAGCCTAATATCCATGTTTTTTTCATTAATATCCTCTTTTCAAAGAAGCCTTTTATATTAAACTAAGAAAGCCCTCAGCAATAACGAACTGAAGGCAAGCAATGCAAAAAATCTCGATTCAACAAATTGCAGACCTCCCCTCTCTCTCGTAGGTACGTTGGTCAAATTGATTTGGCAGTGTATCTGGCTCGAATATGATATTCATACAGTGGCGGGACCGCGACGGCATTTAACCGTCTTAACGCTTATGCTTATAGCACCAAATCAATACTATTTTTCTCGTTAAGATTATCACAACTTATATCTTTCGTCAATAAAAGCAACAAACAAATCGGTGTTATTAGTTTGTCTAAGTCTATTTATTTTGCTATAATCCAAATGTTAAGAGAGGAAGGAATTTTTATGAATATTTCAGAACTAATTACGAGAATAAATTTTTTGGCAAATAAGAAGCGTACCGTGGGACTAACCGATACTGAAAAAGCGGAGCAACAACAACTTTATCAAGAGTATTTAGCTAACATTAAAGGACAACTCAAAAACCAATTAGATAGAATTGAATTCGTCAATGAAAACTCCACTCAACACTAATATTTATAGTTTTACTTTACCGAGCGACAATTTACCTTGTTCAATACGTCAGCTACTGGTGAAAAAAGGCTTTTCTTTAACTAACTGGCGCAAATTAAAAAAAGATGCTACTTTTTTTATCAACGAACAACCGGTAACAGCTAATGATCGGCTAAATGCTGGTGATCATTTAAAAATTATTGTTTCTCCGCCAACATCTACTGTTCAACCAGAACGAGGACCTCTAGTAGTCATTTTTGAAGATGATTATTTACTTGTTGTTAATAAGCCACCCGGTATTTTAGTACATCCAACAGGCGCCAATACTAACGGAACGTTAATCAACTGGCTAGCTTATTATTACCAGCAACACAAAATCATTTCTGCTTTTCATCCTATTTATCGTTTAGATAGAAATACTTCTGGCCTAATAATCTTTGCCAAACAACCTTTTGTGCAACATCTTTTATCTGGCAATGCTATTCGCAAAGAATATCTTGCCCTTTTAAACGGTGTTTTACCGCAAACTGTTGGGATCATTGATGCACCTATTGCACGTAAAACTGGTAGTATTATTGAACGCTGCATAGATTTTGCCAACGGTAAACCTGCACAAACCCTCTATAAAGTTCTGCGCATTTATCCTAAGCAACTATCATTAGTTCGTTTTATTCTTTTGACTGGCCGCACCCATCAAATCCGAGTACATGCGGCTCACCTCAATTGTCCATTATTACATGATACCCTTTATGGTGAACCAGGTCCGCAAGCTAGGCAAGCACTGCATTGTCATCGCATCAGTTTTATACATCCAATTACCAAAAAGCAGCTGCGCTTTTTTTCACCATTGCCACAAGATTTATTAAATTTTATTCTTAACTTCCCCAAATAGCATACGATTTTTACTAAATAGTGTGCTATAATGAAGGCAACAAAAAAAATCTAAGGAGGTCATTATAATGCCACTTGTAACATCGACTGAAATGTTTAAAAAGGCTTATGAAGGTCAATATGCAATAGGCGCTTTTAACGTAAATAACATGGAAATTATCCAAGGTATCGTTGACGCCGCTAAACTAGAAAACTCACCACTCATTCTGCAGGTTTCTGCAGGAGCTAGGAAATATGCAAAACACATTTATTTAATGAAATTAGTAGAAGCTGCCGTAGAGGATACAGGCTTACCGATTTGTTTACACCTTGATCATGGTGAAGACTTTGAAATCTGTAAATCTTGTGTCGATGGTGGCTTTACTTCTGTTATGATTGATGGTTCCAAACACTCTTTTGAAGATAATATTGAACTTACAAAAAGAGTTGTTGATTATGCTCACAATAAAGGTGTCGTCGTTGAAGCTGAGCTTGGTAAACTTGCTGGCGTTGAAGATTCCATCAAAGTTGCTGCCAAAGATGCAACCTATACTGATCCTGATCAAGCAGTAGAATTCGTTGAAAGAACTGGCGTTGACTCTCTTGCAATTGCGATTGGTACTAGCCATGGAGCTTATAAATTTAAGGGTAAACCAGAACTTGATTTTGCTCGTTTAGAAAAAATTAGTAATTTGCTTCCTAATTTTCCCTTAGTCTTACATGGTGCATCTACTGTTTTACCAGAATTCGTTGCACTTTGTAATGAATATGGCGGTAAACTAGATGGTGCTCAAGGCGTACCTGAAGATATGCTCCTACAAGCTGGTAAGTTTGGCGTTTGTAAAATTAATATTGATACGGACCTCCGCTTAGCGATGACAGCTTCTGTTAGAAAATATTTAGCAAACAATCCTGCTGATTTTGATCCTAGACAATATTTAAAACCAGCTAGGCAAGCAATCCAAGATATGGTTTCACATAAAATACGTAATGTCCTCAATTCTAGTAATCGTCTCTAATAAAAACTAAAGAGCCTATCTCTTACTAATCTAAGAGATAGGCTCTTTTTGCATTTAAGTTGCTTAATCAAACATTGGAACAGTATTTGCTGCATGTGGCATCAAATTAATAGTATAGTTATCACTAAGACCACGTTTTTTTAATTCTTCTTGAGCTAATTGCCAAGCTTCCGCCAATGTTTCTACAGGAATTTGTCCCGTTTTTCTTACAATATCAAAGTTTTCTTTTCTTGTAACTAAATATACGGTATTATTTTTAGCCAAGGCTGCTACAGTAAAAGCAATGAAAAAAGGTATTGTAAATTCAGCTCTAACTGCTTTTTCAAATTCTAGCATATCATCAAAGCGAAAAGATTCTACAAACGCAGGTGGTTCCATTATATCGGGGCATTCTAAAAGTGCAATCATAATACCACCTTGTTTCATCGCCATGCTAGCCGTATCATAAGTCTTACTTCCTTGATACATATTAATGTCTTTAGGAAATCCACCTGGTGTTGCAATGACAATATCAGCTTTTTCTTTAACTTTTACACCTTGAATTTTCATAACATCTTTTGTGCCTTCTAACCAGGCATCATACCAATGACCTGCTACGATTTTAAAGAAATCTCCGTCAGCATTCATAACAGCATTAACCAAAAAACAAGGATTCAGCATAGCTGCTACTTCGCACATATCTTCATTCAAGCGATTTCCGTCTAATTTTGTACTGGCACAGGCCTTACTAGCGCCTTCACCAACTACATCAGCTAAAGCAAGTGCATGATTTTTTTGAATGGTTTCAAAACTTGAAACCCCTGGCATGACACTTTTGCGTCCTCCGCCAAAGCCTGCCATCAAATGAACTGTAATGCCTCCAGTCAAGATGACCTTATCAGCATCTACAATTCTTTTATCAACATAAGCCGGAGTGCCACGTTTAGTCGTTCCTAAATAAACTAGATTCTCTTTATCAGTAGAAGTATGAGCATAAATTTTAATTCTATCCACTACTTCCTTACTACAAACAGCAATATCTTCTTCTAACGTATGCGCTCGATGCGTTCCTTGCGCCACTACGATAAAAATATCTTCATCAGCAACCCCAGCGCTATTTAATTCATTAATAATAACCGGCAAAAATTCTCCTGTTCTAATCCAACTGCGTGTAATATCGCTTACAATAATCCCTACTTTATCACCTTTTTTTACTTGTTCACGCAAAGGTGCTGAACCAATAGGATTACGAATTGCTTCTAATGTTGCCGCTTTAACATCTTCAATCTTTGCTGCTGGATTGCCATTAATAACCTGCAATACCCGTTCTTCTGGCAATTCAAGTTCTTGGGTACCGCGTCCGTAGCCAAACGAATACTTTTTCAATGACATCATGGTATCCTTCTTTCTTAAAGCATATATTTATGAATTTTTAAGGTTTACTCACCTTAATCGCGTAATTTAGCTGCAAATGTTTCTTGTATTGCGTTCACAACTTTTTTAATAATTAAATCTGCCTCATTATCCGTTAAAGTTCGATCTTGAGCCTGCAAGGTAAGATTAAAAGCCATACTCTTATGACCTTCGCCAATCTGTTTACCTGTATAGATGTCAAAAACGGTAATATTCTGTAAAAGTGGTCCCGCATTTTCTTTTATTACTTTTTCTAAATCTTGCATGGTCACGTCTCTCGGTACAACAACAGCTAAATCACGTGTCATTCCTGGAAACTTAGGTAGATGTTTATATTGTGGTATCAGAAGTGCTGGTGCGGTTAATGCTTCTAATTCCAGTTCTAAAACATACACTGCCTGATTAAAATCATA
>DVNI01000015.1 GCA_018714505.1 Candidatus Avacidaminococcus intestinavium
TAACAACATTACGTACATTAGACTGATATGCCCAATCATCCAAAAGTCTTATGGTCCTTAAATCTTCTTGTGCTTGCTTATCCATATTAACAGCTTGCAAACCTTGTACTAGGGCAAAACCAATTGTATTAGCAGCTGTATTCCAGCCACCATAACTAACCAGTTTCTCCACTTGCTGTTCTTTAAATAAGGCTGCAACTAAAGCATTATCAGCACCATTACCATAAGCAATATCAGCAACTGCCACTTGCTTTTCTGTTTCAGTATACATTTTTATCTGTTGCAATAAATAGTTACTACTTTCTAAACGATCACTGCTATTCACCACATGGTCTGCTGAAAGTGTTACTCCATCATAAGGCGTATTAACCGCCATAATTAAATCAGCTCTTCGTGGCGTAGTAGCTGGCCAAGCGCCCGCCGCAATAATTTGACTACGAACATTTCGCCCGGCTTCATCATCTTCATAGGCCGGTATTGTTGCTGCCCCCTTGCCTTCATTATAAAAAGTGTAAACAATTGGCACTATTCCATACATCTTATTAACTGCTCTATTCAAAAGTACCAAACCTAATTGATCAGCTCCAGCAAAAAAACGTACCGTACGCTTAACAAGGGAATCGTTGATTATACTTAATTGACGTGCTTCACGATGTGCATCAGAAAAGGGAGCGGTATCATCTCTTCCTAAAAGCAAATAATCAAAATCTCCATTTTCAGTAGCATATAATAACTTTTCAGTCACTGCTAAATTTTTTTCACGTCGTTCATACAAATCCTTTAGGACTTCTTTTGGCAGTTCCGTTGCTAATTTTTTTAATGCTAATTTATCTTTACGTGTTAATTTAGTCATTTCAGCTTTATCTCTTAAAGCCCCTAGCTCAAAAATAGCTGGCCCGTATTGTGCATAATAAGCCGGTTCAACTGGAGCACTACTAGCTTTAGGTGAACGCATTACTGTTGTGAAAATATAAAATGGTATATTATTATGCACTTTTTTGAACTCAATCAACCGCTGAGTTCGCTCCAGCAACACCTCTTCTTCTAACGAATGGGTCCTTGATGCTACCAACCCACCATAAACCAAGCTATCACTAGAAGCGACGATTGCCGCTGAACCTCGTGCATTTTCTTCTAGCCAAGTAAATAGTTCTTCTGGCTTACCATCTCGATCATAAGAAGCAATATAATCTGCGGGCGGAACAACAATATCCCAACCAGTGGCTTGCATTGTAGCAACTGCATTCTCTAAACTTACCGGTCTGTTATCTAAAGGAATAAAGAGCAAGCGCGGACTAGCTTCGGTAAGATTAGTAATCATAAGTAATAGCAAGAAAATACACTTTTTTAGCATATTTTTAATCCCCTTCCCGTAATTTAAAATAATAAAAAACCCTTCGTTTGTTCTTCTACAAACGAAGGGAAAACACCTTTAATTATTCTGATTAAAACGCGCTAAAAAATCTTTTGTTCTTTGTTGCACAGGATTTTTAAAGATCACCTCAGGAGCTCCTTGTTCAGCAATTACACCTTGATCAATAAAAATGACTTTAGAGGCAACTTCACGTGCAAAAGCCATTTCATGGGTAACAACAATCATCGTAAGTCCTGCTGCTGCAAGCTCACGCATAACCGCTAGCACCTCGCCAACCATCTCTGAATCTAATGCTGATGTCGGTTCATCCAAAAGCAATATCTCTGGTTCTAAAGCCATAGCTCTAGCAATAGCAACACGTTGTTTTTGTCCACCTGAGAGCTGATGTGGCTTTGCATTAATATAATCTGCCATACCAACATGATAAAGGTATTTCATTGCCGTTTGTCTAGCCGTTTCATGTTCTTTCTTTAAAACGGTCAGCTGTCCAACCATACAATTTTCTAGAACAGTCATATTGTTAAATAAATTAAACTGCTGAAAGACCATACCAACCTTAGTCCGATAAAGAGATAAATCCTCAAATGTTTCTAAAACATTATTTCCATTAAAAACAATGGCACCTTCTGTCAAATTCTCCAAAAAATTTATACAACGAATAAGTGTTGATTTACCAGAACCAGACGGTCCGATAATACAGACAACGTCGCCCTTATCAACGCCAAAATCAATTCCTTTTAAAATTTCTCTATCGCCAAAATTCTTTTTCAGCCCACGAATATCTAAAATTGCTTTACTCTTTATCACTTTGACTCCCCCCTGTTCTTAGCAAGTGGAACTTGGAAGTGTCCGCAAGGATCCTGCAATGGATCATAAGTAATTAATTGATAATCGCGTGGTCCAGCCATCCTGCGCTCCACCAAACGTAAAATACGTGAAACAGTAAAAGTCATTATAAAGTAAATCACACAAGTAATAAAAAATACTTCGAAATATTTATAATAAACGCCAGCAGCAGATTTTGAAGAAAAATACAACTCCGTCACTGAAATAACATTTAATACAGAAGTATCTTTGATATTAATAATTAAATTATTACCAATTTGCGGCATAATATTACGTAAGGCTTGTGGCAAAATTACTTTGCGCATCGTTTGATAATGATTCATGCCAATAGCGGTTGCAGCCTCATGTTGTCCTGGTTCAATAGAATTAATACCGCCACGTACCGTTTCCGCCATATAAGCCCCAGTATTAACCGATACAACTAAAAAACCAGCAAACATCGCCGACATATCAATATCAAACAGACTCATTGAACCATAATACACCACCATAGCCTGTACAATCATTGGTGTACCACGAAATAGTTCAACATAAGCATCCAAAAGCCAGCGTATTAAACCATAGAAACTTTTTTTCATTTTACCTGTATTAGGAGCAACTGGTATCGTTTGGATTATACCAACAATAAAACCAATCACACAGCCGATAAAAGTACCGACCAGAGCCAACATCAGTGTAACAAAGGCTCCCTTCAAAAAAAGCCAGCCATATTGTTCTAATAAGAAAAATACCCACTCAAAAAAAGTAGTTGGCATTGTTGTCATAAATTAGTCCCACCCTGTCTATTCAAACATAAGTTAATACGGGACGGCTGTGCCGTCCCGTACAAATAGAAACAACATTATTTTGCTAACGGTTGAAACTTGATAGCATCTTGCATGATTTGTTTAAAATCTTCTTCTGTCATTTTAGTTAATTTTGCATTCATCGCATCAACTAGTTCTTTATTACCTTTTTTTACAGCAATACCAATTTCAACATCTTCTTTTGTTGTTTGAAAACCAGCATCTGCAGCGAATTCTAAAACTGTAAGTTCAGGATTCGCATAGGCTGCAGCCATCGCTGTTGGTAAATCAGTAACAATTAAATTACATTTACCAGAAGTTAAAGCAACAATCATACCTGGTACATTTTCAATACCGGGCAATTTTTCTACATCTGGTACTTGATCAATCAAATCATACCAAATTGTATTAAGCTGCGAAGTTGCCACTGCACCTTTTAAATCCGCAACACTTTTAGCCGTAGCTTGCGGCGTATCTTTTTTAACCAATCCTACAACATTAGCATAATAGTAAGGTGCCGTAAAATCTACACTTTCTTTACGTTTACTTGTTATACTCATGCCTGCGATTGCTGCATCAATCTTACCTGATGCAACAGCTGGAGCTAATCCATCCCACTCTATTTTATGCACTTCTAGCGTTGCTCCCATGGATTCCGCTAATTGCTTACCAACAATAACATCATAGCCATTAGCATATTCTGAAGTACCAGCAATTTTAACAGCACCATTATCGGCATTAGTCTGCGTCCAATTATAAGGAGCATAACCAGCTTCCATACCAACCTTCAAAACTTTTTGTGCGCCTTGCTTATCATTGCCTTTTTCACCACCGCAGCCCGCCACTAAAAATAGCGACCCCAATAATACGCCACATACTGCAATGTTTAAAAGTTTTTTACCAAAAGTCATCTTCACACAGCCTTTCCGTTAACCTTAATAGGTTAATTCTAACCTTTTACAACAAACACTGTCAATACATAAAATTTGTATACACAAAATGTGTTGTTTAAAGACCAGATAAAGTTGCTGCTATTTCACATAATTATTGGCAGTATCTTTCAAAATAACATCATGTGCGCCGCCTTCAACCAAGCTAGTAGCAGACACCAATGTCAGTTTTGCATTTTTTTGCAATTCAGTAATTGTTAGTGCTCCACAATTACACATCGTAGAACGCACTTTATTAAGAGAAAGAGTTACATTGTCTTTTAAACTACCAGCATAAGGGACATAAGAATCTACCCCTTCTTCAAATGATAGTTTAGATGCACCACCCATATCATAACGTTGCCAGTTGCGCGCTCTATTAGAACCTTCGCCCCAATATTCTTTCATATAATTACCATTAACATTAACTTTGTTTGTCGGACTCTCATCAAAACGTGCAAAGTAACGACCCAGCATCAAAAAGTCTGCTCCCATAGCAAGCGCTAGAGTCATATGATAATCATAAACAATCCCACCATCAGAACAGATAGGAATATAAATGCCAGTTTCTTCAAAGTATGCATCGCGTTCTTTAGCAACTTCAATAACTGCTGTTGCTTGTCCACGTCCAATTCCTTTTTGTTCGCGGGTAATACAAATAGAACCGCCACCAATGCCAACCTTAATAAAATCAGCACCAGCCTCTGCTAAGAAACGGAAACCATCCTTATCAACAACATTACCAGCTCCAACTTTGACACGATCACCATATTTTTCGCGAATCCACTGAATCGTAATCCGCTGCCATTCACTAAAGCCTTCAGAAGAATCAATACACAAAACATCTGCTCCAGCTTCTACCAATGCAGGTACACGTTCTTCATAATCCCTAGTATTAATACCAGCACCAACAATATGGCGTTTCTTATCATCTAATAGCTCTAATGGATACTCTTTATGAGAAGAGTAGTCTTTACGGAACACCATATATAAAAGGCGCCCTTCATCATCAATAATAGGTAGCGTATTAAGTTTATTATCCCAAATAATATCATTAGCTTCTTTTAAAGTAGTTCTGCTATTAGCAACTACCATAGAGCTAATCGGTGTCATAAAATCTGCCACTTTCGTATCAAGACCCATTCGACTAACCCTATAATCACGACTCGTAACAATACCCATCAATTTACCATTTACGGTTCCATCTGATGTAACTGCCACTGTAGAATGTCCTGTTTTTTCTTTTAAAGCGATAATATCCTTCAAAGTACTATCCGGAGTAATATTCGAGTCACTGGTTACAAAACCTGCTCGATGCGATTTTACACGTGCCACCATCGCCGCTTCACTCTCGATTGATTGCGATCCATAAACAAATGAAATACCGCCTTCTTTCGAAAGAGCAATCGCCATATTATCGTCTGAAACCGATTGCATAATTGCAGAAACCAAAGGAATATTCATAGTGATAGCCGGTTCTTCACCTTTTCTAAACTTAACAAGCGGGGTTCTTAAATCAACATTAGTAGGAACGCACTCTGTACCTGAATACCCCGGAACTAACAAGTATTCACTAAAAGTATGTGCCGCCTTTTCATAAATATAAGCCATCATCAACCATCCTTTGCCTAAATATTTTACAATATTCTACCACTAAACCATTTATACAGCAAATAAATTTTGTTACTTTCAATACATTCATGCTGATAATAAAAATCTGCGCTCCCTTTTATTTATGAAAGCGCAGATTTTATTAACGCAAAGCACGCCAAGCAATATCGCTCCTGTAGTGCATATCTTTAAACTGTATTTTCTTCAAAGCTGCATAAGCATTATTTCTTGCTTCTGCAATATTTTCACCAGTAGCTGTAACGCCTAGAACACGCCCACCGCTATTTACAACAGCATCTTGAGCAAATTTTGTTCCCGCATGAAAAACTATCGTTTCAGGCATTGCTTGAGCCACCTCTAAACCATTAATCTGATGTCCCTGCTCATATTTTGCTGGGTAACCGCCAGAAGCGGCAACTACACAAACTGCGGCTTTAGCTTCCCATTCTATTTTCATATCCGCTAACGTACCATTAACACAGGCTAACATTATTTCTGCTAAATCAGTTTTAAGCAGTGGTAAAACCACCTGTGTTTCAGGATCACCAAATCGTGCATTAAATTCAACAACTTTAATTTCATTATCTTTAATCATTAAACCTGCATAAAGGCACCCCTTGTAAACTCTACCTTCCGCTTTCATCGCAGCCAACACCGGCTTTAGAACTAAGTCTATACATTTCTTAGTTAGTTCATTTGTCATGACTGGAGCGGGAGCATAAGCACCCATTCCACCAGTATTTGGTCCTTGATCCTTGTCATACACCCGTTTATGATCTTGCGCTGCAACCATCGGCACAATTGTTTCGCCGTCAGTAAAAGCTAAAACCGAAGCTTCTTCGCCCTCCATAAATTCCTCAATCACAACGCGAGCACCAGCACCACCAAACTTTAAATTCCGCATCATATCTTCGACAGCGGCTAAAGCTTCTTGTTCAGTCTGCGCAACAACAACCCCTTTACCTGCGGCTAAACCATCCGCTTTGATAACAAGAGGTGTACCTTTTTCTTTAATATACTCTTGTGCGGCTTCTAAGTTTTCAAAAATTGCAAAAAAAGCCGTCGGTATTTTATATTTTGCCATCAAGTTTTTAGAAAAAGCTTTTGAACCTTCAATTTCAGCCGCTAGTGCAGATGGTCCAAAAACTTTCAGATTTCGCTTAGCAAAAACATCTACCAAACCGTTTACTAAATAGACTTCTGGCCCAACCACTGTTAATTCTATCTTCTCTTGTTCTACGAAGTCTGCCATTTTTTCATAATTATCAAGCGGCAACTCTATACATTCCGCTAATCCTTTAAAACCCGGATTGCCTGGGCAAACATATATTTTACTAACTTTTGTGCTTTGAGCAAGTTTCCAAGCCAAAGCGTGTTCTCGACCGCCACCACCGACAATTAATATACGCATCATTTATTCCCCCGTCTTTATTTATCCGTCAACAATTGTTTAGCCAAATAATTTGCAATTGCTGCATCATATTCAGCCGTATGTTCAAATGCCTCTTGAGCCAACATCTTACGCTTTTGAAGAGCAACGTCACCATATTCAGCAAGCGTTGCAATTAATTGTTGATAATGTACAGGATTAGTAACTATAATCACATCGTTAAAGTTTTTAGCCGAAGCTCTTACCATAGCCGGCCCACCAATATCAATGTTTTCAATCGCTTCGTTTTCAGTTACTCCAGCTTTAGCAATCGTTGCTTGAAAAGGGTAGAGATTAACCACAACTAAATCAATTGGTTTAATTTGGTGCTGTGCTAAGGCTGCCATATGCTCACGATTACTACGCACTGCTAAAATACCACCATGAATTTTGGGGTTTAATGTTTTAACACGACCATCCATGATTTCCGGAAAACCAGTAACATCACTAACATAAGTGACAGGTAAGCCAGCCTCATGCAAGGTTTTCATCGTACCACCGGTAGAAATAATCTCCACACCTTGTTCTACTAAAAATTTCCCTAATTCGACAATTCCAGTTTTATCAGAAACACTTAAAAGCGCCCTTTTTATTTTCATTTGCATCAACGATATTCTCCTATTCTAAAATTCTTACCTTACGTCCTTCAACTCTGAGTTTATCAGTTGCCCATAATTTAATGGCTGCTGGTAACGCTTGGTGTTCTTCAATAAGAATGCGTGCTGCTAATGCCGGTAAATCATCATGCGCAAAAACTGGCACCGTTCTTTGCAAAATAATAGGCCCCGTATCCATACCTTCATCAACGAAATGTACCGTACAACCAGAGGTTTTCACACCATACGCCAAAGCCTGTTCTTGTGCATTCACGCCCGGAAAACTTGGTAAAAGTGCTGGATGGATATTTATAATACTCAACTTCCACTTTTCGACAAAATGACTACTTAAAATACGCATAAAACCTGCAAGCACAACGAGTTCTACCTCATGCTCAATTAATAAACTATTTATTCTTTCCTCAAACGCTTTAGGATCTTGATATTGCTTGCGTTCTACAACAAAGTTAGCAATGCCCAATTGCTCTGCTCTTTGTAACGCATAAGCTTCTGACTTATCACTAATAACTACTGCAACTTTAACTTTTAGTTCTCCTGTCGCAATACTATCTAAAATTGCTTGTAAATTACTACCGCGGCCACTTGCCAAAATGCCTATTTTGCGTTCAGACACCAAAAACGCCGCCCTTCACAATTGTTTTTTGCGTTCCTTCTGTGACTTTACCTATTTGATAACAAGTTTCACCCTGTTCCAGTAAATATTCACTAATTTTAGCTGCAACTTCTGGGCTAGCGGTAATAATCATACCAATCCCCATATTAAAAGTTCTGAACATTTCAGCCCATTCAACATTGCCCCACTCTTTTAATTTTTGAAATACAACTGGTATTTCCCATGCGCCTGCATCAATTACAGCATCACAGTCTTTTGGCAACGCTCTAACAATATTATCATAGAAGCCACCACCAGTAATATGTACCATGGCATTAATTTCAAATCTTTCAACTAACGGCAATATAGTTGCAGGATAAAGTCTAGTTGGCGTTAAAAGTTTTTCTCCTAAACTACAACCAAATTCAGGAATAAAAGTATCCACCGTCAAGCCCTGTGCCTCAAAACAAATTTTACGCACTAGCGAAAATCCATTTGAATGCACACCAGAAGAAGGTAAGCCTAAAATAACATCTCCCGGTTTTACTTTTGATCCATCAATTATTTTGCTTTTATCAACAACACCGACACAAAAACCGGCAATATCATATTCGTCTTGAGCATAAAAACCAGCCATCTCAGCAGTTTCTCCACCAATCAGTGCGCAACCTGCTTCTTTACAAGCTTCGGCCACACCTTTAACAATCGTCGCAATTTTTTCTGGAACCAATTTATCTACAGCTATATAATCCAAGAAAAATAAGGGTTCTGCACCTTGCACTAATACGTCATTCACGCACATGGCTACAACGTCTTGTCCTATCGTATCATGTTTATCTGCTAAAAAAGCTAATTTTAATTTAGTACCTACGCCGTCTGTCCCTGATACTAAAACAGGTTCTTTATATTTACCCGTATTTAATGCAAATAACCCACTAAAAGAGCCTAAATCACCCAGTACTTCTGGTCGATACGAAGAACGAACGCTTTCTTTCATTAGTTCTACCGCTTTTTCTCCGGCGTCAATATCCACCCCAGCATCTTTATAAGTTATTTGTTTTTTAATTTGGTCAGTAGTCATTACGTTAGCCTCCTAATCTTCCTGGTCAAATAAATATTTAGAATCTTGTCTCATAATATGTTCCGCATTGTCAGGATATGCTGCATCAAAACAAGCATAACACATTTCATTAGGATTCACATCAGTCAAAGCGCGCATTAATCCTTCTTTTGAAATATAGTGCAAAGAATCTGCACCAATGTATTCTCTAATTTCTTCCTCAGTATGAGTAGAGGCAATGAGTTCTTTACGAACAGAAGTGTCAATGCCGTAGTAGCAAGGTTCTGTAACAGGCGGTGAGCTAATGCAAACATGAACTTCTTTTGCCCCACTATCTTTTAAGAGTTTCACAATTTTTCCGCTAGTTGTGCCACGTACTATTGAGTCATCCACCATGACAACGGATTTACCTTTAACCAAAGGTGCAACAACATTTAGCTTCAAACGCACCGCATTTTGACGTTGTTTCTGAGTTGGTTGAATAAAAGTTCTACCAACGTAACGATTCTTCGTTAAACCTTCCACAAAAGGAATTCCTGCTTCTAAACCATACCCAATAGCAGCGGCCGTACCTGAATCCGGAACAGAGATTACAATATCAGCTTTAATCTCTTTAGTTTCCTTTGCCAATTCGCGTCCCATATTAAGGCGTGCCTCATACACACTTTGTTTATCAATTATACTATCAGTACGAGCAAAATATACATATTCAAAAACACAGTGAGCCGCTTTCTTCGGTTGTACATCAGCATACATAAAACTAGCTGGCTCTTTCTCGTTATCGTCAATAACCACCATTTCACCAGGTTTAATATCACGAATAAATTCTGCTCCAACCAAATCAAGTGCACAAGACTCTGAAGCAACAACCCAACCGTGTTCTAGTTTGCCTAAGCATAGTGGCCTAAACCCATAGGGATCCCGAATTGCCACTAATTTTTCATCCGTCATAATTAATAAAGAAAACGCACCTTTGATTTGATTAACTGCTTCCGCAATCTTTTCCTCGATAGACGTTTTACGCGATCTAGCAATAAGGCTCAAAACAACTTCACTATCAATCGTCGTTTGAAAAACTACCCCATCACGAGTTAACCTACGTCTAAGATCACAAGCATTAATCAAATTACCATTATGTGACAAAGCTAAGTTTCCACCCTCAAAATAAACCTTAAGCGGTTGAATATTATAAGGCATACTAGCTCCTGTTGTTGAATAACGAACATGCCCGATAGCAATATGTCCCGAAAGTTCACCAACGCCATCTTTAAAGACTTCTGGCACTAAACCCATTCCACGCTTAATTAACATATTAGTACCATCAGTTACTGCAATACCAGTGCTTTCTTGACCACGATGTTGCAAAGCAAAAAGCCCCCAATAACTATTAAGAGCTACATCATCAACATGGGAATAAATACCAAATACACCACATTCCTCATGCCATTTATCTTCATTGCATGTTATATCCTGCACGCCAAAATCT
>DVNI01000016.1 GCA_018714505.1 Candidatus Avacidaminococcus intestinavium
ATTTGCCTGTAGTATTACTGTTCCGCTAGACCATTCCACACGCGTTTAACGCCTGTACATTCGTGCAGTCGAACGCTGATGTATATGAGTCTCGTCACAGCAATATTACTAGCTACGGCGAAAAAAGGGCAAATAGGACATAAAAGTCCAAACTCGATGATTTCTCTTCTGTGAAGTTTTGAGGGTTTTAGTATCCTCAAAAGAATTAAATATCCGGTGGCGATAGCTAGGGGGATCCACCTGTTCCCATCTCGAACACAGTAGTTAAGCCCCTATACGTCGAAAGTACTTGACTGGAAGCGGTCTGGGAGGATAGATAGTCGCCGGTTACTTTAATGTAAGACCCTATATAAACTATATAGGGTCTTTCTTCTTGCCTGGCTTATTTAGAACCTTGGCAAGTGTTTGTCTATTTTGCAACAAGGCTGTAATTATGATATTATTAATGAGTAGCTGTACGATTTTGAACTATTGTTTAATTGGAGGAATAATCTTGTCAAGAACAACAGGAACTGTAGTGCGTGGTATTAGAACACCGGTAGTTAAAGAAGGCGATAATCTTATTGATATTGTGGTAACCTCTGTTTTAGAATCCGCACAGGAGGATAACTATCAATTAAATAACGGAGATGTCCTCGGTGTTACGGAATCATTGTTAGCACGTGCGCAAGGTAATTATGTATCGCTTGCTGACATTGCATCTGATATTAAAAGTAAATTTAATGATGATGATATAGCGGTTTTATTTCCAATTTTAAGCAGGAATAGATTTTTATTGATTCTTAAGGCAATTGCGATGAGCGGTAAAAAAATCCATTTATTTCTTAATTATCCTTCTGATGAAGTGGGTAACAGCTTAATTGATATTGATTTAATGGATGACCTGGAGATTAATCCTTATGTAGATATGTTGACCGAAGAAAAATATCGGGAAATCTTTGGTAATTGTGTAACACACCAATTTACAGGGATTGACTATGTGAAATTATATAAAGAAATTGCTGTCGATGGAAATATTGAGATTTATTTTACTAATAATCCTAAGCTAGCCTTGAATCATGCTAAACAAATTCTAGTTGCCAATATTCATGAACGCAATAGAACTAAAAGAATTCTCAAAAAAGCTGGAGCAGAGGTCGTTTATGGATTGGATGACTTGATGACTCAACCAGTAAATAGTAGTGGTTTTAACAGTGAATATGGACTTTTAGGTTCTAATAAAGCAACAGAGAATACGATTAAACTTTTCCCGCAGGCTTCAAACGAGTTTGTGACAAAATTACAAGAAGCTTTTAAAGAAAAAACTAACAAACATCTTGAAGTAATGATTTACGGTGATGGTGCTTTTAAAGATCCTAAAGGTAAAATTTGGGAGTTAGCTGATCCTGTCGTTTCACCAGGTTATACGCCTGGTTTGATCGGTACGCCTAATGAAATTAAAATTAAATATATAGCTGATAATGAGATGAAATCGTTTACTAGCGAGGAAATGACACAAGCGATTAAAAATAAAATAAAAGATAAGTCAGCTGATTTGTGCGGTAGCGAAGAAGCACTTGGTACTACGCCACGTCAATATACTGATTTGCTAGGGAGTTTGTGTGACTTAACTAGCGGTAGTGGGGATAAAGGAACGCCGGTTGTATTAGTACAAGGTTATTTCGATAATTACGCAACAGAATAGTGATTATAAAGAAGGTGAACAATGCACAAAGAAAAAATTATTATTATCTTAAAAGGCATGCTAATTGGAGTTACAATGCTGGTGCCCGGTGTCAGCGGCGGATCAATGGCGATTATTTTAGGAATTTATAATAAATTAGTTGCTGCAGTAAGCTCATTTTTTAAACACAAGAAAGAAAGTGTTATTTTCTTAACACTTTTTATGTTAGGCAGCGGCTCAGGCATGATTCTTTTTGCCAAGCCTTTATTACAACTCATTGAGAAATTCCCTATGCCCATGCTATATTTCTTTATGGGAACAGTAGCAGGCAGTGTGCAACTTATTTTGCGGCAAGCAGAGGTACGTTACTTAAGCTGGAAAGTCGCATTTTACATTTTGCTTGGTATTGCGATTGTACAATTATTGGCCATGTTGCCTTTGGATTTCTTTCGTGCTGATCCAAGTGGTGGCTCTACAAGTATCTTGTTATTGCTTACAGCAGGGTTTATTAGTGCAATTGCTTTAGTATTGCCGGGCATTAGTGTTTCTTATATGTTACTAATGCTAGGCATTTATGATACGACGATGCGTTCCATTAGTGAACTTAATTTTCCATTTTTAGTGCCGCTAGGAATAGGCGTAATTTTGGGTGTGTTGTTAACAACTAAAATCTTAGAGACACTGATGCTTAAACATCCACGACCTACTTATTTAATGATTTTTGGTTTTGTACTTGGCTCTTTAGGTGAACTATATCCAGGATTACCAGCAGGCATAGAAATTATTATTTGTTTATTTACGCTGTTGACTGGTTTTTTTGCTATTAGATTTTTGCACCGAACATAATAAATATTTTCAAATGGATAAATAATAAAAAAGCAGTTTGCACTTTTAAGAAGCGCAAACTGCTTTTTTTAGTTTAAAGATATTTACTTACTAATTCATCGAGTTCGGCAAAGGGCATATAGCCTTTAGCGAGTATGTGTGCTTGATCATTTTTGAGAGCGATGATCGTTGGATAGGTATCAACATTTAATTTTTGGGCTTGCTTAAAACCAGCTCTAGTTTTAGTTTCTAATTCTGGTGAGCAATAGGCCTTTTTAAAATCTTCTCTTGTAATGCCAAACTCTTCAGCAAGAGTCGCATAGAGCTCCCAGTTATTAGTATCAAGACCTTCTACATAAAAGGCGTGATAAACCTTTTTAACATAATTTAAAGCTTGCGTAGGATTTAATTTAAGCATGAGTGTAATCGCTTTACTGCCTGGAAGGCTATCTAGTGTTGCTGGATGATTTAAAACATTATGCTCAAAGTTTGCACCAAATTTTTGTCCTGTAAGTTTTGTAATTTGAGTAATGTTTTGTTGCATAAACTGAGCAAATTCAGGCGTTACTGTACGAATATTTTGATCAATGAGCATACCACCAGGTAAAATAACAAAGTCCATTTGTTCTTTATATTTATCATATATTTTACCGATTACTTCACTAATACCATAACACCAACCGCACATCGGGTCCATCACATAATAAAGGCTTGTTTTCATAAAATTACCTCTTTTCTTTAATATGTTCTATTTGTATTGTATAACAATCCTAAGCAGAAGTAAAAGGGTAGGGTATAGTTATTGTGAGATATAGATTGAATTACGTTACCAAATCTTTTATTATTAGATGTAGCGTTATCAATCGAAAAAGGAGTGAAAGAATGTATCCTAATTTTTATAAACAAGAAGCAGCTGCACAATTGTTTTTGCCGCGTTATGAATTGATTGCTCAGGAAGTCGTAGCCGCAAAACGGCAAGGTGATCTGGGACGAGATGCCCTTTTTATTATTGATGCACAAGTAGGATTTTGTATGCCAGGCGCTAATCTTTATGTACCTGGAGCAGAAAATGATGTGGCGAGGTTATGCGAATTTATTTATCGTAATAAGCAAAGTTTAGCAAAAGTTATTTGTAGTTTAGATACGCATTATGTTTATCAGATTTTTCATTCCGCTTATTGGCGTAACGAAAAAGGCGAAATGCCAGAGCCATATACGATTATAACTTACGAAGATGTTATAGAGAACAAATGGCAACCAATTGCTAATAGAGAGCTTGCACTTGATTATTTGCGCCAATTGGAAGAAGCTAGCAAGTATCAACTTTGTATTTGGCCTTATCATACCATGCTAGGGTCAGTAGATCACGCTCTGCAACCAATTTTAAGCGAAAGTGTATTTTATCAAGCACTTTTTAGTAATTCACCGACAGAATTTATTTTAAAGGGTGAAGAGGTTTTAACTGAAAACTATAGTGTGTGTGCTCCTGAAGTGACGGTTTTGCATCAACAAGACAAAAAAATTGCAGTTGGGGAATTTAATATGGCTTTGGTTGAAAAGTTGCTCAAATATGATCGCGTTTTTATTGCCGGTGAAGCTAGTTCACATTGCGTGAAAGCAACGGTCGAAGATATTTTGGCAGTAATCAAAAAAACGGACCCAAGAGCAGCTAGTAAGTTGTACTTGTTGGCAGATTGCATGTCTCCGGTTCCTGCTTTACCAGGTGCTGACTTCCCGCAGATGGCAGAAGAAGCACTGCAAAAATTTGCTAAAACAGGCGTGCATGTGGTATGTAGCAAAGAATTTTAAAAGTAGAAATAGAAAAAGGGACTGTTCGATATGAAAATATTTGACAGTTCCATTTTTTATTTAGGATAATAATTCAATGTTGACTGAATTACAATGGTATGCTAGAATTTAACAGTTAGCAGTGGCTAACTGTTAAATTCTAGCATACCATTGCTTATAGTAGGGAAGAAAATAGGATATTTTGACAAGAAAAGCACATAATAAAGTTAGCTATTGCTAATTGACATCATGTGTAGATGAAAATTGGTAAAGGAGGGTAGAATTTTTTAAGATAAATTAAAAGAGCGGAAGGGGAATTTTTTTGAAAAAATTAGTATTATTGTTAACTTGTTTATTATTGGGGAGTTTCACTGTCGTAGGACAAGCAAATAGCTTAAAGGTAAAAACAAAACCAATTATTGTTAATACTAGCACTGACAAAGTAAGCACTCTTAAAAAAATGACGCAAGAGCTTAGCGCTTATGATGTGATTTTTTTTGGTGAATATCATGACCAAGCTAGCTTGCACAAATTAGAAGCAGACTTATTAGAAGAATTATATATTTTGCATGGCAATAAATTGGTTTTATCGCTAGAAATGTTTGAGGCTGATCAACAAGATACGTTAAATAAATATTTAGATGGAAAAATTACAGAAACAGAGTTTTTGGCGACAGCCAGACCGTGGCCTAATTATGAAACTGATTATAAACCATTGGTAGAGTTTGCTAAAACACATAAATTGCCTGTTATAGCAGCAAATATACCGAGATTTTTGGCAGCACATCTGGCGAAGAACGGTAGCCTCGATGCAATTGATGAAAAAGATAGCGCCTATTTGCCGCGTCATACCTATGCACCAGAAGGTAAATATAAAGAAAAATTTATGGGGTATATGAGCGGTATGAATAATTCGATGGCCGCAGCTAGACAAAGAGTAGAGCAAATGTTTGCGGCGCAAAGTCTGAAAGACGACAAGATGGCAGAAAGCATTTTTGCTTATCGTGAGGCAAATCCTAATGCCGTTGTCTTACATGTTAATGGTAGTTTCCATTCAGATGCTCATTTGGGTACAGCAGAAAAATTGGCAAAACTGGATCAAAATTTAAAAATAGGGGTAATTTCACCAAAGTATATGGAAGTAGACGGTGACTACTTAAAAAACTATGCAACTGATAAAAAAGATGGTGAATATATTATTTATGTGGTGAGGGAAGAGAAAAATGATGAACAAAAATAAAATTACGGCTTTGGCGCTGGTAGCTTGTTTTTGTACCGGATACAGTAATGCTGCTGAAGCTAATAACGATCTGGATGTTTTTAAACTGGATGACATTGTTGTCACGGCGACCCGCACTAAGTTGGCGGCCAAGGAAGTGCCAAACAGTGTGGAAGTTATTACCAAGGAAGATATTAAAAATATCGGAGCCGGGAACGTCAAAGAAGCCTTGCGGCTTGCTACTAATGTTAATTTGCCGGAAGCGACAGGAACTGGTAACTCACTTAGTATTAGAGGTAGTGTGACGAACGATGTATTGGTTTTGATTAATGGCAGACGTGCAGCTGGTGAAGGGTTTGGACAGATGATCAGTGTCAATACTTATGCCCTAGAAAGAATAAATTTAAGCAGTGTGGAACGCATAGAAGTTCTGCGTGGTCCGGCCGGCGCTCTATATGGAGCAGATGCAGCAGCAGGGGTTATTAATGTTATTACACGTAGAGCAGATAAACCGGGTTTTTCTGTTGGTGCAATGAGTAATAGTCGTGAAATGAGTAATTGGTATCGCTTTGATTCCGGAAAAAATGGCAAACTTAGTGCAGTATTAGACGCTAACTTTACTAAGGTTAGGCGTTTTCAATGGGAAGACGCAATGATGACACGTTATTATGGACCAAAGCAAAATTACAATCTTAATCTAGAGTATGAAATGGACAAAGACAATAGCGTGGCTTTATATACGGAATATGATAAGCAAAATCTCCAGTATCAAATAAATGGCATGTCAAGTTTAAACAAATATAAAAGTGAGCGTAAAACTGTTGGCCTAATTTATGCAGGGAAGAGTGAAAAAAGCAACTACACCTTTGGTACCTCCTACAGTGAATTGGACAAAAAATCCGGTATGGCAGCCACTAAAGAATATAAATTTTGGAATTTTGAAGCGCGTGACACCATTGAGACTGCTGAAAATAACCGTTTGACTGTCGGCACGGAATATCGGGCTGATATGACACCGGTTTCAGGTATTGATAAACGGACAGGACAATATGCGCTTTATGTACATGATGAATATCGTCTAGGAGACAAATTACTTTTAATTCCGTCCGTACGTTATGATCATCATGATACGTATGGCAGTCATACCTCTCCAAGTATTGGCGCAACATATTTCTTAACAGATAATTCGCGATTTAAGGTTTCATATGGCAGTGGTTATCGTGCACCGTCGACAACAGAACTTTACAGCATTGGCACCGGTGGGGCGATGAGTATTGGTGGTAATGAAAATCTTAAACCAGAAAAGTCTAAAGGCTATGAGATAAGTTATGAACAAGAAGGTAAAACGACTGCCGGTAAACTAACTTATTTTAATAATAAAAAGCGCGATCAAATCTCTGTCGAACATATTGGTTCAGATTATCACTATGTTAATATTGGACGTTCAGAGACAGAAGGTATTGAAGTGGAATTAAAGAAAGAGCTAGCCGCAGGTTTGATGCTTAGTGGAAACTATGAATACCTAGATGCTTTTAATAAAGAAACGAATAGTCGCTTGTCATACAGTGCTCGTAATACTTATACCGTTAAATTAAGCTATACTGAACCAGTTAAGAAAGAATGGAACGTTACAATGTGGAATAGATGGTTTTCCGATTATAATGTTTCCGGTAAAAATTATAGCCTTAACACCTTCAACTTTGTCGTGAATAAAAACTTTGGTGAACACTATAATGTGTATGCCGGATTAGATAATATTTTTGACAAAAAAAATACTCCGATGCGATATGCCGGACGTATTTGGCGTGTTGGTGCAGAAATGAATTTTTAAGTCAATGTAAAAAAACTGTTGTCGCTGCATTTTAGCAGTTACAACAGTTCTTTTGCTTGAGGGCTTTATTGCCAAAAAAGCATTTCTGGTTCGTGCTTTTTAATCGGACCTAGCTCTTTTGCTGGATAGCCAATAATTAGTGGTGCTACAACTAGATAATCAGCCGGTATAGCTAATTCTTTCTTGATTGCTGGTGTATTTAAAATTATTTGTGCAAACCCAATCCAACAACTACCTAGACCAAGGCTATGTGCTGTGAGCATAATATTTTGTGCAGCAATGGTTGCGTCACAGCTAGGGTTAGGTCCTTCCGGTTTAGCAAGGACAGTCAGTAATGTTGTAGCATTATAAAAAATATTGAAATCAGGATTAGTAAAAATCGGTTTATAAGTTTCTAAATAAGGTTTTTCTGGTATTAAGGCTAGTAAATGTTCTTTGGCCTCATCTGATAGTCTTTGGAGTAAAGCTTTATCTTGGATTACACCAAAAGCCCAAGGTTGTTTATTCATCGCACTGGGAGCTTGAATCGCAGCATCAATTAGCTGTTTAAGCAGTTCAGTACTGACTTTTTCATCGGTATAAACTCTGACCGAACGCCTAGTATAGATTGCAGTTTTAAGTTTCATTTTTAAGCCTCCAATAGTTAAGTAATATATTAATATTATAGCAAGTTCGGCAAAGCAAAGTATTAAAAGTATAATGCATTGCTTGTGTGTGATAGAATAAGCATAGGTAAAGCTGAAACAATGAACGGGACGGTGTGAGCATGAGCAGCGACGCAAAAAAGACAGTTGCGATTATGTATGATTTTGATAAAACGCTTTGTACTAAAGATATGCAGGAATATACTTTTATTCCGAATCTTGGTATGACGGCAGAAGAGTTTTGGCAGGAAGCATCTGCTTTGGCTGAACAAAACAAAATGGACCGCATTCTTGGTTATATGTATTTGATGATTAAAAAAGCTAAGCGAGAAGATAAAGCAATTCGTCGTGAAGATTTTGTAAAGTTAGGTAAAGACATTGAATTTTATCCTGGTGTAACGAATTGGTTTGAACATCTTAATGATTTTGCTAAAGACCAAGGGGTTAAGATTGAACACTATATTATTTCCTCTGGATTAAAAGAAATCATTGAAGGTTCTAAACTAAAGAATAAATTTGAAGAAATTTATGCGTCAGAATTTCTTTATGATGTGAATAATGTTGCTATTTGGCCACGTAATGCTATTAACTATACAGCTAAAACACAATTCTTATTTCGGATTAATAAAGGGATTTTAGATATTTCAGAAGATGACGCTCTAAATAACTATATTGATAATGATGAACGACGGATTCCTTTTCGCAATATGATCTATATTGGTGACGGATTAACTGATGTGCCGTGCATGAAGTTAGTAAAATTAAATGGTGGCTATTCCATTGCGGTTTATAAGCAAGGACAGCAGAGCAAAGTGAAAGATCTTTTAATAAATAAACGGGTAGATTTTTTGATGCCGGCAGATTATTCTTCAAATAAACAACTATATAAGACCGTTACTAAAATGATTCAAAAGATGGCTGTTGCTGACGATCTATATGATGAGCATTTTAGACAATTAAAAATGGCAAAAGATAGTCAAGAAGACTTACTCTAAGTTATAAAAGAGATTTTTTAAAACCGAGTATTAAGGTATGCATTGTGCTATAATAAGGTTATAGTAAAATCTATTTTTGATAAGGGGAGGTTTTTTCATGGCAGTAACGAAGAAAGTCGCAGTATTAGTAGGTAGCTTACGCAAGGATTCTTTTAGCAAAAAGGTCGCAGAAGAACTGATAAGACAGGCACCGGCGATGTTACAAGGAGAAATCGTTGATATAAGTGCTTTAAATATGTTTAACCAAGATTTGGAAGAAGAGGGTAAGACACCAGCATCTTGGATTGAATTTAGAAATAAAGTTAGAGAATTTGATGCTGTATTATTTGTAACCCCAGAATATAATCGTTCAGTACCACCAGTTTTAAAAAATGCTGTTGATATAGGATCAAGGCCTTATGGACAAAGCGTTTGGGACGGAAAGGCCGGTGCAATTCTTAGTGTATCACCTGGTCGCATTGGTGGTTTCGGTGCTAATCATCATTTAAGACAATCTTTAGTTTTCTTGAATGTGGCAACTCTTCAAGCGCCAGAAGCTTATTTTGGCGAAATAGATAAAGGCATTGGTCCAGATGGTAAGTTTGATGAACGTACTACAGGACATTTAAAAGATTTTATGACGGCTTTTGCAGATTGGATTAAAAAAATTTGTTAAAGTGGTAAGATAAATAAAAGCAGGGTTAACCTAAAACGTTAACCCTGCTTTTTTCGTATGAAAAAATTTAATAAGCGGCAGTGCTAAACAATTTGCGTAAGCTAGCAGGTAAAGTAGTATTTTAAGAGAATAGAAAAGATAGGTATAGTAACTAGCCAAATGGCTAAGTATGGATATAGGATATAAAAAATTATTTTTTAACGGGTGGTTAGAAACGTGAGAGCAAATATAGATAAATTAATAAAAAACTTTGAACGACATAATATAGCTATTTATCCAGTGAATGAAGCTAAAGAAGTCTTCACACTACTTGAAGAACTAATCAAAGATGGAACAACTGTGGGATGTGGTGATTCCGTAACACTTGAACAAATAGGAGTTTTCAACTATTTGCGAGAAAAAAATATCACATTTTTGGATAAATATAAAACAGAACTGACAAGTAGTGATAAGCGTGCTATTTATTTGAAAAATTTTACAGCCGATACTTTTATTACCGGCAGCAATGCTATTACAGAAGACGGAAAAATATTTAATATAGACGGTAATGGGAGTCGCGTTGCGCCCATGATTTATGGTCCGGAGCAAGTAATTTCTTCTATATATTGAAGTAAAAGAAGAAAGTGACATTGATAGTTTTTTAGGCGGCGGTCAGGTCAGCTTTTTAACAAATGAAATTAAGGGCTTAGATGATTTTGAGTTGATATGTTTCTTAGTGGTCCGTTAAAACATAAAAAAGAGGTGACACAATGCTGGGTTTGCCCAAAGCAACAGAGCTGCACAAGCAGCTTCCTAAAAAAGCCTTCTACGCAAAATTCCAAATGAATACGGCAGCAAAGGAAAGGATTGACGCTGATATTTCAAAAATAGCGATTGTGAATGAAATATCGCCTGCCAAGGTGCATATTGCTGAGGGCGAGAAAGTCAAAACCTTTTTCGTGGCACAAGTTACTCTCAAAAAGAAAGACTTTGACGAACGTACGATTGCCACCATAGCGAAACTGATTCCTCAGAATATGCTGCTCGTTCTGGAATGTAAGGAGGAAGCAAAGCTAGCCCTTTATCACATAAAGCTGATGCAGACGCCATGGCAGCCGAAAGAAAGTTTTTCAGTTGAGTTGAAGGGAGCAACCCTCGACGCCGTATGGGAAAATATCATTATACAGGTCTGCGGTGTTCAAATTGAAAGCGGCAATACCCTTGATGAACAGCTTAAAGTTGATGACAAACGGCAAATGCTTGAAAAAGAGATTACTCGCCTTGATAAATTGGCAAGGAAAGAAAAAGAGCCAAAGAAGAAGTTTGAGTTGGCTCAGCAGATAAATAAAATTAAAAAGGAATTGGAGGGAGTATAAAATGGAATGGTTTTCTAAATTAATTAGTGCGTTAAAGATTCCGTTGCAAATATTATTACCTGCCTTGTGGCTGTTTTCGGGAGTAATGACCTTGCTCAATGAAGATGTTCTGATAAGGTTAAGTTTGCTTGAATGGAAAACCCAAAATGGTTTTGTATTTGGTTTGATATTTGCAATTACCTCCTGCTTAATAACCGTATATTTTCTTTATTTTATAAAAGAGAAATTATCCAATTCTATTTTCAAATTAACATTGAAGCGTAAAACGATAAAACGAATATTTGAAATGAACGATTCCGAACTTTCCATTATTCTTATGCTATACAATTTTCCTGGGTATTCTGGTACTCTGGATTATAATGAGCCGATTATTCAAGGGCTTATTAGCACGGAATTTTATTTATAGCGGCAGTCAACAATGGGTTGCAATGAGCGTTTTCGACAATGCTATTCCACTCAGGCTCACTTTACAGCCATTTGTTTATCAAGCACTAGATTATTACAAGCCTAAAATTGAAGAGATAATTCACAAACTGGAACTCAAGATGAACAATGAAAAAGATTCTATAAAAAAGACTAAACTGGTAGAGCAACTGAGGAATTCAAAAGAAAATTTTTGCACGATATATGATAATGGAGGAACAAGATAATGAACAAGCTTAAAATGCATTCACCAAATAAGGTGGATGAGAATATAGAAAAAATCGGCAAGTTATTCCCCAACTGCCTGACTGAATGTAAAAATGAAAGTGGCGAAGTGGAATATGCTATTGATTTTGATATGCTACGGCAAGAGCTTTCTTCTGTTGTAGTTGAGGGGCGAGAAGAACGTTACCAATTTACTTGGCCGGATAAGAAAAATGCGATTCTTCTTGCTAATTCACCAATAGCCAAAACGCTACGTCCCATTCGTTCTGAGAGCATGGATTTCGATAATACCGAAAACCTCTATATTGAAGGCGATAATCTTGATGTGCTTAAATTGCTTCAAGAAACTTATCTCGGCAAAGTGAAAATGATATATATTGATCCTCCATATAATACTGGCAAAGATAGCTTTGTATACAACGATGACTTTGGCATGAACCAATGTGATTTTGCGGAAGCAAGTGGACAATATGATGACGAAGGCAATATCCTGTTTGATTTGAGAGTGAACAATGAGAGCAATGGTAAATTTCACTCTGATTGGCTTAATATGATATATCCCCGATTAAAACTTGCAAAAGATTTGCTGTGCAATGATGGTGTCATTTTAATCAATATGGATGAAAATGAAATCACAAATCTTCAAAAAATTTGTCAAGAAGTGTTTGGTGAGCAGAATGATTTAGGCACAATTATTTGGGACAAAAGAAACCCAAAGGGTGATGCGCAAGGTATCTCATATCAACACGAATACATACTTGTATTTGCAAAGAGTAAATATGAATTTTTGTCGACAAACAAAATCCAAAGACCTAAGAAGAACGCTTCTGCGATTATTAAAAAGGCAAACCAACTTTATTCTAGATTGTCAGCGGCATATACTCTCGATGAAATAAACAAGGAGTTTAGTTCTTGGATGAGAGATCAAAAGGATTTTTCTGGTGGAGAAAAAGCTTATAATAAGATTGACGAGAATGGGGATGTTTTCAGACCAGTTTCGATGGCGTGGCCAAACAAGAAAAAAGCTCCTGATGACTATTTCATTCCTCTCGTTCATCCGATTACAAATAAACCTTGTCCTGTTCCAGAAAGAGGTTGGAGGAATCCCTCGTCTACAATGCAAAAGATGCTTGCAGAAGGAAAAATAATTTTTGGAAATGACGAAACAACGATTCCTAACAGTAAGTATCTTTTGAAAGAAAATATGTATGAAAACATTTCTTCGCTTATTTACTATGGCGGAAGCGATACAGCCTTTCTTGATGAGATAGGCGTACCTTTTGACACTCCTAAGGTGGCTGATATTTGCAAGGAGCATATACTCTCGTTTACTTCCAATGACGATATAGTTCTAGACTTCTTTTCGGGGTCGGCAACAGTTGCGCACGGCGTAATGCTTGCCAACACAGAAGATGGCGGCAAGCGTAAGTTTATTATGGTACAGTTAGCTGAAAAGTGCGATGAACAATCTCCCCTTGGAATGAAGGGCTTTTCTACTATATGCGAAGCAGGAAAAGAGAGAATTCGTCAATCAGCAAAAGGGATCGATGCTCAAGCCGATACAGGCTTCCGTGTTTTGAAATGTGACAGCACCAACATGAAAGATGTTTACTATAATCCTGCCGATTATCACCCTGACTTGTTCACTTCACTGACCAATAACATCAAAGAAGACAGAACCCCCGAAGACTTGCTGTTCCAAGTGATGCTTGATTTAGGAGTGTTGCTCTCAAGCAAAATCGAAGAAAGCACCATTGCAGGCAAGAAAGTGTTTAATGTGGCAGATGGCTTCCTCATCGCTTGCTTTGATGAAAATGTCACCGAAGAAACAATTAAGGAAATTGCTCAAAATAAACCATACTATTTTGTCATGCGTGACAGCTCTATGGCAAGTGACAGCGTTGCTACAAACTTTGAGCAGATTTTTGCAACCTACTCACCTGATACCGTAAGAAAGGTGTT
>DVNI01000017.1 GCA_018714505.1 Candidatus Avacidaminococcus intestinavium
GATAGCTTCAATAATTGCCAGCGTAATCAAAAATGTGATTATGTATCGCCAAAGTAACTTCTTTAGTAGTTTATCATCAATCATGCCTAATTCTCCTATTTCAAAAAAAGTTTAATTAATGCTTTTGCAAATAGTAAAATAGTGACCTACTGCTTCCTCCAAAGTCTGGTGCTTTGTCAGCAAGCATTTCCTTAAATTCACTGTAACTAGGCTTTTCATTACTCTTTAAATAATCAAACAAGACTGCATCCCATTCACGGACAAAAGCTTTATGCTCTTTGACAAACTTCTGGTTTAATTTGCGGTTATGTGATTGCTTGCTGGTAGCATGTTTGTAGTTCCAAGCTAAATGAGCTTTTTGTGCTGTCTTATAACCATATCCTTGAGCATCATCTAAAATCTCACCAGTATTCTCATCTACAATCATGTATCTTTTGTATTTATCCGGCATTGGAACTGCCTTTACTTTTCTTGCCATTCTTTTTATCCTTTCAAATATCTTTGAACTGATCGTTCATTTCATTGTATCGACAACTTACATGATTAGTGTACATCTGAAAGCACCATAAATCAAGCTGTAGCAATTTCTTTATTTGATTTACCTTGTTCTTTTAGCTCATGAGCTTTCTTGGTTCTCTCGTACTTAGCACTACTTGGTGAAAAGACACATAGTTTGATAAAGCTGTAATGATAAGATTTTAGTAAATCAAGCCAATCTTTTTTGTTATTAGCCCTAGCATAATCAAATAATGCCGTAGTAGAATCAATATAATTTTCACCAATGTAGTCGATCATCTCACCCAATGTATTTTGCTCTTCACTAGTTCACTTGTAATGTCTCATAATAAGTTCACCTCTATCAATATATAAGCGCCAGTCATTGCAAGAGGACACGTTAATTCATTTACGTGGTGAATTGCTTTAACTGGCGCTCTTTTTTGTTCTTGTTTTTTATTACATATGGTATAATATTTATATGATTATTAATTGGTATTATCAAGATTGGAGCAATACACATGGTAATGTTTAAATTCGAAAATGAGGTTTCAAAACCAATTAAGGAACGCTCTTATGTTTATGACTTGCACTATCATGTGGTTTGGGTTACTAAATATCGGGTACATGCTTTTAATACCGATAAAGTTGTGAATGCCTTAAAAGACAAGCTTTTAGAAATAGCTAAGGACAATGGCTACACTATTGAAGCAATGGAAATTATGCCTAATCATGTTCATCTGCTTATCAGTGCCAAGCCTAAAGTGAGCGTAACCGTGATGGTTAAGAAACTTAAAGGTATTACCGGCAAGTGGCTGTTTCAAGCATTTCCCGATGAAATGCGCAAATATTTCTGGCATTCGCACATCTGGAGTCCGAGCTACTATGTCGGCAGTGTGGGAAACACAACCGAAGCAATCGTAAAAAAATACATTGAAACGCAGAAAGAAAGACCTTTTAAATGATCCCTGCTCAATTATTACGGAAGAAGGTTTCTTCCACCAGAACATATAAATACCGTATTTATGACGATCTAACCGAATCTTTTAAGCAGGTCCAAACGGTAAGACGCTTATACTTTAACTATGCCCTAAAGTATTTATATCAACACTACGGCAGTAAGCATTTAGCTCATTACCTGCCTTCAGGCAAGAAAAGACAGTATTTAATTAGGAATCTAGTTGAATTTGCACGTAAAAAGGTAAGAGTACATGGCATTGATCTTAAAAAGATGGACTATAGCGTACAGTCCGTTGATAAAATGATTTCCGAGTTATTGGTTGCTTTTGAAAAGTATCGCAGACAGCAATACGGTATTCAATACTGGTCTGAAAAGAACAAATTGAATTTCTTAACCACGCATAACTGCTCATTAAGCGGATATGGCAGGATCAGCTACAAGCATAATAACGAAGATTTTAAAAGCGTTACATTTAAGCAAAATCATAACCGAATTGATCGCATAAACAATTACCTAATGAAAGTACCCTACTTTGGCATAGTTCATACCAAACGCTCAATGACTCATCTAAAACATAAGAAAATAGTCGAAGCAAGAATTATCAAGCGATCTAATGGCGACTTTGTTTTGCAGGTAGTTACCAAATTTGAAAAGCAAAAAGAGCTGTCGCCTAAAGACCGTCAAAAACTGGTTGGCTTAGACATTAACCTAGCCCACAATTACTTTTTCCAGTTATCTAAGAAAATGAAATCTAGCGAGAAAACATGGTCAAAATCAGTTTATGAAAAGTATCTTGTTTTGGATGATAAAGCAAGACGCTTACAGCACTATCTAACCAGTAAAGGACATCGCTTTGACGGCTCTCAGACTACCAGAAGAATTAAAGGACAGCTTGCAAGGATCAGGGCAAGAAACGCTAACCTGCTTGATGCTTGGCAATTACAAAAAGCTAAAGAATTTAGTCATAAATATCCGATCTTGGCAATGGAACAGCTTGACAGCTTTACGATGAGAATGAGCAGACGCAGTAAGGACTATTGGTTAAGAAAGAATACTAATCATAAACTGGCTACCTTTCAGCCAACTTCTTTTAGAAAAATGATGGAATACATCTACCAAGACGAGGGTCACCTGCTTTTAGAGGTAGACAGCTATGATACCAGTAAAGCCTGCAATAAATGTGGAAAGATTAATGAAAAGCTGAAAGTCGGTGAAAAAGAATGGACCTGTCCTAATTGCGGACAAGCCCTCGATCGGGATTATAACGCTAGTTTAAATATTAGAGATTGGGCGCAGGACATAACGAAACATCCAAAGCATGGTAAAACTATTAATGGGCGTAAGGTTAAAGATTCAGACCTACTTTTAGTATTTTAAATAAAGAAAAAACTTGGCACAGACGAGCCTTTACATAAGGCATTAGATATTAAGAGGTACTGGCTGGGTTTAGCAGGATGAAACAGGACTGTTATAAAGCCACCAATATCTAATGCTATAAAAATAGGAAATAAAGGTATTTATTTCTGAAACTTGCGAACTATGTTCGCGAGTGTGTCATGTTTAAGTATAAAGGGAAACGCTCAACTTACTAAAAAAGGATGAACCTTTTAGAAGCTCATCCTGCCTATTTTTTACTCTGAAATGTCAAAAATGCTTAATCTAAATATGCTTTAGCAGTTTTTCAGCTTTTGGTTATCTTTGCGATTGTGAATTATTTTTATAAAAATTATTATTAGAAATGTACATTTAGTAGTCGATAGGTTGAGCCTATACACTAAGTGGTAGTTCTAAATCCACGACAGTCCTCTTAGGCTGTCGTTTTTATTTTGTCTAAAGAAACGTAAAGTCACCACGATTTTGCTTAGTAACCTACAATGCAAAATGTAATAAATATTTGAAAGGATTTTCTATTATGACGTTTTTGCAACATTGTATTTTATATGGTTTTGCCGGAATGCTGATTTGGCTAGTCTGCTATATCGGCACCAGCCTCCAAAATAACTTAGTTTTTCAAAAGTATGAAGACCGTTTCACTGCTCATGGTTTAGCAATCAAAGCAGTTGACGTTCTTTTCGTCCTATTTTTAATAGCTACCATTTTTCTTGCAACCTTTAAGGCAGACTACATGAACATCCCATCATTAGCTACTATTGTAGGCTTGGGAATGAGTGCAGAAGCATATCTTTCATGTATCTCAATCGCACAGCAAATCTGCTTATTCTTAGCTGAAATCTGCTTGGGCGTTTGGCTTATTCTCTTTATGGTCTACTCTAGTCCAATTAGAGTTGCAGATTATATTC
>DVNI01000018.1 GCA_018714505.1 Candidatus Avacidaminococcus intestinavium
TTTTCTAATCTCATTCTTTATTCGCTGACTTTCCGTTAATTCCTGCAAAAATTTTTCATCACCACTTTGTTCAAGTTCTGCCGCTAAACGCGAATGATATTCGTATTTTCTTTCTAAAGCGGCCTTTTTCAATTGTTTGACGCAATCTTGCACTAGCTGTTTTAGATTTTCTTCATCGATTTCTAATTGTAAAATAACTTCAAGCTCTGCTGCTGCTTGTTCTTTTAAAGTAGCAAATAACTCTGAAGATATGTTATTAACGTTTTCATTTAATAACATCCTGCATTTTTCATAAATCTCTTGCCGTTCTTCATTACTAAAATCATATTCTTCCAAAGTTTCTAATAAGTTTAGCGTTCCTGCTTTATTAACCATGCAGTGAAGTAAAAGTCGTTCAGCTTGCTCTAGCGCACTACTTGCAACTACAAAAGATGTACGGATCAACCTGTTAGCAACATTACTAGTTCCTTTTTTGCGAACTTTTTGAAACTCACTGATAATTAGGTTTTCATCAACAGTCAATGTTTGAGCTAGTTCTCTTATTCTTTTTCCAATTTCAATATCACTTTTGCAATCTATTAGCAACGGTAATATATTCGACACCGTCTTAACTTTTCCTTCTAATGTGGAAAAATCATTCTGCGATAAAGTATGTTTTATTTGATAATCCATACCACTCATCGCCTCTGCTACCAGTTTAAGGAAGGCGTCTTTTCCTTCTTTACGAATAAATTCATCAGGATCCTTACCATTTGGTACATTGATCACTTTCACACTTAAACCGGCTTTAAAGGCGATAGGCACGGCTAACATTGCTGCATTTAAACCTGCTTCATCACTATCAAAACAAAATACAACTTCTGGTACCACTCGCCCAATAAGTCTAGCCTGTTGTTCTGTAAAAGCAGTTCCCATTGTTGCAACGGTCCAGTCAATACCATTAGCATGTAGACTAATAGCATCCATATGACCTTCTACAACAATAATTTGATTCTTTACCCTGGCATTTTTAAAGGCTACATCCATACCAAATAATATTTTTCGCTTAATAAACCAATCAGTTTCACCGGTGTTTAAATATTTAGGTTCACCTTTATTAATAATTCTCCCTGTGAATCCAACTACATGTCCACGTGCATCCTTAATCGGAATAATAATTCTATCACGAAAACGGTCATATACTCTGCCATCCTGACGTTTAACAATTAAGCCTGCCGCGACTTGTAATTCTTCGCTTATCTTTTTTTCTATCAATGCCTTATTAAGCCTATCATAGGCTGGTGGCGCTAAACCAAGTGAAAATCTTTCAATGATTTCAGACGTGATGCCTCGCGCTTTAAGATATTCTATAGCATTTGTACCATACTTAGTTTTCAGTAAACAAGCTTGAAAAAACTTTACCGCCAAAGCATTTAGTTCAAATATCTGCTTAGATGTACGCTCCTTCAAAATCTCACGTTCTGTTTTATGACTTTCAGGTATTGGAATACCGTACTTATTAGCCAAGCTTTTGATAGCCTCCGGAAAAGTCACGTTTTCTATTTTCATCACAAAATTAAAAACGTCGCCTCCCGCATGGCAGCCAAAACAATGAAAGAGATTTTTTTCCGGTGTAACAGTAAAAGATGGGGTTTTCTCTCCATGAAAAGGACAACAGCCCCAGTAACGATTACCTTTTTTCTTTAAATCAACATATTCGGAAACAACCTTGACTATATCGGCCTGTGACCTTACCTGTTCTTTAAAACTCTCATATTCTTCATTCATAAATAATACCTTTTATAAATTCCAAACCTTTACTGATTTATAGTATTCAATAAAAAAATTTGTTTTCCTCTTTTTTGTTAAATTATTTTCAAATTCACTTAAAAACTTAGTATCTTTCATCTTTTTATAGACTATTACTTACTGGACTAATTAAATCTATAATTTTTGTAATTTAGTGTGATTGTTTGCTATAATTAGAATTATGGAGGTATAAATCTATGAAAAAACTTTTTATAGCGTTCTTACTGATTTTTTTAGTGCCAGTCAGTTGTTTTGCAAAACCCACAATAAAATACGATAAACAATCTTTTGATCCCTTACGTGGCATCTATTATCTTGAGGGTAATGTTTCTGTCGATACTGGTAGCCGGCTTATTACCGCCGATCAAGCACAAGTAGAACTTTACTCTTTAGAGGTACACGCTTATGGCAATATCACCCTCACCCAAGATTCTTTAGTTTTTACGGGTGATGAAGTACATGTCTATGGCAAAAACAAAAATGCAGTTGTTACTGGTGATATCGCCTTTAGTGATGGAACAGTTACAATTAATGCAGAACAAGGATCTTTTAATTGGGGTAATAAAGACGCTCACTTTACTGACAATGTTCGAATTAATGCGCCAGATAGCGCCTTTACTGGCTCTACCCAAGATTTACCTAATAGACGTAGCGCAGATGGGCTAATCTACACCGATGACATAACTTACAATGTTCGGCAAGGCCTATTCCACTGACAAAATAAACCCCTACCCCTGCTTAACTTAAGCAGCCAAGGGGTTTATTTTTTTATTTATTCAAACTTTTGATTGCGTACTCTAAAATTAAGCCTGCTGTTTCTTCTACTGCTCTATTTGAGACATTAATTATCTTACAATGTATTTTACGCATAATATTATGAGCAAATTCTAATTCTTCATTTATTCGATTCATATCTGCGTAAGTAGCATTATCAGCTAGTCCCATTGTTTTTAAGCGTTCAATCCTAATTTCATTTAGTTTAAAAGGATCGATTAATAATCCAATAATTTTATGCGGTGGTATTTTAAATAATTCCTCCGGCGGAGTAATTTCTGGAACTAAAGGCACATTCGCAACTTTAATCTGTTTATGTGCAAGATACATACTTAAAGGCGTCTTTGAAGTTCTTGATACACCAATCAAGACGATATCCGCTTTTGATAATCCCCAAGGGTTCTTACCATCATCATATTTTACTGCAAACTCAATAGCTTCAACTCTTTTAAAATATTCATGATCCAAAGCATGAATAAGACCTGGTTCGTTTTTAGGCACTAAACCTGATGTCTTTTGCACCGCTCGTAAAACTGGTCCAATAATATCAACAACTTCAACATCATGCTTGCCTGCTTCCACTGCCATTATTTCCCTTAATTCAGGTGACACAATGGTATGACAAATAACAGCATTATTTTCTTTGGCTTCTTTAACCAATGCGTATACTTGTTCTGGTTCTTTTAAATAAGGTATTCTGATAATATCAACTTTTTCTTGTACCTCAAACTGACTAATCGTTGCTTTGGCAACGGCTTCTGAGGTTTCTCCGATAGAATCGGAAACTGCATAAATGATAGGCAATCTAGCTATGATAGCTCCCTCCCTTTCCTTCTGCTAAATCAACTAATAGACGCGTAAAGTTAGTCTTTGTTATCCTACCGACAACCTCCATACAATGCTTATCATTATTTAGCACCTTCACAACAGGTAAACAATCGATTTCATTGTCAATCAAACGGCGAGCTGCAGTAGCAACAGAATCATCCGGCGCTGCTACAATCAGCTTCGATAATGGCGTCATAACCATTACAATTGGTATCTTTTGTAAATCAGAACCTTTGTTAATTGCTGTTTTTAGTAAATCTTTACGCGATACAACGCCAAGCAACGTACTATTTTCGCCAACAACAAAAACCGTGCCCACATCCTCCAAAAACATGGTGACAACAGCATCATATGCAGTTTTATTGTTGCCTATAGCAATAGGAACAGATTGAAGATCTCTTACACGAATTTCCGAGATTTCTTCCATCAACATTCCCAAAGTATTTTTACCTGTATAATAGTAACCAACTTTCGGACGCGCATCTAAAATGCCACTCATCACTAAAATTGCTAAGTCTGAGCGCAATGCTGCCCTTGTAACACTTAGTCGTTCAGCAATATTATCTCCAGTAATTGGACCATCTTGTCGCACTATTTCGGCAATTCGTTTTTGTCTGCTACTTAGTGGAATTTTACTCACTTCCTTCCGCAAGAGAAAAATAGTGTATGCTTATTTATACGCTATTTTTCGTAAAAACCCTTTTTTTATCGAACAGTATAGCAAATATATTTTAAATACATCGTTTTAAGTTCAATATATAGTTTAAATACTAAGAATAAAAATCATCTAAATAACCAAATGAAGTGCATCCTTAAAGATGCACTTCATTTGTGTTAAATAGCATTATCCATTTTATCTTTTTGTATTATAACAAAGTTATTACCAAATTAAATCAGCTTCTTCTGCTTTACCTCTACCAGTTAATGCGTCTAACATAATGCGTTGCTCTACTTGTGCGACCATTTTCTTTGTAAATTTAACGGTATCAGGATTTACAGACATACTATCAATACCACTACGTACCAAGAATTCTGCAAATTCAGGATAAACGCTTGGTGCTTGTCCACAAATAGAAACTGTTTTACCATCTTTATGTGCAACATCAATCAAATGCTTAATAGCTCGTCTAACAGCTAAATTACGTTCGTCAAAAATATGTGAAACTGTATCATTGTCACGATCACAGCCAAGTACTAACATGGTTAAATCATTTGAACCAATTGAATAACCATCAACAAATTTATTAAATTGATCAGCTAAAATAATGTTTGCTGGAATCTCTGCCATCAACCATACTTTGAAATCTTTACCACGAACTAGGCCTTCCTGTGCCATTAAAGCCGTAACTTTTTCACATTCTTCTACACTACGACAAAATGGAATCATAACATTCAAATTCTTCAAGCCAAATTCTTCACGCACTTTGCGCACAGCTTTAATTTCTAATTTAAATGCTTCTATATATTTAGGATCATAATAACGTGAAGCACCACGCCAACCTAGTAATGCACTCGGCTCATATGGTTCAAATTCATCTCCGCCTTTTAAATCTCTATATTCACTTGATTTAAAATCGCTAAAACGCAAAGTAACAGGTCTTGGTGCCATTGCTTGGCAGACTTGCCTAAACCCTTCAGCTAATTGATCAACAACCTTCTCTGGTTGACCCATTTTAATTAAATACAAAGGATGCTCATGAATATAGGTAGTCCAGATAAATTCTTCGCGCATCAACCCAATTCCATCGCAAGGTAGTGAAGAATATTTGTCAGCTAGTTCTGGGTCACCAAGGTTCATATATATCTTGGTACCAGTAACTGGGAATGTTTCTGCCGCAACCAACTGTCCAGTCGGCTCCGCTTGTTTTTTGCTTTCAATAATTCCTTCATAAACAACACCGTTTGTTGCATCAACTGTAATATCCAGTCCATCTTTAATAGTCTTTGTCGCAGATTCCCCACGACTCTTAGTTCCTACAATACAAGGAATACCTAATTCTCTACTAACGATAGAAGCATGACATGTCATTCCACCCGAATCTGTAACAATTGCTTTAGCTTTTTTCATAGCAGGAACCCAATCAGGCGCAGTCATTTCAGTAACAAGAATTTCGCCTTCTTTAAATTCATCAATTAATGCTGGATCAAGAATAACATGTGCTTTACCAGAAACTTGTCCAGGGCTTGCAGGTAAACCTTTTACAATAACTTTACGATCTGCTACTGAACCAGTAAGGCTGCTAACTTCTTTCTTCGCGTCCTCTTTATTACGTCTTGACCAAACCGTTTCTGGTCGAGCTTGCAATATCCATAATTTATTAGTACGCTCGTCAATACCCCATTCAATATCCATATAACAACCGTAATGTTTTTCTATTTTCTTTGCATAATCTGCAAGTTCTAAAATCTGTTCATTTGTTAACGTTTGTTTTGTTCTTAATTCAGCAGGTACTGGTAATTCTTCACAATCTCCGCCTTTTTTGCGCACTAACATAATATCTTGTTCATTAACATTAGATTCCACAATCTTATTAGTGGCTTTGGCTACTGTATAACTATCTGGTGTAACTGTTCCTTGTACAACATATTCACCTAGACCATATGCCGCTTCAATAAGAATATTTTCATCATTACCGTTAGCAACGTTAACTGTAAACATAACACCGGAAGCCTTAGAAAATACCATCATTTGGATAACAGCACTAAGTGCAACATCAAGATGATCAAACCCTTGTTTTTCGCGATAATATACCGCTCTATCTGTAAAACAAGAAGCATAACATTCTTTTACTTTAGCAATAATTGTCTCTGCACCTTGTACATTTAAATATGTATCTTGTTGTCCGGCAAAACTAGCATCAGGCAAATCTTCTGCCGTAGCACTAGAACGAACAGCTACAAATGGTAGTTCTTCTCCTACTTTAAGTGCCAGCTCTGCATAAGCTTTTGCAATAGCTGCCTTTAAATCTTCTGGCATCTCTTCTGCCATAATAGCTTCACGTAACTTAGCACTTATTTCACGTAATAAAGCACTATTTTCAACATCTGTAAGTTCCGCAAGTAACGCTTCCATTTTTTCATGCAAGCCGCTGTTATCGATAAAATATCTATAAGCATATGCGGTAGTTGCAAAACCATAAGGAACTGGTACATCAGTTTTTGAAGTCATTTCACCTAATGATGCAGATTTACCACCA
>DVNI01000019.1 GCA_018714505.1 Candidatus Avacidaminococcus intestinavium
AAGATCAACGCGCAACTGTAAAGGCTTTGGGATTAGGAAAAATTGGTACAAGCGTTCTGAAAAATGATACGCCTACTATCAGAGGTATGATTCATAAGGTAGAACACCTTGTGAAAGTTGAAAAAGTAGAAGCTTAAGACAAGGAGGTGCCGCAATGCATTTGCATGAATTATCACCGGCTCCCGGATCTAAAAGAAAAGCTGTCCGTGTAGGACGTGGTATCGGTTCGGGGCTTGGCAAAACATCGGGCTATGGACATAAAGGACAAAAATCTCGCTCTGGCGGTGTAAAGCGTCCTGGGTTTGAAGGCGGTCAAAAACCTTTATACCTACGTTTGCCTAAACGTGGATTTTATAATAAATTCGGCGTGAAATATGCTGAAGTAAATATTGAAACATTAAATTGCTTTGAAGATGGCACAGTAGTTGATCCTGTACTTTTGATTGAAGTTGGAATTGTCAAGAATATTCGCGACGGAGTTCGCATTCTTGGTAACGGAGAGTTGACTAAAGCTCTAACCGTTCAAGCAATGGGCTTCAGCAAGTCTGCAGAAGAAAAAATTATTGCAGCCGGCGGAAAAGTAGAGGTGATCTAAGTGTTTTCAGCCCTCTCTAATATCGCTAAAATTACGGAACTCAGGCAAAAGGTAATCTTTACATTGGCCATGTTCATAGTTTTTAGGGCTGGAACACATATCCCTGTTCCCGGCGTTAATGCAGCGATGATTGAACAACTTTTTACTAGTGGTAACTTATTTGGTTTATTGGATATGTTTTCCGGTGGTGCTTTAAGTAAGTTTTCAATTTTTGCTATGAGCATTACGCCTTATATCAATGCTTCCATTATTTTGCAGTTGTTAAAGACTGTGATACCTACTTTGGAGCAATGGCATAAAGAAGGCGAAGAGGGACAGAAAAAGATTAGCAAATTAACACGCTATAGTACAGTCGTACTTGGTTTTATTCAGGCAATCGGCATGGCCATTGGTCTCCGTGTTGCAATCAATGATCCTGGCGTCGCATCAATACTAATGATTGCGATTACTCTTACTGCAGGAACTGTTTTTCTGATGTGGATTGGTGAACAAATTACTGCTAAGGGTATTGGTAATGGTATTTCATTGATTATCTTTGCGGGTATCGTATCAAGGTTGCCAGATGGTCTTGTTGTAATGTACAACTATATAAAAGCGGGTACTGTAAACATTCTTAGTGTGCTTGCCTTTGCTATTCTAGCCGTTGTTATGGTTGTTTTTGTCGTGGCAATTACGCAGGGAATTCGTAAAGTTCCTGTGCAATATGCTAAGAGAGTTGTAGGACGTAAAATGTATGGTGGACATACTAGTTATATACCGCTTAAAGTTAATCAAGCAGGTGTTATTCCAATTATTTTTGCTTCATCCGTACTTATGTTTCCCGTTACGATTGCGCAATTCATCGAAGTGCCATGGGTAAAAACCGCTGCAGGTTGGTTTGCTTGGGGAACGCCATTACAAACAACGTTGTACTTACTCTTGATTGTATTTTTCACTTACTTCTATACAGCAGTAAGCATGAATATTTCGGACATGTCCGACAACATCAAGAAATACGGTGGTTTTGTTCCAGGCATTAGGCCAGGAAAACCGACTACGGATTATCTTGATAAAATCATGTCAAGGATTACAACTGCTGGTGCAGTTTTTCTAGCATTGGTTGCGATTATGCCAAATATCATTGTTTGGATTACCAGTATTGAGGGAGTCTATTTCGGTGGAACGGCGTTATTAATCGTAGTTGGTGTTGCCCTGGATACAATGAAACAGATAGAGTCGCTAGTTTTAATGAGACACTATCAAGGTTTTATGAAATAGGAGGAATACGTTGACATGTATATTCTTTTAATGGGACCTCCGGGTGCAGGTAAAGGAACTCAAGCAGAGAAATTAATTGAGGAGTATAAAATACCTCATGTTTCTACGGGAGATATGTTCCGTGCTGCGGTCAAAAAAGGTACAGAGCTCGGTAAAGAAGCAAAAAAATATATGGACGCTGGAACTTTGGTACCTGATAGTGTCACTATTGGCATTGTTAGGGAAAGCCTAGCTAATCCGGAATGTGCTAAAGGATTTATCTTGGATGGTTTTCCAAGGACTGAAGATCAAGCAGTTGCTTTACAGAAAATTTTGGTTGATTTGGGAATTAAACTCAATGGTGTTGTAAATATCGTTGTTCCAGATCAAGAACTGGTGAGCAGGGTAACAGGAAGACGCATTTGCAAAGCCTGCGGAGCTACTTACCACGTTGAATACAACCCTAGCAAAGTTGAAGCTATGTGTGATAAATGCGGCGGTGCATTGTATCAGCGTGACGATGATAAAGAAGAAACCGTCAAGAAGCGTTTGGAAGTTTATCACAGCCAAACAGCCCCTCTCATTGAGTACTATAAAGAGCAAGGCGTATATAAAGAAATTAATGGCTTGCAAGCTATTGATAAAGTATATCGTGATGTTAAGAGTAGTCTTGAAGGCGGAAACTAATGATTCTTTTAAAATCCGAACGTGAAGTACGTTATATGCGTGAAGCCGGCATGGTCGTGGCTTTGGCGTTGGAGGCAGTCGGCAAGGTAGTAGAACCTGGAATAACGACACAAGAATTGGATAGAGTAGCCGAAAAGACTATTAGAGAGCAGGGTGCAAAACCAGCTTTCAAAGGACTCTATGGTTTTCCTGCCAGCATTTGTGTTTCAATAAACTGTGAGGTTGTTCATGGAATTCCCGGTTCCCGCAAACTTGCGGAGGGTGATATTGTTAGTGTTGATTGTGGTGCTACATTAGGTGGGTTTAACGGTGATAGTGCTGTAACTTTTACAGTAGGAACAGTTGCCGATGAAACGCAGAAACTTGTTGACGAAACTCAAAATGCCCTTTATAAGGGGATTGCAGAGGCGGTTGCCGGCAATAAACTTGGAGCTATTTCTGAGGCGATTCAAAAACACGCTGAACAAGCAGGGTTTTCTATCGTACGTGAATATGTCGGTCATGGAATTGGCAGATCGGTACATGAAGAACCAGAAGTGCCCAATTATGGTTTTGCTAAGCGTGGTCCTTTATTAACAGAAGGTATGGTGCTTGCTATTGAACCAATGGTCAATTTAGGATTAAGATCGGTAAAAGTTGCGCAAGATGGTTGGACGGTAGTTACTAGAGATGGTAAACCATCAGCACATTTTGAACACACTGTAGCGATTACCTCTAATGGACCAGAAATACTGACTAGACTTGCCTAACGGGGAGTTAAACTTTATAATTTTATTTCAGGCTATACGCCTAACTGACAAGGAGGTTATTATCTGTGTCAAAACAGGATGTTATTGAGGTTGAAGGCACGATTTTAGAATCTCTGCCCAATGCCATGTTCCAAGTGAAGTTGGAAAACGGTCATGTGATTCTCGCACACATATCTGGTAAGATACGCATGAATTTCATCAAAATTTTGCCTGGCGACAGAGTGACCGTGGAACTTACTCCATATGATTTAAATCGTGGAAGAATCACGTATCGATTCAAATAGCCTTTTTGCAGGCAAGAGGAGGTTTATTAATATGAAAGTCAGACCATCTGTAAAACCAATATGTGAAAAATGCAAAATTATTAAACGTAAAGGTCACGTAATGGTAATTTGTGAAAACCCTAAACATAAACAAAAACAAGGATAAAAAGGAGGTGTATTGTTAATGGCACGTATTGCTGGTGTCGATTTACCAAGAGACAAGCGTATTGAATATGCTTTGCCATATATTTATGGTATTGGTTTAACCTTTTCTCGTGAGATTCTTGCAAAAACAGGAATCAATCCTGATACTCGTGTAAGAGATCTTACTGAAGATGAGATATCGAAACTCCGTGAAACCCTTGACAATGATTACAAGGTAGAAGGTGACCTCCGTCGAGAGGAATCCCTCAACATAAAAAGATTAGTTGAAATAGGCTGCTATCGTGGCAGAAGACATCGTATGGGCTTGCCTGTACGTGGTCAAAATACTAAAAATAACGCACGTACCCGTAAAGGACCAAAACGTAGCGCAGTAGGTAAAAAGAAATAATCGGTAAGGAGGGATGCAAGAGTGGTTGCTGCAAAAAAAGTTGTACGTACCAAAAGAAAAGAACGTAAGAATATCGAGATCGGAGTGGCTCATATTCGTTCCACTTTCAACAATACAATCGTTACGCTTTCCGATACTCGCGGAAACGTATTGAGTTGGGCTAGTGCTGGTGGCATGGGTTTCCGTGGCTCTCGTAAAAGCACTCCATTTGCTGCTCAAATGGCTGCTGAACAAGCTGCTAAAGCTGCAATGGAACATGGTTTAAAACAAGTTGAAGTATTTGTTAAAGGACCGGGTGGTGGACGTGAAGCTGCTATTCGTTCTTTGCAAGCTGCAGGACTTGAAGTTAACGCAATTAAGGACGTTACTCCTATTCCACATAATGGATGCCGTCCGCCGAAACGTAGAAGAGTTTAATTAAGGGGAGGTGTAAATAACTAATGGCAAGATATACAGAGGCTGTGTGCCGTCAATGTCGTCGTGAAGGAGTAAAACTATTTCTAAAAGGCGATAGATGTTACAGTGATAAATGTGCTTTTGCGGTTCGTGCTTATGCACCTGGTCAACATGGCCAATCCCGCAAAAAAGTATCTGAATATGGTATTCAATTACGTGAAAAACAAAAAGCTCGTCGTATTTATGGTATGCTAGAACGCCAATTCCATAATTGCTTTGTACGTGCTGAAAAACAAAAAGGTATTACTGGTGAAAACCTTTTAATTATGTTGGAAAGAAGACTTGATAACGTTGTTTATCGTCTTGGTTTAGCTGAAAGTCGTAGCCAAGCACGTCAACTAGTTACACATGGACATATTATTGTTAATGGTAAACGTTTAGATATTCCTTCAGCATTAGTTAAAGCTGGCGATGTAATTTCAGTTAATGAAGCAAGCCGTGCAAAAGATTATTTCAAGGGAATGGCTGAAACTTTGGCTACCAAGACAATCCCGGCATGGATGATTCTTGATGCTCAAAACCTTAGCGGAAAAATTGATAGATTTCCTACTCGTGAGGAAATTGATGTACCTATCGCTGAGCATTTAATCGTTGAATTGTACTCGAAATAATGGACCGTCTGCCACCAAATATTACGCGTATTGTGGTAATACGCCAAAGAGGAGGCTTTCCGCATGATAGAAATTGAAAATCCAAAGTTAGTTACCTCCGATATTAGTGAGGATGGACGCTATGGTAAGTTTGTTTGGGAGCCGCTTGAACGTGGTTATGGTATTACACTGGGCAATAGCTTGCGCAGAGTATTACTATCTTCTCTACCGGGAGCAGCTGTTACAGCTGTTAAAATTGAGGGAGTGCTTCATGAGTTTTCCACAATTCCCGGCGTACGGGAAGACGTTGCTGATATTATTCTTAACATCAAAGCATTATGCTTAAAGATGTATAATAATGAACCAACGATTATTCGTATCGAAGCGAACGGCGAACAAGAAATAACCGCAAGCGATATTATACATGATGCTGATATTGAAATTTTAAATCCGGATTTGCATATTGCTACATTGGACGAAGATGCTGTATTTAGCATGGAAATTCATGTTGATAAAGGTCAAGGTTATGTAGCAGGAGATAAGAACAAGAAAGCAGATCAGCCTATCGGATTAATTCCGGTAGATTCTATTTATTCGCCAATTACAAGAGTAAAGTTTGGTGTTACAGATACTCGTGTCGGTAATGTTACCAATTATGATAAGTTGACGCTGGAAGTTTGGACTGACGGCAGTATCATGCCTGATGAAGCAGTAAATGCAGCTTCAGGTATTATGATTGGTTACTTAAGATTGTTTGAAATTGGGAAAACATCCCATGCTCCTGTTATTAAAATGCAGGAGGGAACAACGCAGGAAGAAACACCTGCGGAACTGGCAAAAAGTTCTTTAGCTACTCCGATTGACGATCTTGACTTATCAGTTCGTTCTAATAATTGCCTTAGAAGAGCTGGCATCAATACTGTCGAAGAATTGATTCAAAAATCAGAAGAAGACATGATGAAAGTACGCAATTTAGGACGTAAATCACTTGAAGAAGTTAAGAAAAAATTAGCTGATTTAAACTTGGGCTTGCGCAATTCCGAAGAAGAATAGCAGAAGGGAGCGAAAAAAATGGCATATAGAAAATTAGGCCGCAATTCCAGCGCCCGCAAGGCTCTGTTTCGCAGCATTTTGACCTCTTTCTTCACACATGGAAAAATTGAAACCACTACAACCAAAGCAAAAGAAGTTAGCGGCTTGGCTGCAAAATTGATTACTTTGGCAAAGCAAGGCGATCTACATTCTCGTCGTCAGGTTCTGGCTTTCCTTGTTGATGAAGAAGCGACCAAAAAACTTTTTGATGAAATTGCTCCAAAGTATGCTGATCGTAATGGCGGCTATACTCGCATTTATAAACTGGGACCCCGTCGTGGCGACGCAGCAGAAATGGCAATTTTAGAATTAGTCTAATCTAAGTACATAAGTAGTTGTGATTGCAGAGATTTTTAATCTCTGCAATTTTTTTTTACTTGATAAAAACAATCTAAGTTGTGCAGGGTAAACAGCTATTGATAACTAGAATAGCAATAAAGTTAACCACAAGTAAGGTTATGGTTGACGATATATCTTAATAATAATATAATTATTAAGATGTAAAGCTGATGAATTTGTCATGCACAGGAGATTAAATATAAATGGAAACAATAATCGAAACAAAAAAACTTTCGCATGTCTATCTTGATGGACAAGATAATGAAATAAAGGCATTAGACAATATTAGTTTGAAGATAAAAGAAGGCGAGTTTGTTGCTATCATTGGAACTAATGGTTCTGGCAAATCAACTTTAGCTAGGCATTTTAATGCACTTTTGCGACCAACTAGCGGACAATGTATAATTAACGGACTTAGCTCGGATCAAGAAGAAAATATTTGGGCAATTCGACAAAGTGTAGGAATGGTTTTTCAAAACCCGGATAATCAGATTGTTGCAGCTATTGTTGAAGAAGATATTGCTTTTGGACCCGAGAATATTGGGGTCCCACACTCTGAAATTAGAAAGCGCGTAGAAGCCGCTTTAGCAACTGTTAAAATGACAGAGTATGCTAAGCATGCTCCGCACCTATTATCGGGGGGACAGAAACAGCGTGTAGCGATTGCTGGTGTATTAGCACTTTTACCGCGTTGCATTGTGTTGGATGAACCGACAGCGATGCTAGACCCACAAGGTAGGGCAGAGATTGTTGAAACAGTATTAAGATTAAATAAAGAGCAAAAAATCACGATTATTTATATCACTCATAAAATGGAAGAAGCACTATTAGCTGATCGTATTATTGTGATGAAAGATGGTTGTCTAGTAACGGAAGGTACGCCGAAGACCGTTTTTAGTGAAGTAGAATTAATACAAGAGTTAGGGCTAGAAGTTCCTTTGGCAGCGGAGGTTAGTGCAGACTTGAAACTTGCTGGCAAGCGATTACCAGCAGGCATTATTACGCATGAGGAGTTGGCAAAAGCATTATGTCCATTGAATTAGACAATATTTCTTATACATATATGAAAAAAACTCCTTATGAAAGGACCGCTTTAAAAAACATTTCCTTGGAAATAAAAAAAGGAGAATTTGTAGCGGTAATTGGATCTACTGGCAGTGGTAAGTCAACTTTAATGCAACATTTTAATGCTTTGTTAAAGCCAGATTGTGGCACAGTAAAAATCGATAATATAGATATAAATATTAAATCGAGAGATTGTAAATCGGCAAAAAATAAAGTTGGTATGGTATTCCAATATCCAGAACATCAAATATTTGCAGAAACAGCCTATGAAGATGTCGCATTTGGACCACGCAATAAGGGTTTATCAGAAGAAGAGGTTGAGCGTGCTGTACGTTCGGCATTAAAGTGCGTTAATCTAGATTACGATACATATGCCTTGCGATCTCCTTTTCAACTTTCAGGTGGGCAAATGCGGCGCTTAGCAATAGCAGGAATTTTAGCAATGGAACCAGATTATCTAATCTTGGATGAACCGTCAGCAGGACTAGATCCGAAAGCAAGAGATGATATTTTTAGAGAAATTGGCGAGCTTTATGAAACTAGAAAAATGGCTGTTATTTTAGTTACTCATAGTATGGAAGAAGCAGCTACATATGCCGATCGTTTACTAGTTATGTCGAAAGGTAAGATTGTAATTGATGCTTCACCGCAAACAGTTTTTCAAAAACAAAGGAAACTTTTAAAAGAGGTAGGACTTGATGTGCCAGAAACAATTAAACTAGCAGAATGTTTGAATGCACGTGGTTTAAATATTGCGGAAGACGTTATACAAAAGCAAGACCTTGTAACTGCTATTTTAGAGTGGGAGGGACTTAAATAAATGCTTAGTGATATTACTCTTGGACAATATTATCCAGGTACATCTCCTATTCATAAGCTGGATCCACGCAGTAAGATTCTTGCATCTCTGCTTTATATAATCGGTGTATTTTTGGCAACGGAGCCAATTTCTTATGCCATAATTATTAGTTTTTTATTTGGGATAATTATGCTTTCAAAATTGCCAGTTTACCTAGTATTAAAATCGATAAAACCGTTGTGGATTATTATTGTATTAACTTTAGCAATTCATGTTTTTACGGGGCAAGGCGAAGAACTTTGGTCGTGGAAATACTTTACAGTTACTAAAGAAGGGTTAGCAATGGGTATTAAAATGTCTTTGCGTTTAATACTATTATTAATGATTTCTTCAATCTTAACGTTTACAACTTCACCGATCGTTTTGACTGATGGGATTGAAGCATTATTAAAACCTTTCCGTAAGCTTGGTGTGCCAGCTCATGAGCTAGCAATGATGATGACTATTGCTTTGCGTTTTATACCAACCTTACTTGAAGAAACGGATCGTATTATGAAAGCGCAGGCCTCTCGAGGCGCTGATTTTTCATCAGGAAACTTAATTAAACGCATTAAAAGTTTGTTGCCAATTTTAATTCCACTTTTTATTAGTGCTTTTAGAAGAGCAGATGAGTTAGCAGTTGCGATGGAAGCTAGATGTTATCGGGGTGGAGAAGGTAGAACCAGAATGCATGAATTGCAATATCATAAAAGAGATGGAGTTGCAGGAGTGAGTTTAGCCATTTTAATAGTTGTATTATCGTTTTTGCGTTGGGGGTTAGCATGAAGAAGCATTTGAAGTTAACGGTGGCTTATGATGGTAGCAATTATAATGGTTTTCAAAGGCAAAAAAATGGTATCGGTGTCCAACAAATTTTAGAAAAAGGATTAACAAAACTATTTAGAGAAGAAATTACAATTGTTGCATCAGGTAGAACGGATGCAAAAGTACATGCGCGTAGGCAAGTTATTTCTTTTGCTACTACGGGCAAAGTGCCTACAAGCAAAATAGTACAAGCGATGGTTAGTTATTTACCAAAAGATATAGTAGTACTCGCGGCTGAGGAAGTATCAAAACAGTTTAATGCACGTTATTGTGCTGTTAGAAAAAGATATGAGTATAGATTACTATATACAAAGATTAATAATCCTTTTCAAAGAGATTTTAGATGGCAGATAAAAAAAGAACCAGATTTATTGCTTTTACAAGAAGTCGCAAAGGTAATTGTTGGCGAGCATGACTTTGCTGCCTTTCGCTCAGCTGGCAGTTCTGCACAAACAACGGTGCGTACAATTTATAAAGCAGATTGGATTAGACATAAAAACGAATATATATTTACGATTGAAGGAAATGGTTTTTTATATAAAATGGTAAGAAACATTGTTGGCGCAATGATGAAAGTAGGCTGGTCAGAAATAACTGTAGAAGATTTTAAACTTATTCTAGCTGCTCGAGATAGGCGCTTAGCGGGAAAAGCAGCACCACCGCAAGGATTATTCTTAGATGAAGTATTTTATAAGTAGAAAGAGCTTATTTATAATAAGCTCTTTTTTTTATTAAAAAAAGATTGACAAGAATGTGACGGCGGTTTAAACTAACATATGTTAGCCGAGGTAAACATAAATATTGAGTTAGCATAAGATAACCTATAAATAATATCAGCCGGGTTAATAGTGTTTTCTATAATACAGTTGTATTCAATTAGAAGAACAACAATCTAAGGGGGATATAAGAAAAAATGTCAATATTTTTTTCACAAAAGAAGTCATTGTTGGTAGCATGTACTTTAGGCCTTTTTCATTCGACTGGTTTGGCAGCTCCGGTTGAAGAGTTTCAGTTAGATCAGATGATAATTACTGCCACCAGAACTCCACTAGAAGAGAAAAAAGTACCGCAATCGGTTGAGGTCATTGATGCGGCAGAGATTAAAAGGCTTGGTGCTTATAATGTAACAGATGCACTACGTTTAGCAACAGGAATAGAGATTGGGCAAGCTGGTATGACTGGTAAAGCATTAATGGTAAGAGGTATGGATTCAAATAAAAGCTTGGTTCTTGTTGATGGGAAACGTACGGCTGGTGAAGATACCAATATGACAACCAATGTTTATGAGCTTGATCGGATTAATGTAAGTGATATAGAACGTATTGAAATTGTACGTGGTCCCGGAAGCGCTATGTATGGCAGTGACGCTATGGCAGGAGTAATTAATATCATTATGAAAAAATCGTTTAAACCATCAGGAATGGTTGGTTTTGGCGCAGGCAAAGATGAAAACAATGCCTATTTATCATACAGTAGCGGCCAACAAGGCAAATGGAGTTTCAAGACAGCCGCGCGTTTAACAGATGTGCGAGAAATTACTTTTCCAGAAGGTTCAGATACTAATATGTATGGTACGAAAAGATATCTTAACTTTAATGCCGACTATGCTTTAGCAGAAAACAAGACAATTAGTTTTGAAACTCAATTTGTAGAAGAACAATTGAGGAGTAAGTATGCAAACAAAATAACTAAGCCACCAATGGAAGAAGGGGCTAATAATAAAATAGAGTGGTACAATAATAATAGATCATCATATGCAGTTAGTTATAATGGCTATGATAATCGTAACGATTATATGATTCGTGCATATTATAGTTTATTAAAAAAGGAATCACGACAGAAAAATTATATTCCTAAATATTTAGCTAATAACTATTGGGCAGACTTTGATCATATGCGTTATGAAAAATATGTTGTTGAAGGTAAAAATTCATTCAAAATAGATGAATCTCATACTCTTACCTATGGTGGCGAGTATGTTAAAACGCAAACCGAGTCTACCAGAATGGGTGAAGCTGGAAGAAATCAATATGTAGATGAATTTTTGGGGATGAAAAAAAATGCCTCTGAGGAAACAACAAAAACCTATGCTGGATATGTGCAGGATGAGTGGCAAATAAGTGATAAATTATTTATAATTCCTTCGTTGCGTTATGACCATCATAATAGTTTTGGCTCAAATATTACACCAAAGTTAGGGGCTACATATAGTTTTAATGAAAATACGCGTTTGAAAACAAGTTATGGAAAAGGCTACCGGGCTCCCACTATTTATGAGTTATATGCTGATATGCATCGAAAAATGGGGCCAATGGAAGTAATTATACACGGAAATCCAGATTTAAAACCAGAGAAGTCAAATTCCTGGGAGATTAGTTTAGAAGGTGAACGTGGTGATAATTGGGGAAAAATAACTTATTTTAATAATGATATTAAAAATTTAATTGACGCAATGCAAGTTGGGCCTGGACCAATTGAACAAAAGTATTTTAATATTGCAAAAGCGCAAATTAATGGTGTAGAAACCGAAATTGGTCATAAGTTAAATAAAAACTTTACGGTTAAAGCTACATACAATTGGCTTGATGCTGTTAATGAAACTGATGACCGAAGGTTGACTAATCGTGCTAAACATAGAGGAACAGTCCAATTAAAATATAGTGATAACACAGAGCTACCTTTTACAATTACGCTTTGGAATGAATGGAATGTTGATTATTACTATTCTAGAGGATCAGGAAATAATCTTACTTATCATAATGCTACTTTTAATACTACAAACTTTGTAGTTAATAAAGAATGGAATAAGAAATTAAATACTTATTTTGGCATAGATAATCTTTTTGATAAAAAAATCGATGACCTAAATTATGCAGGTAGATTTTGGCGCATTGGTGCTGAATATAATTTCTAAAATTATGCGATAAAATAACAAAAGCAGGACTGAGTAATCAGTTCTGGTTTTGTATAATGGGGATTTTTTACTAGTAAAGACTTGACAAAATGTGCAAAGATGTTTACAATTGTTGCATATGACTTCTATACGGTTCCACTAGCCCCGGAATTGGTTAGAAGAAATATATCGAACACGCATAATTTTAGGGAGGGACAAGGATGAAAACATATATGGCTACACCGTCCACTATCGATCAGAAATGGTTCGTAGTAGACGCAGCTGATAAGACCCTCGGTCGTATGGCTGTTGAAGTTGCAAAAGTCCTTCGTGGCAAACATAAACCAACTTTTACACCGCATATGGACACAGGTGATCATGTAATTGTAATTAACGCAGATAAAGTAGTTTTATCTGGTAAAAAACTTGTACAAAAAACTTATTTCCGTCATTCCGGATATCTTGGTGGTACTACTTTCACTACTGCTGGTGATATGCTGAAGAAAAACCCTGTAAGGATGGTCGAACTTGCTGTTCGCGGCATGATTCCTAAAAATCGTTTGGGCAGCCAAATTTACAGAAAGCTTCATGTTTATGCAGGTGCGGAACATCCGCATGCAGCACAACAACCAGAAGTTTTAGAAATCAACGTAAGATAAGATCCGGAAAGGAGGAGCAAATAAATGGCAAAAGTTACTTATGATGCAACCGGTCGTCGTAAAAGTTCTGTTGCTCGTGTTCGCCTGGTTCCGGGTGACGGCAGCATTGTGATTAATGACCGTGCTTTAGAAAAATATTTTGGTTTAAAAACTTTAGACCTTATTATTAAACAACCTTTGGAAGTTACTGAAACTCTTGGTAAATATGATGTACTTGCTAACGTTAATGGAGGCGGTATTTCAGGACAAGCAGGTGCGATTCGTCATGGTATCGCTCGTGCACTTCTTAAAGTAGACGAAGAATTCCGTCCTACTTTGAAAAAAGCAGGTTTGTTAACTCGCGACCCACGTGAAAAAGAACGTAGAAAATACGGCTTGAAAAAAGCTCGTAAGGCTTCACAGTTCTCAAAACGTTAATATTTCGTTTTTTAAAACTCCGCAGACAATATGTCTGTGGAGTTTTTGTTTTTGGCTATTTATGTATCGTTATACAGTATTTTTGATTGTAATATTATTGGGCCATGTTATAATTAACCAGAAGTCATTATTTTTTTTGAGGGGGAAATTTTTAATGAATATTTCAAAGAGAGTCCAGGCATTATCAACCTCGCCAATTAGAAGGTTGGTTCCCTATGCGACCGTTGCCAAAGCGAAAGGTAAAAAGGTTTATCATTTGAATATTGGTCAACCAGATATTGAAACACCTATGCAGTTTATGGAGAGTATTCGTAAGTTTGATGAAAAAGTTATTTCTTATGGTAATTCACAAGGTGAAATGGTATTAATTGAAGCTGTAAAAAAATACTATAAAGAGTGGAATATGCATTTTGATAATACGAATATTTATGTTACTAATGGCGGTTCAGAAGCTTTAACGCTAGCAATTATGACATTGTGTGATCCGGGTGATGAAGTATTGGTGTTTGAACCATACTATGCCAACTATAAAACGTTTGCAAATACTTATAACGTAAATATTAATGCGGTAGCTACTACGGCTGAAAATGGTTATCGTTTGCCGAGTGAAACAGAAATAGAGAAAAAAATCACTCCAAGAACTAAAGCCATTTTGATAACAAATCCAGGTAATCCGACTGGCGTTGTTTTTACTGAAGAAGAGATGCAGATGATTTCACGTTTGGTGCTTAAATATGATCTAGGATTAATTGCAGACGAAGTTTATCGTGAATTTGTGTATGATGGTGCATATAAGAGTTTTGGACATATGCCAGAGCTTGAGCAGAATCTTGTAATTGTTGATTCCGTGTCTAAGCGTTATAGTGCTTGTGGAGCGCGTATTGGCTGTTTACTAAGTCATAATGATGCTTTTTGTAAGGAATTGATGAAATGTTGTCAGGCAAGGCTTTGTTGTCCGACCTTGGAACAGGTTGGTGCGGCCGCTTTGTATACTACGCCTAAAACTTATTTAGATGCAGTAAATAAAGAATATAAAAAACGTCGTGATACGATTGCGAGTGCTTTAGCTAAAGTACCTGATGTTCTTGCCTCTAATCCGAGTGGTGCATTTTATGTAATGGTCAAGTTGCCAGTTGATGATGCCGAAAAGTTTGCTATTTGGCTTTTAGAAGAATTTGATGTAGATGGTGAAACAGTAATGTTTGCGCCTGGTAATGGTTTCTATGATACAGAAGGACGTGGCGTAGATGAAGCGCGTCTTGCCTATGTACTCAAAAGTGAAGATCTAGAAAAAGCTATTGCAATTTTAGCAGCAGGTCTTAAAGCTTATCCAGGTAAAAAATAATTTTTAAATTTTTATCAAAAATCTTGCTTTTTTATTTATATCTGTTATAATTAAGGTAGATACCAACCTAGCTTGGAAAATTATTAAAGTTTGTTTGGTAGTTTGCGCATTGACTTTTTAAGCAGTGACGTAGGTTTGTTTGTAAGTATTGTATTGGTTGTTCCTAAAAGTGATTTTTAAGTATTGTTTGAAAAAAAGCAAGTAATTTAAAGAAGTGAGGAAAGATAACTGAGAGATTCTAGGCAAGTAAGCTAGGTTGGTATCTTTTAAAAAAATTATAAACACTAAGTTGCAACTCCTATAGAAGGAGTTGCTTTTTTTATTAATACATTCATTTTTAAGGTTTGTTGTGCTATAGTATAGGAGTAAGTCTAGTGCGGAGGGCGTGAGGACATATGTATACAAAAATTAGAAAAGCAGTTATTCCAGCAGCTGGTTTAGGTACGCGTTTTTTGCCAGCGACAAAGGCACAACCAAAAGAGATGTTGCCAATAGTGGATAAGCCAACGATTCAATATATTATTGAAGAAGCAATAGCTTCTGGTATAGAAGACTTTTTAATCGTTACTGGGCGTAGTAAAAGGTCTATTGAGGATCATTTCGATCGCTCGCTAGAACTTGAATTAGCTTTAGAAAAAAATCATAAAGAAGAAATGTTAAAAATGGTCCAAGAGATTTCGGATATTTCAATTCACTATATTCGGCAAAAAGAGCCTTTAGGACTTGGACATGCTATCTTATGTGCTAAGCAATTTGTCGGTAGTGAACCATTTGCGGTGCTTTTGGGTGATGATATTGTTGATAGCAAGACTCCTTGTCTTAAGCAACTGATCGATGTTTACGATAAAACTGGTGCTAGTGTGCTTGGTGTGCAGGAAGTAGCAGAAAATAAGGTATCAAGTTATGGTATTATAAACCCGGAAAAACAACTAGATGAACGTCTGTGGGCTGTCAGTGATATGGTAGAAAAACCAGCTGTTAAAGCTGCACCAAGCCGATTAGCTGTTCTTGGGCGTTATATTATTGCCCCAGAAATATTTGCAATTTTGGAACAAACGCAACCGGGAAGCGGCGGTGAAATTCAACTGACTGATGGACTTAGAGAGTTGGCTAAAGTACAAAATATATTGGCTTATAATTTTGAAGGTCGTCGATATGATGTTGGGGATAAACAAGGCTTTTTAGAAGCGACTGTTGAACAAGCATTAAAGAATCCTGCTTTGCGTGAAAGATTTTTATATTACTTGAAGGATATTGTGTCTAAAGAAAGCTGAGTATGGTGGTGAAATAATGCATTTAACAGGTAAAGTGCAATTAGATAGTGGCTTTTGTTTTGATTATGCCAATATGTTAGGCAAAGACTTAATCAAAGAGCAAGATCTTGAGCAAATCACCGAGCGTATTAGTACTGCGACTCGTGGTATAGCTAAAATTCGTGATTTGGGCTATGCGAAGGGGCATTTATCAAAAGATGGTGAACCAGAACCGGTTTTTTTTACAAAGCTACCTGAAATAAAAGCTGGAAATCCTAATACACCAGAAAGCATAGCTCGCCTTAAAGATTATGCTAGGCAAGTGTGGGAAACGAAAGAAGTCATTATTTTTTTTGGTATCGGTGGTTCCTATTTGGGCGGGAAAGTTCTTTTTGATATTCAGGCTGGAGCTTTTTGGAATCAAAAAAAACCGTTAGAACGAAAGGGTTTTCCTAAAGTTTTTTTTAGTGGTAATAATCTTGATGCTGATCAAGATTATGCATTATTAGAAGAATTGGTGCGGCAGGCACAATATAAAAAGCTAGCAAATCAAGGTAAAACGAAAGTTTTATTAATTCCTATTACGAAGTCAGGTACAACAATAGAAACACTAACTTCATTTATTTATTTTTTTGAACAAATGAAGTTAGCAAATACGTTATTTGAATTTGATGTTACGGTTGTTAGTGAACAGTGTAAGAATAGTCATGATAATGTGCTAGTTAGGTTAGCTAAAGAACATAAGTGGGAAATCTTCGATATTCAAAAAGGTATCGGTGGTAGATTTTGTATTTTTAGTAATCCAGGTTTATTAACGGCTGCTCTTGTAGGAATGGATATAGAAGAGCTTTTACGTGGTGCTAGAGAAATGGAACTAGCTTGTCAGGACGATGATGTTTTGAAAAACCCAGCACTATTAAATGCAACATTAAAATATATTGCTTCCGAGAAATATGGATGTGATATAGAAGTGTTAATGCCATACTCTATGCGTTTGAAGTCACTGGGAGAATGGTATGTACAGTTACTGGCTGAATCATTAGGTAAAAAGAAAAATAAACTGGGCAAAATAGTTAATTATGGTCGTACGCCAATCGCAGCAGTAGGTACGACTGATATGCATGCGCAAACACAACAGCACCAAGACGGACGTCGCAATAAGGTAATTCAATTTATTGACATTGCTGAAAAGGATACAAAAATTTATTTAAAGAACCCTTTTCCAGAAGTAAAAGAGTTTGATAAATTTTCAGGTATGGGTGTGGATGAGGCCCTCAAGTTAGCTTTAGCTGCTAATGCACAGGCTTTAAGTGAGGATAAACGTTTCAACGCGCAATATTGTTTACCTAAGTTAAGTCCTTATTATGTAGGTCAACTATTATATTTTTTAATGCTAAGTGTAGTGTACGAGGGTGAATTAGCTGATATTAATGCTTTTGACCAACCTGGTGTAGAAGCTTATAAACGCATAATGAAAGAAAAAATGCAATGTGATTAAAATATTTGGGTGACAATTTTTGAGAGAAAAAGATAAAAATGTAACAAAAATATTTGTTGACAAGATAATGATTTGCTGAGATAATACTATAAAGTATATTGTATACTGCAATGAACGAGAAAAAAGTTGTTAAGAAGTTACTTCAGAGAGCCGGTGTTTGGTGCAAACCGGTGGCCTTTTCAACTGATACTCACTCGTGAGCACTTTTGCTGAAAGCCATTAGGTTATAGGGAAAAGCGGATAACCTCCGTTAGCAGGTCACGATTTATTTCGGAGTAAGTATAATATCAGGGTGGTACCGCGCTATGCGCCCCTGTTGATCAGTATTGATCAACAGGGGCTTTTTTATACCACTCAACATGCAGATTAGTGCAGCATGGTAAAAAAATGTAAAGAAGAAAGGTGGACATTTGTCATGTGGGGAAATAAAGTTAGTAAGAAATTAACAGCAGCAATACTTAGTGGAGTTCTTGCTATATCTGTTGCTGGATGTGGTGGAGCGAAAGAAAACGCAAAGCCAGCAGGCGATTCTGGTGGTGCTAAGATTGGGGTAATTAGTTACTTAACTGGTGGTGGAGCTGCTTACGGTAAAGCCATTAGACAAGGTTTTGAATTAGCACAAAGTGAAATTAATGCAGCCGGCAAAGTTAAAATTGATTTATTAATTGAAGACTCTAAGGGTGAAAAAGGCGAAGCTATTAATGCCATGAATAAATTGATTCATAAGGATAATGTGGTCGCTATTTTAGGTCCAACGTTAAGTGGAGAAATGTTTGCAGCTGGCCCGATTGCTAATCAAGTTGGAGTACCAACAATGGGAACTTCAACTACAGCAGAAGGAATTACTGAAATGGGACAATTTATTTTCCGTAATGCGATTCCTGAATATGCTGTTATTCCACAAGTAATTAAAGCTACAAAAGATAAGCTTGGACTCAAAAGAGTTGCTTTGATGTATTCTAATAATAATGATCAACATGTTTCGGCATTTAAGACTTATGAAAAAGTTTTAAAAGAGAATGGGATTGAAATCGTAACTATTGAATCTTTTGCTGATAAAGATACTGATTTCTCAGCACAATTGACAAAAATAGCGTCTTTAAAACCGGATGCAGTTGTAGTAGCAGCACTTTATCAAGAAGGTGCTTTAATCATGAAAAAAGCACGTGACCTTGGTATTACCGTTCCTTTTATTGGCAATAATGGGTTTGTTTCACCACAACTGATTACTTCTGCTGGTGCAGCAGCTAATGGCCTTATTATTGGTACGCCTTGGTATCCTGAAAAGGATTCCGAGATTGTCAAGAAATTTGTGGCAGCATATCAAGCTAAATATAATGAACTACCAGACCAGTTCGCGGCTCAAGCATATGATGCTGTATATTTATATGCAGCGGCACTTGAAAAAACCGGCAATAATACTGACCGTAAACAATTGCGTGATGCTTTAGCGAATATTAAAGACATTGAGGGTGTAACTGGCAACTTCTCATTTGATGCTAATCGTAATCCGGATATGGAAATCAATATTCTTGAAGTTGTTGATGGTAAATTTGTAGAGTTTAAACGTTAATTTAGAAAATCGTTCGTTGCTCACAGGGCATGGAGACGGTCTTCTCCGTGCCCATTTTCGTGGGTTGTGTTCAGGCAGGGGAGTGAAAGACAGTGTTTTTACAACAAATGGTAAATGGTTTAACTCTTGGCAGCACCTATGCCATTATAGCTTTAGGATATACTCTTATTTTTGGTGTTTTAAATATTATTAATATGGCTCACGGCGAAATTTTTATGATAGGTGCTTTTGTTGGGATTATGCTGGTTACAGAGTTTCAAGTAGGAATTATCCCGGCCTTATTGGGCGCAATGATGGCGGGCGCAATTTTAGGCTATTTTTTAGAAAGAACAGCACTACGACCTTTACGCAAACCAGGTGTACCACATATGGCACCTTTAATTAGCACAATTGGTGTATCAATTTTTCTAGAAAGTTTAGCTTTGCATATCTGGGGGCCTCAGACAAGAGCGTTTCCGAGTGCTTATTCTAGTCAATTATTAGATTTTGGCTTTTTTAAAATTTCTATGGTGCAAATTATTATTTTAGCTGCTTCATTAGGATTAATGGTTATTTTACGTATATGGCTGAATAAGACAAAGGCAGGCAAATCAATTAGAGCAACTTCTGAGAGTGTAGAAACAGCAGATCTCTTAGGCATTGATACAGAAAAGGTTATCGTGTTGACTGTTATGATTGCTTCTGGCTTGGGGGCAATGGCGGGAGTATTATTTGGCTTGGCCTTTGATGCGATTGAACCAACAATGGGGATTAGCATGGGCTTTAAAGGTTTGGCTGTATTGATTTTAGGTGGACTTGGTAATATCACTGGCGCTATGGTTGGCGGTTTTGTACTAGGTTTAGCAGAAGTATTCAGTGTTGCTTATGGTGCATCATCATATAGAGATGCGGTGGCTTTTGGCTTAATTATAGTATTGCTTTTTTGGAAACCAGAAGGTTTATTTGCTTCAGGTAAGGGGGATAAATAACTATGTTAGATACACTATTAAACCCTTATCATTTGCAGATACTAATGTTTATTCTCATTAACTGTATATTAGGGATTAGCGTTTATATTACACTTTCAACAGGTCAATTGACGCTTGGCAATGCAGGTTTCATGAGTGTAGGCGCCTATGTATCAGCGCTCTTAACTTTAAAATTTGATTTACCAATTTTCTTAGCAGTAATTGTTGCAGGCGTTGCTGCTTGTATTGTAGCATCGGTCATTGGCATACCAACGACACGTTTACAAGGTTTATATTTGGCAATTGCTACCATTGGCTTTGGTGAAATAGTACGCGTAATAATATTAAATATGAAGGTAACGAACGGAGCTTTAGGGTTATCCGGCATTCCTGCTATTGGTATTAGCCTAACTAATACATTGAGTGATTTTGGCATTAATCTTTATGAAATGGGGCTTGAACCGCAAACCGTTGGCAATGTTGCCGTTGTTTTATTATTATTGGCGATAGTAATTGCTTTAACATTCTTTTATTTGAGATTACATAATTCACGTGTAGGAAGAGCATTTGCGGCTATTAAAGATGATGAACATGCAGCGGAAGTAAGTGGCGTAGATACTGTTTATTATAAATTGCTCGCATTTTTCATTTGTGCGTTTTTGGCTGGTGTGGCAGGAGCTTTATACGCACATGTAACCTTTTATATTGATCCAAAAGATTTTTCTTATCATCGTGCTGTTGAGATTCTACTCTTTGCAGTTTTTGGTGGTAGTAATGTGATTTGGGGACCGTTACTAGGAGCAGTTATTTTAACTATTTTGCCAGAAGCTTTGCGTGTTGTGGCAGATTATCGTGATATGATTTACGGTATCATTCTTGTGTTAATGATGATTTTCCGCCCACATGGCATATTAACTGAAGAACTAGTCGCAACGATCAAAAAGACTATCTTTGGTAAAGGTGGTAAATGTGGTGAAGGAGGCGACAATTAATGCTTTTAGAACTAAAAGAAGTATGTAAAAACTTCGGTGGACTTAAAGCTTTAAACAGCGTGTCTTTTACTGTAGAAAAAGGCGAAGTTTTTGGAGTTATTGGTCCTAATGGTGCGGGTAAGACAACTATTTTTAATTTAATTACAGGTGTTTTTCCGGTCAGTGGTGGACAAATTGTTTTTAATGGTGAAAATTTAAACAATAAAAAGTCACATAAAATTACTGAGCTTGGTATTGCAAGGACCTTTCAAAATATAAGATTGTTTTCACGAATGACAGCTTTAGAAAATGTTATGGTCGGAGCGCATTGCCGTAGTAAAGCAGGGGTGTTGGCTGGACTTTTACGCACCTTTGCGCAGCGGAAAGAAGAAACGTTAATTAAAGAAAATGCTTTGCAAGCTTTGCGATTAGTCGGGATTGAGGAATGTGCAGATTTACAAGCGGGATCTTTGCCGTATGGCAAGCAAAGACGCTTAGAAATCGCTAGAGCGTTAGCTACAGAGCCAGAACTGATCTTACTTGATGAACCAGCTGCTGGCATGAATGATAGTGAAACGGAAGATCTTCGACAGTTGATTGGCAAGATAAAAGAATTAGGCATTACAGTCGTTGTAATTGAACATGACATGAATTTAATGATGAATATTTGTGATCATTTAGCGGTTATTAATTTTGGACAAAGGATAGCGGTTGGAACACCAGAAGAGGTTCAAAATAATCCGTTAGTAATAGAAGCCTATCTCGGAAAAGAGGAGGACGAACCAAGTGCTTAAGCTTAGGAATATAGTTGCTGGTTACGGTAATATTATTGCGCTTAAAGATATTAGTTTAGAGGTACCAGCAGGTAAAATCGTAACTTTGCTAGGGGCTAATGGTGCCGGTAAAACTACAACCATGAAAACTATTATGGGACTTGTTAAAGCTAAAGAAGGCTCGATTCTTTTTGAGGATCAACCGATAACTAAGCTGAAAACGCATAAAATAGTTAATGGCGGTATTTCCCTAGTACCGGAAGGGCGCAGAATACTTGCTAAAATGACGGTAATGGAAAACTTAGAAATGGGTGCGTTTCAAAGAAAAGATGACGAAATAGAAAGTGACTATCAAAAGGTTTTTGCACGTTTTCCAATTTTGCTAGAACGAAAAGCGCAACTAGGTGGTACACTATCAGGTGGGCAGCAACAAATGCTCGCCATTGGACGAGCGTTAATGGCGCGGCCTAAAATGCTCTTATTAGATGAACCATCTATGGGACTTGCTCCACTTGTTGTTGCTGATATTTTTAGAGTTATTCAGGAAATAAATGCTCAAGGCACAACAGTGCTATTAGTTGAACAAAATGTTAAACAAGCTTTAAAAATAGCGGATTATGCTTATGTTATGGAAACGGGAAAAATTACCTTGCAGGGAACACGTGAAGAATTAATTACGAACCCTAAAGTAGTTGAAGCATATCTTGGCGGTAGGAAAGAATAATAAATACAAGGGATAGTTCTTAAGTGATTAAGTAACTATCCCTTGTATTTTATATATTAGAGCTAAAGTTTAGTTGAAAAATATAAAGATAAACGTAGCATGGCGCTAGCACACAAGAATGCTACTATGGCTAAGTAAGAGCGTGAAGAATAGTACTTGTTGCACTCAGAAGTGTTGTAATAAGTTCTTTCATGATTATTTTGACATTGGATTTAGTTGAGAAAAACATATATAATAAAATTAGTAATATTAATTATTAGTTGTATTTGTAAAAGCTACTAATCTATATACACTAATATTAATGTTTAAATAAATTTATAATATAACGGAGGTGAAACGATTTTTTTCGTATTACGAAGAGAATCGGGATTTATTGGACCCAGCGTCTACAATTTTTAATTTATTTTTAGTGATGTTCTTGGTATTGTTAAATGGTTTTTTTGTTGCAGCTGAGTTTGCAATGGTTAAGGTAAGGAGTTCGCGCCTTGATACATTAGTGCACGAGGGTAATAATAGAGCAAAATACGCAAAACATATGACGGATAATTTGGATGCTTATTTGTCGGCATGTCAGCTAGGAATTACTTTAGCTTCTCTAGGCTTAGGTTGGATTGGTGAACCAGCTATTGCGAAAGTAATTGAACCAATATTAGTTGATTTTGGATTTTCGACCGCAATGATTAGCACGGTATCATTTGCTATTGCCTTTTCAATTATTACAGCGTTGCATATTATTTTAGGAGAACTGGCACCAAAATCTTTAGCTATTCAAAAGGCAGATAGTGTAACAATGTGGACAGCAGTGCCTTTAATTGCTTTTCATAAATTAATGTTTCCAATTATTTGGGTACTTAATGGCTTAGCAAATTTAATTTTGCGTAGTGTAGGCATTGAAATTGCTGGGGAGCATGAAGTAGCTCATACTGAAGATGAAATTCGTATTTTGATGGAAGAAAGTCATCAACAAGGATTTATTGATCAAACAGAACTGACTTATGTTGGTAATATTTTCGATTTTATTGATCGTCACGTTAATGAGGTGATGATTCCACGTACAGATATGTTTTGTTTATATGAAGAAGATGATTTTAATACAAACTTGGCGAAGGTTTTGGATGAACAATTAACTCGTTATCCGGTTTGTGCTCCAGATAAAGATCATATAATTGGCTTTGTGCATATTAAAGATTTTTTAACGGCGGTTGCTACTGATGAAAAACGTCCGTTACGAAGCATGGTTCGTGAAATAATTGCAATACCAGAGACAATGCCGATTAGTAAGTTATTAAAATTAATGCAAAAAAATAAGGCACAAATCGCCTTAGTTATAGATGAATATGGCGGAACTGCTGGTCTAGTAACTTTTGAAGATATCTTAGAAGAAATTGTTGGTGAGATACAAGATGAATTTGATGAAGAAAGACCACCAATTGAAGTCATGGATACAGAAGTGTATTCGATAGATGGTAAGGTTGTGCTAGATGATGTGAATTCTTTATTAAATATAGCAATTGATACTGAAAATTTTGATACGATAGGTGGCTGGATGGCAACTAACGTAGAGGAATTGCCTCAAAAAGGTCAACAGGTAATTTATGATAATTGGGTTTTTACCATTGAAGCGGCTGATAATATGCGTGTTACTAGGGTTTTAGTTAATCGCAATAAAATAAACGAAGAACTTGCAACAGAAATTTAATTATTAGCTTTTTAAAAATAAAAAAACTGACGGTCTCAAGTTTTCTTGAAACCGTCAGTTTTTTATTTGTTCTGTTAGATTAAATAATTTAGAAGGAGTAGTTAACACCTACGCCAAGACCATTAACGTTTTTGCCATGATCGAAGTCATGCCAAGAATAGTTTAAATCAAGTCCCCAATTTTCATTGAGCATATGACCTATACCGATTTTAAATTCTGTTTCATTAGAGTTGTACTTTACGCCAGCATATCCGTCAATTACATCAGATAGAGGAGTAGTAGCTTCTAAACCTACAGTTAGTTTACTACTGGAATGTTTATAATCTCTAATACCAAGATTAACTAAAAAATTGGGGTCTAACTTATATTTGCCATAGACATCGAAAATGTGTTGACTGTGTTTTAGGTCAATATATTCGGTACCAACAATAACTCGATCAGTTAAACCGTGTTCAAGATAAATTCCGTGAGCAGAGCCATCAAGATCATAATAGTTATAACCGGCAACTGTTTGGCCTTGATCAATATTTTTTACTGGGGCTGCATTGGTCAAGCTGACATTGGTTACTAGAAGTGCAAACGCTAAACCTGCAATAATTTTTCTGTTCATAGTTGAAGCCTCCTTAATAGTGTTTTGCATATAAATGCTATGAATACAAAGCATTTATGAATTAAGTATAGTTTACTATATATAAATAAATTCGACAAGTAGGACTAAACTCCTTGTAATAATACACTAAAAGTGTAACGAAAATGTGACATATTGTAATTTGAGGATGGATAATCTTAAATATTTCTTAAAATAATAGGAATATCATAGATATCTTCAGCTGTCTTTGTTGTAATTATGCCGCGTTTGAGCATCTTTTTAAGAACAAGATTGCGTCTTTTTTGGCACCCTTCAGGGTTGTCAAAAGGATTAAGTGCCGATGGAGCATAAGGAAGTGCCGCAAGTGTTGCACATTCAGCAAGATTTAAATCGGTTGCGTTTTTGCCAAAATAAATATCAGCTGCTTGTCCTACTCCTGTACTACCTGCACCTAAATATGTTGTGTTTAAGTAAATAGTAAGAATTTCATCTTTAGAAAATTGGCTTTCCACAATAAGCGCTAAGAAAACCTCCCAAATTTTCCTCTCCATAGTTTGCTCGTGGGTCAGTAAAAGGTTTTTAATTACTTGTTGGGTTAGCGTACTACCGCCTTGCACAATATCGTCGGCTTGAATATTCGCAAGCATTGCTCGTAAGATGCCATCTAGATCAACACCAGAATGAGAATAAAAGCGATGATCTTCTATAGAAATAATGGCCTGTGGTAATTCAGAAGGCATTTCAGCAAGAGTATACCAATGCTCTGGTTTAACTAAGCTATGAGCTGTTTGATCAAGATGAATTGCTTCCCAAATAAGTCTAAAAGGGCGGGGCCATTCGGACGATTCCGGCAAAAAAGAGAAGGAGGAACTAGTCAGTGTTTGCATCTGGGTTTTAGCAGTATCACGAGCAAGATTCAAACTTTCTTCATTTTGTGAACCAATATTTTTAGGAAAGGGAAAAAATAAAAAGATTAGAATAAATAATAAAAGCAATAATATTCTCTTCATATAGTAGCCTCCAATTAAGAACAATCATTTTTATTATTTTACCTTAAAAAAAGTAATGTTGCCAGTGCGCACACTTATTAATGGCAAGTAGGAGATTATGAAAAAGAATATAGCTGTTTTGCTGATTATTTTAATTGAAACTGCTCTCTAGAAGTAGTAAAATTATATTTAATATAATAGGGGTTTATTTGCAATTTTACAAAATAGAGGAAGAAAATAGAGACAATTGTGTATTGCAACTTTATTATTTATACTATTTTAATGTATAAAAACAAAATGCGAAGGGAGAAAATAACTAAAAAATATAGTTTTAAGGCACTATGTAACAAATTAGTAATTTTTTTAAACGAAAGTGTTGCAAAATTATTCACATTAGATGTATAATAATAAAAGTATTGAAGGGGGTAGAGTTGTGA
>DVNI01000020.1 GCA_018714505.1 Candidatus Avacidaminococcus intestinavium
CTTTTTTCTTTATCCTTCTTCAACTAACTCACGTCCCTTCAAAAACTTATTGATAAAGTACTGCTGACCTTTTCCAGTCACCTTTGGCGTCTTGCTGATTGAAGTAGTGCCATTTGAGTGGTTGATGGTTGTTTCCTTAATCTTGAAAAGACCTAGGTCCATCGCTCTCTGTGTTGGCATGTTCCAATCACTGCCCTTGCGGTTGATCAGGTAACCATGTTCACGCATCCAGCGGAACAATCTTGTTGCTCCAATGTCAACACCGTTACCTCGAAGGATTTTAGCTAATTCACCAATTAAAATGGTTGAGTTACTGGTTGCCACCGAATCAGCAAACAATGCTTTGGGCTTCATTTCGTGAACTTGATTTTCGGCATCTTTTCTTAGTTGCTGTTCAATTAATCTTTGTTGACGCTCATCTTTTAATTGAGTAGCAAGCTTAATGATTGTGTCGGGGTCGGTTAAAACCTCTTCAATCTTTTCATCAGTCATATAGGCCCCGTGTCTGCGGATAGATGGAAGAACTTCGCTAGTTACCCAATGTTTGAACTTCTTGGCGTTTGGCATTTTGCTACTAAAGATTAAAGAGTAAACACCAGATTCATTAATAATCTGAATATTTTGTCTTCCGCCAGGGGTCATCATTTTAGTGACCCCTTTATCTTCGACATCCACATGCTTATTGATAGCATTAGCAGTTTTTGCATATCCAAGAACTGCTGCTACATCTTTTCCAACAAAATAGGCTTTGCCGTTAAGTGATAAAGCTCTAACTTTATGATTTTCAAAATCAAATAATTGAAATTCGTTCATTGTTCTTCTCCTTTCATTTTACGAATAAACTCGTATTTATTGCCAAAAAAAAGTAAATCCGGAGTTATTCTATAAAGCCTTGCTAATCTATGTGCTTCAACATAGGAAAGTCTAGTACTGTCTTTTTCCCAAGAAGCTAATGTTGTCGGCTTTAACCCTAATATCTTTGCAGCTTGTACTTGTGTGTAGCCTGCATTAACACGTGCAGCTTCAAGGGTCATTTTCAAGTCGTTTCTGCTCATTTGCTCCTCCTTTCGTTCAATTCATTTATAATATTATACTAGTTTATTCGTAGTGTCAACTAAAAAACTAGTATTTTTCCAAAAAAAGTTAGTTAATTACGAAATACCTAGTATAATATCAATAAGGACATAACTACTAAAGGAGGTAATTTAAATGCCGCGAAATAAACTATCTGCTTTTGAACAAAATGCTCGACATGCAATAGCGGATAATCTAAAAAAATACATGCACGGAATGACACAAGCAGATCTGGCATATAAGGCAGGAATTCCAGTGACTACACTTTCAGGATATTTAAGGGAAAAGTCAACGCCTAATGCAGGTAACTTAGAAAAGTTAGCAAATGCTCTAAACGTAAAGAAAAGTGATATTGATCCCCGATATACTTTTAATGACATTATGGATTTTGTTGAGCAAGCCCCTAAAGAAACTTACAGAGTCAAGCCATCTCAAATTCCATCTAATTTTACTTCTATTAATAATGAAAATATTAAGTATGTTCCACTGATAGGAACTATTGCAATGGGAACACCTATTACAGCAGATCAAAATATTGAAAAATATATTCCTGAATATTTTATAGGAGATGTTCCTGATGGAACTCTTTTTGAGCTTAGATGTAAAGGAAGATCAATGGAGCCAACCATTCCAGATGGTGCAACAGCTTTAATTAGAGAACAACCTACTGTTGAAGATGATGAAATTGCTGCTGTTCTTATTGATGGTGAAGCAACATTAAAAAGGATTAGACATGTTGGTAAAGAAGTAATGTTAGTACCTGATAACAGGGAATATTCTCCTATTATTCTCAATAAAGAAAACCCGGGAAGAATTATAGGAAAACTGATCAGATATACTGTTAATTTTGAATAAAATCAGCTAGTCCACAACGCCAGTGACTATAAACCTGCGGTTTAGTTTCTTGTGGAGGAAAGAAAAATGACTAAAAAAGTTACAAAGATTGCATTAATCAGTATGTCTCTTTTAGCACTTTCAACAAGTGTAGGTGCAGTTGCTACTCAACAAGCACAAGCAGCAAAAGTTTCTACACCATCATTTATTAAGTTGAATAAACCTTTTAAGAAACATTATTTCAATGCACATTACAACAAGAAAGGTACTTTGATCAGATATTACTACTCTAAAAAAGGTGTATTACATCAAGAAAAAGATTATGCAGATGGTGGTGTAGGTGATGCAGTAAGTGCAGATGGTTTTGGTCGTCACAAATTACCTAAAATTAAGAAATATGTTTCTAACAAGCCTTATAAAGTAAGACTTACTACAACAGCAAATGTTCAAAGAGATATAGGCTCACTGAAAAAAGGAACAATTGAAATTGATGGTGACAATCTGAAAAAAGGCAAAATTAAAAAAGGCACTATTCTAAAAATTGCTTGGTGCAAGCCAAATAATTCATGGGTTGTTTATCAAAAACATGATAATGGTTATTTCTGGGAATTTAGTGATTATGTATATCGTGATAGATCATGGTTTAAATTAATTAAATAAGAAGATTCTTAAATAAAAAAAGCCCGCCCACCCCACGGCAGACGGACTCGGATTTACTTTGTACGACTTTCTAAAACATTAATTCTTTTGATCAAGGTATCTATCAATTGGTCCTTAGCATTTTTATAAATTAAGAAATGTCAAAAGTA
>DVNI01000021.1 GCA_018714505.1 Candidatus Avacidaminococcus intestinavium
GACAATCGCCATTGGTATGATGCTCGTTCAATCTGTTGTTAATAGCTTCGGTTCCGAAGTCTTAGCTGGTTTTTCAGCTGCAATGCGTTTAGAAAGCCTTTGTCTTGTACCAATGATTGCTTTTGGCAATGCTATGTCAGCGTATACAGCGCAAAATATTGGTGCTGGGGCACTAGCGAGAGTGCGCGAGGGTTACTCCGCTATCAATCGTCTTGTTTTTGCTTTTGCCATCTTTATTTGTATCTTGCTAGAATTATTTCACACCGAGCTAATCACCGTATTTCTTGGTGCTGAAGGCAGTGCCCAAGCACTTAATACCGGTTCCTCTTATCTAAGATTCATGGGTTGGTTTTTTGTTTTAATCGGTTTAAAAATGAGCGTAGATGGTCTTTTACGTGGTGCCGGAGATATGAAGATGTTTACAATAGCCAATATGGTTAATCTCACAATTCGAGTTGCCTTTGCCATGATTTTTGCACCTCTCTACGGTATTGCTATGGTTTGGTACGCTGTTCCAGTCGGTTGGCTCATGAACTTTATTATTTCGTATTACGCTTACCGCAAAGGTAAGTGGCAACGCATTAGCATTTCTTAAAAAATAATTAAAAAAACCATTTGCCAAAGGTAATTACCTTTAGCAAATGGTTTTTTAGTTATTTAATTTAATTATTCAGCTGGAACAATGGTTCCTTTAAACTTCTCTTTAATAAATTGTTTTACACCATCTGATTGATATAACGCAGCAATTTTCTTATAAGTCTCATTATCTTTATCTTGATTACGTGCAGCCAAAATCATAACTGCAAGCGGCTCATCCTTAGGTTCTAAGAAGATACCTTGTTTTTCTACATCAAGTCCTGCACTCATAACATAATTCATAGTAATAGTTGCCGCATCCACATCCGAAATACTGCGTGGCAATTGCGCTGCTTCCAATTCTTGGAACTGAATATTTTTGGGATTCTCAACTACATCAGCAACCGTTGCGTTGAAACCAACCCCTACTTTTAATTTAATTAGTCCTGCTTTTTCTAATAATACAAGTCCACGTCCACCATTGGTAGGATCATTAGGAATAGCGATCGTAGCACCTACTGGTAACTCAGCAATGCTCTTATGTTTATCACTATAAACGCCCATACGCATCAAAATTGTTTTGCCAATCGGCACTAAATCTGATTTGTTTTGTGTATTAAAGTTTTGTAAAAAAGGAGCATGTTGATAGCTATTTAAATCAATTTCTCCATCAGCTAAAGCTTTATCAGGTGTTATATAATCGGAAAATTCGACTAATGTAATGTTAAGCCCCTGTTTTTTGGCTTCTTTAGCAACTGCTTCTACTACCTCAGCATGCGGGCCAGCCGTAGCTCCTATTTTTATTTCTTGAGGTGTTTGCTTAGCGTCCTTATTCTCTGTTGTTGATGCGCAACCTAAAAGTGCAGCAACAGCAAAGGTCAGTAAGGCTAAGGCTAAAAGCAATGTTCTTTTTTTCATAATTCCACGATCCCTTCAAACTATATTCAAATGCTATGAATTGTGAAGATTATATTACTTTTACTAATCGCTGTCAAGGCAATGACCCTTTTTATCTACCTACTGATTATATATATAATTGATATTGGTTTCTACAATCTTCCCTGTGCGACCATCTACCTTATGGCTATAACGTACATCATCTTTAATAATATCGACCTTGTATCCCTCCATATCATGCTTTTTTTCATGATAGAGCTTACATTTAACCACTAAACCGTCATTAACAGCAAGAGCAATTTGTTGAGCTTGTTCTGGTGTTACAAGACCAGCATGCCATTCAATAAACTTTTTGACCACAGTCTTCGTATCGTGCTTTTTTACTTCTCCAGAAAAAGCATCTATGTGTAAATCATCACGACGATCGCCATTAATAATAATTACATTATATACCGTTCCCACTCGATTATTAACAAATTTACACTTAGCAACATTACCTTTTGGCACTAGCGAAAACGCAATATCCAGTGCTTTTTGGGTACCGATTGCCTTTTCATCTTCCTGTAAAAGTGGTTTTGCAGCTTCATCTAATTGTTTTATTTCTTTTTTTAGAGTTTCACCAGTAGTAGCATCAATTTCTAAAATATACTGCACTTTATTTTCACGAATCGTAAAAAAATACTTTTGTACTCCCAACTTATTCTGAAACTTAAAGCGCTCAATTAGTCCACCGTTGCTTTCTTTAAGTGCTAATGCTTTCGCCTGCTCGTGGTCTATCGCTTTTTCTTTTGCGCTTACACTTTGGCCACCTAAACCAGCCATTCCACAAAGTGCGATTAATAATAATATTCCCGTTAATATTGATCTTTTCATACATAATCCTCCTAAAATATCTTTGTTACTTGCTAGAAAATATCTCCATTGCTAATTTATGACATTCCTCTACATACGCATTACCAGCAAGTTTGACCATAGCAAAGCCCATAGACGCAGCAATACCTTGCCCTACAATCGGCACATATTTAGAAATACCTCGCATCATTTGTTTGCCAGCATATTGTTTAAGTAATGCAGCAATACCTTCATTTACTGCATATTTTAACACATTATTTGCCACAGGAAGAAAAGGTGCTAATTTTTCAATCTGCCCTTTTTCTAATCCATAAGTATCACGAACCTGAGAAAACAACTTATAGATAATACCTATATCTAAGCTAATATCAATGCCGGGAATAGGATTAATAGCATTAGCTGCGGCTAGTCCTGAATAACGCGTTACCATTTTTTTGCAAATCTCCTTTTTTAAGTTCAGATGCTCCTCCGTTCTGGCTTTAAAAGCTCTGGCGAAACGTTCTTTCTTTGCTGCACTAACTGCTTCCAAAGAGCGAAAAAGCCTTTCGTTTAACTCACTAATACCTTCCATCGTACGCTGGCTAGTAAAAAACACTTCTACTTGTTCAGCAAGCTGCTTTTGCACATCTTGAATTATATCCTTCTTTAATTCTTCGATACTTTTGCCCGGTTGCCAAAGGTCATCCGCCTTTGATCTAATAAATAAGCAAACTTTTCCCTGCTCCCGCAAACGTCGGAAAAATGTCGTATCTTCCTCATGAAATTTACCACTAAATACACATAAAAACAAATCAAATTCTTCAACCTTAAACTGTTCAAAAAATTTATCTGCGGGAAAATTAGATGTATCATACCCTGGTAAATCAACGAAAACAAGTCCATTATACTCATAGGTTTCTGCTTGCATAGTGGTATCGACTTGTTGTCCTACTTTGGCAATATCTTGCCCAATTATAGCATTAATAAGTGAAGACTTTCCCGCTCCGGGTTGACCAAATAATGCGATGCGCACCTTTTCATTTTCAATATCTTCACATTCTTTTTTTAAGTTCTCATAATCAGACAAAATACTCATAGACGTCCCTCCATTCGTACATGCAATTTTACTTTAATAATATTATATCATCTAAAATAAAAATCCGCCTTTAGGCGGATTTTTATTTTAGTAGTTTTAAAACCACTCTTTCTTTAACACAATTACTTTTTATACTATTACTCCTTCTTTCATAATAATTTGCATATTGCGCACTGCTATTGCCCTAATATTTTTCAACGGATTGCCATCTAAAACAATAATATCAGCTGATTTACCAGCTTCTATCGTACCTGTTATATCGTCAACCTTTAACATTTCTGCACCTACCTTAGTTGCCGCCATAATAGTATCCATTTCTGAAATACCAGCTTTTTCTACAAAAGCATAAATTTCACCAATAGCTGTTGTTCCATATGGAGTAAGACTGGAACAGAAAGAATCAGAACCTATGGTTAACCCTATACCTTTTTCTTTTGCTTTACGCAAATTAGCGTAAACACGATTTAATTCTTTTTCTGCGACGGTTTCTCCTTCATACTGATCATGCACTTCTGGAATATACGGTGGTGCATAAGTTTTAAACCATTCGTTCAAGAACTGTATTGTTGGGCAAAAATAAATACCTTTTTCTGCCATAATATCTAAGCATTCTTCGTTTAAAGTTTGTCCATGAATAATCAAATGGACACCAGCTTTTGCTGAATCTAAAGCACCGCCATATCCTTCAGCATGAGACCACACAGGGATATGCACCATCTTACATTCATCAACAACTGCTTGAATTTCCTCCATTGTATAATGTTGATCAAGCTTTTGATCCCAGCGCCAAATACCGCCGCCCGTTGACCAAATCTTAATTGCATCAGGGTTTTCCCGCAATCTTCTGCGAACAGCTTTACGTAATTCCCATGGACCATCAACACGTTCTGCCCACGGATGTGATTGTTCATTATACCATAAGGGCACTTTATGTGAATCACCATGTCCACTCGTCCGGCAAAAACCTAAACCAGTACCAACTACACGCGGTCCTTGCATCACACCCTCGGCAATCATATTTCTAATTGCTAAGCCAGAATAAGAAATTTCACCAACAGTAGTGAGTCCGTTTTGTAAACATTCATGTGCTTGTTGAACAGCGACCACTGTCTTTTGCACCCGATCTTCCAAAATCCATTCCGTATCATCATCAGTCAAATTCCCAGAAAAATGCAAATGAGAATCAATTAAACCTGGCATAATCGTTTTACCAGTAACATCAATCTTTTCGTAACCTTCCGGTAACGTTTTATGCGGACCAGCGTATACAATCTTTTTCCCTTCCACTAAAACCAAGGCATCTGTAACAGGTTCAGTTCCCGTACCATTAATAAGATAACCACCTACTAATGCAATCTTTTTCATCCTAAAGACCTCCTTTATTTTAGCTTCTCCAAAATAAAGCTTACCCGCTCATCACTGATTGTTACTACTTTTATTAACTTTGTTGCAGGCATGCTTACTTTGCAGAACCTTTAATAACAAGCCTAATGCTAACCACCCACCGACAATACTCCACTCCACCTGATTTAGTGCAGCAGGGCTACTCGGCACTACTAAGAGCAGTACTATGATCATACCAGCTAAACAAGCCATGCCTATACCGAGTTTACCACCCGGTACTTTGTAGGGTCTTGGTAAATTTGGTTCTGTATTTCTCATTTTGTAACAAGCAAAACTTACCATAGTGCAAGCAATGATAAAGGCAAGTGCCGATACATTCGTCAACGGTAATAACATTTTCTTTCCTAAAAATGGTCCTATAATTGTTAAAACAGCTAACAAAATATTCGCTGTTTTAGGTGTTCCCGTAACAGGATCAACTTTGGCAAAGGCTGCCGACAATTGACCTTTGCGCCCCATTGCAAGCATAATACGACTGGTCGCACCATAAAAAGAATTCATAGGTCCCATTGGTCCTAAAGTCGCAATAGAAAGCATAATAACATATAAAACAATATTAATATTCTTTAAACACGCTAAAGCCGGTATTGGACTTTTTATAAATTCCGTCCATGGAATAATGCTGCTAAAAGAATAAATACAAATCATATAAAATACACCAGAGGCCAATAAAGCAAGACTAATTACTTTGCCAAACTTATTCCAATCTAATCCATCAGATGCTTCTTCTGCTTGCTGAGGAATAGTATCAAAGCCCGCATAGAAAAACGGTGTTATTACCAAAACCGAAATAATCCCGCCTAACATATTAGTCGCTGAAGTCGCTGTTGTTGGTCCTTCTACCAGAGTAAAAACCGGAAAAATATTACTAGGCCCACCTTTTATTAAGGATATAAACATGGCTAACAACATACCGCACAACAAAGCTTTAGTTAAAAACGCCTGCAATTTTGCCGCCGCGGAAGCACCGCTAAAATTTTGAGCAATAACATAAAAAACAAAAAGCAAAGTAATAATAGTCGGAAATAAATAAACATCCGCTCCCAATATTGAATATAGTTTCACCGAACGTAAGATTGGTAATAAGTCGCCAAACAATTCCGAAATAAGTGTAGAAATCGCAATTGCTTCCCACGGGCACAGTATGGCATTACCAAGTGCTAAAAACCAACCGGTAACAAATGATGCCGTATTACCATAAGTTCGGTCTACATATTCTACTATGCCACCAGAAATAGGTATCGCTGCCGTCAACTCACCAAAAACAGCTCCTATTGGCAATAGAAAAATTGCCCCTAGTAAAAAAGCAATCATGGCTGCAATTGGACCGCCGCCCAAAATCATCCAATCTCCAACCATTAAAACCCAACCCGTTCCGATAATTGCACCAAACCCAATTGTAAAGAAGTTCCAAATTGACAAAGTCTTTTTCATTCCACCCGAACCAACTTCTGAATTTGCCATAACTCTAACCTCCTTTAAACATTTACGAATAGCGCTATACCTTTTTCACTTTGACTATAACGTTCTTTACTACAACATACAACTGCTTTTGCATAATTGATACTTTCAATGCTATATTTAGGAACAATGAACGTTTAGGTTGGTGCTATAATATAGATGACTAGCTTAGGTGGTGATTAAATGTTTTATATCGCGATATGTGATGATGAATGGTCAGCAATTGACTTATTGACAGGTTATTTGCACGAACTCAAATCCCCTAAATTACGCCTTACAACAGACCCTTTTTTAACTGGTACAGAACTCGTTACACGCTACCAACAAGGCTATAAATACGACATTGTAATCCTTGATATGTTAATGGCACCTTTAAACGGCATTGAAACAGCCAAAATAATTCGTACTTATGACACTGACGTTCCTATTTTAATTGTTACAAGAACTGTTGAATATGCAGTAGAAGGCTATCAAGTCAATGCCTATCGCTATATTTTAAAACCAGTCGACAAACCTTACTTCCAAAAAGAAATTTTAACTATCCTTGCTTCGCTTGCAAAAACTTCGGACTCATATTTTAGTTTTACCAACGATAAAGGACTTTTTAAAATAAAAACAAGTAATATTTATTATTTTGAATCTAATATGCGCACAATATCCGTTTGCCACAAAAATGGCAAAGCTGAATTCACCGGCAAAATCAGCGACATTGAAGGCAGCCTAATAGAACACCATTTTATCAGAATTCATAAAAGCTATGTTGTAAATCTTAAACATATAAAAAATATCTTCAAAGAAGTTATTACTCTTGATAATGGCGAAGAGCTCCCTCTCAGTAAACATCGCAGCAAAGAACTACGGCAACTCTTCTTATCCTATATAAAGGACACGATTTGATATGGACAATATTCTAACTTGGGGAAATTATATTCTGCTCTCTGCCGCAGAAACTTGGATTGGTTATCGCCTCTTTAATACTTATCTCAAACGTAATACGGTGCGTAATATCTACTATATACTAGGAATTATCCTATATTTTCTCTTTCAACTACTTTCTTATATATATGAATCACCTATGTTTTCTACTGCGATTTATTATTTCGTTTTTTCTTTGCTAATCGCTATTATCTTCTTTTCCGATTCTTTACAAAACAAAATCACGATTGCCTTGCTATTCGTGATCATGAACTACGCTTCTAAAACTACCGTAACTGCTATCGCTCTTAGTTTAGGTTTACTTAATGTTCCAAGCGCAAGCACTAATTATAGAGTCATTATGGATGCCAGTTCACAAATGATTGCTTGTCTGCTTTTTGTACTCACCCTTTGGGGAACCATTAGAATCCGTAAACTAAGGCTCAACAAACAAGAATTACTTTACTCTGCCATTTCTTATTTATTTCCCGTCATGGTTCTTTTCTCCATCATTGCTTTTTCACTAAACTATGTTGGCGATACCTTTACCTCAAACATCAAACTATTTTATATCTATGCTTCAGTACTGCTTTTTTCCGCATCGATTAGTCTATTTTATTTACTTGAAAAAAATATTTTACTTGATATGTATGATGAAAAATCTAGTATAATGGGTAAACTCCTTTCCTTACAACGTTCTCATTATACAAAACTTGATTTGTCACAACGCGAATTACAAAGTTTGCGCCACGATATGAAAAAACACTTACAATGTCTTTATACACTTTGTGCAGATCACCATTACCAGGCAGTACATGAATATATCAAAGCGCTCTGTGATCGTAATACCGTTTTAAAAGGCATGATTCACAGTGGTAATTTAGTAATAGATGCTATTCTTAACAATATTTTGGCCACAGTAGAAAAACGTGATATCGATTTAAAATATAGCATCATTATTCCTCCTGCACTCAATATCGAAGATGTAGATTTATGTATTGTTTTCGGCAATTTAGTTGATAACGCAGTAGAAGCTTGCGAACAAATAACTGACCCTTTACAAAAAAAATTTATTACTTTAAATGTTAGTATCAAAAAAGACTATCTTTTTATCGACATTACAAATTCTTTCAATGGTAAAGTCAAAAAATATAATAATAATTATCTTAGCATCAAAAAAGATGAGCCCTATCCCGGTATTGGTCTTTCTAACACTAAAAAAATCGTTCAAAAATATAATGGTGAAATTGCTATTACAAATACTCATCATACCTTTAACGTATCAATTATTCTTTGCTTGTGCTCGACTAAATAAAAAAAATCAATAAAAACACCGCAAAGATCGTTGGTGCGATAATTTGCGGTGTTTTTATTGATTTTTTTATAATTAATGACGTTAGTAATTTTAATTTTCCTATTTTATTCATTTATTTTACAAAAACTTAAACATCAAAAGTAACAAAGTTTACTATAATTGAGTTGATAAGGCACTTGTTCACTACTAAAAGGGAGGTTCTACCATGGATCTATTACGCACGCATCTACTACTAAGTTCTCACCTTCTAAAGCTTGGCCACGACTTACGCCAAGCTCTGCCTAGCAAACTGCAAATTGAAACAAAACAAAACAGACTTGATTTAGTAACGAATATTGACAAAACTGTAGAACAGAACCTTGTCGCTTATTTACAAAAACATTTTGCAGCTGAAAAAATTATCAGTGAAGAGGGTTATGGCACTACCGTTGAAGACCTTTCGGGCTATGTTTGGACAATTGACCCAATTGACGGTACAATGAATTTTATCACGCAAAAAAATTCTTTTGGCATTCTTGTTTCATTATATAAAGATGGTTGCGGACTCCTCGGCTATATCTATGAAGTTATGACAGATCGCCTTTACTATGCTATTCATAATTACGGTGCTTATTGCAACGGTCATCAATTGCAAGCTCCTGCCAACTTAGCTTTAACTAAAGGTCTACTAATCAGTGATGAACGCTTAATCAAAAAAGCTTCTCCGGCCTTTCTTAAAGTGGCCGAAGAAACTCTTGGAATACGCAGCTATGGTTCTGCTACCTGTGAAACATTAAGCATCATTAAAGGTGAAGCTGTTGCCTATTTAAATTGCTCTACGCAACCTTGGGATATCGCACCAGCATTAGTCTTCGCCGCTGAACTAGACTTAGTCTGCACACAAATGAGCGGACAAGCCTTTAATCTGTTAGGCGAAAATAAAATTATTTTTGCAACACCTAAAGCCCATACTCCTTTGCAAGAAGTTGCTCTATATTTATAGAAGCACTATTTTTTAAATAGTATTGTTCTCAAAGTCTCTAACTAACTTGTCTAAGCGCCATGGCGCATATGCATTATATTCTAATGCTAAAGGCAGGTGTTGGGGACTTTTTTGCTCTAAACTATGTAAATGCCCATGAATATTAATATCAGCTTTACCAAGTTCACTTACGGGTTCATGTGATAATAACAGACACTTCCCCGCATAGGGCAGACATAGAGAAAAACAAACTAATAAAAAACCTGCTTTTTCGTAAACTTCCGTTGCTAAATCGTCATGATTACCTAAAACAAGAACTTTTTTACCAGGTAACTGGGCAAATATTGCTAAATCTTTTTTGGTAGCGGCTAAATCACCTAAATGTATAACTACATCTTCTTGTTTAATATTTTTTTGCCAATTCTCAATAATACGCGCATCAAAATTTGCTGGACGCTTATGCGCTAGCAATTGCTCCGCATCACCAAAATGAGTATCCGTAATTAACCAGTACATTCGCTTTGTTCCTCCTTATGAAAAACATGAACAAATTGCTGAGGTACATAAAGGTGCCCAGCTAAATTGTCTTCATAACCAACAGGCGCATCCACAAAAATTTCTACACCATCTACGTCAAGCATATAGCGACAATATGCGCCCATATACAATTGCTTTACTATCGTAGCCGGCCTATTTAAACCAGTAGTCGGTACATCTTGTCCATTAGGCAAAAATTGTGCTTCACGAGAACGAATAACATAAACTAATTCTTTATCATTTTCTCGCACTGACAACAAATGACTTTCACCCATAAATTTAGCGGCAAATAATGTTTTAGGCTTTTCATAGATCTCATGAGGTGCTGCCGTTTGTTCTACAATGCCGTTATTCATAATAACAATATGATCTGCCATCGATAACGCTTCCTCCTGATCATGCGTAACATAAGCTGTCGTAATCCCAAAACTTTCTTGAATGCGTTTAATCTCTAGCCGTAAACGAACTCGCACCTTTGCATCTAAGTTTGATAACGGTTCATCCATCAAAAGCACCTTCGGCTGCACTACCAAAGAGCGTGCCAAAGCAATTCTCTGCTGTTGTCCTCCTGAATACTCTTGTGGCTTGCGTTTTTTCACATCCGCTGTATCTAATTCAACTTTAGTTAAAATGTCCACAACTCTGTTTTCAATTTCAGGCATTGATATTTTCTGCAACTTCAAACCATAGGCAATATTATCAAAAACTGAAAGATGAGGCCACAAAGCATATTGCTGAAACACCATCGAAACATTTCTTTTTTGTGGACTAACATTCGTCACATCACGTTCATCAAAATATATTTGACCAATATCTGGTTTATAAAACCCTGCAATCGTACGCAATAAAGTCGTTTTACCGCAACCACTAGGACCTACAATCGCCGTTAACTTGCCATCAGGAAGAGTTATATTGATATCATTAATACCAACTTTTTTCCCATAATATTTAGTAAGATTTTTAATATATATATTACTCATTTAAAGCCTCCCAAAAGCTGCTAAATACTCGGACTTCATATATCGCTGCAAAAGACCTAAAAAAAGCATACCTGGCAACATAAGTATAATCGCAATAACTGACGCTATTTGCATCTCATAGCCATTAGCCGCGTTATACATATAAATAGGCGCCGTTACAATAAATGGAGCGCCAATTAATAGCGAGCCCGTAAATTCATCTAATGCAAATAAAAAAACTAAAAGACCAGCTGAAATAATACCAGGCAAAGCCATCGGTAGTGAAATTTTAAAGAATGTCTTCAACGCTCCTGCACCCAAAATAAAAGAAGCTTCTTCCATATATGGTTGTATATTTCTAAATACTGAAACTAATGTCCAAACAGAATAAACGATAGCTCCTACCAATTGAATTAAAAGAACCCCCGAGACCGTACCGACCAAATTCCATTTATACATTAAAGTCATAGTATTAGTGTAAACAGGCAATTGCGGAAAAGCTTGTGGAATCAGAAAGATAGCCATGAAAACAGCCTGCATTGGTAATTTGCGTCGCGCTATCAAATAGGCGACGGGCACTGTAATCACTAAACAAATCACAGTAACAGCAATAGCAAGCCAAAAGCTCAAAATAAAAGACTGAATAATGTCACCTGTTAACGCCCGTTCCCAATAATATAATCCCCAAACCGTTGGTAATGAATTAGGCCAAAACCATTCCCGTGCCAAAGACCAAATCATTAAGCTCGATAATGGTCCAATAATAAAAATAAAGGCAAAGCTCAATAATAATATTTTTAATAAAAACGCTTGCCAATCCAATTTTTTATAAACGAATGACCTCATAGTAGACTCAACTTCCATATTTCGTCTCCGCCCCTTTACCCATGCCATTCAAATAATAAATAGTTGCACCCATTGAAAAAAGATAACCAAACACGCCAATAGCATTAGCCATGCCAAGATTCTGCTGTTCAATCATTTGTTGATGGACATCAATCATCAGCATTTGACTACCACCCCCGCCACCAATCATGGCCGGTATAGAGAAAGACCCCATCATAGAGGTGAAAGTTAATACCGCAATTACACCAAAACTACTTTTACAAATTGGCACTAGAAAATCTTTTACTAACTGATATTTACTAGCACCCATGCTTTCTGCCGCTTCTAGCATATTTTGATTAACACCACGAAACGAACCAAGAACCAACAATAATGAAATTCCTAAATTTTTCCAGACTAAAGCAAAAATAAGTCCCGCACTCGAAAAAGCAATCTGTGGTAAGTTATCTGGGTTAACAATATTTAAAGCATTCAATAATGACGTAAGAGTACCATGTGGTGCTAAAAACACTCGGACCGCATGTCCTACAACAACATAAGGAACAAAAAGCGGTATTTTAAAAATAAATTCCACTACTGCAAAAGAATACAGACGTAAAACACCACTCAAAATAATAGATAATAGCAAAAGAATAAATAAACTAACTAACGAAATAAAGACTGTAAAAAATATATCAGAAGAATATCTTTCCCAACTTTGTACGTAATTCAATAGTGAATAGCTATCATCAGCTAATTGAAAACTACGCTGAAAAGACAATAAAAATGGATAAATAAAAAGCACTATAATCAACAAAGTGGAAGGCAGCGCAAAAGCGATGCCTTTCCACTTTGATAACATTATATTAATTTTTTTCATAAGCATCTTTAAGGTCTTTAAAGTAACTGTCGAATGGGAAAGATTGTCCATTTTTATTTAAAATTTCTGGAGTAATATTCTTAAATAAAGCTTCTTTGGTCGCGTCACTAACTACCGACATAACCTTTCCCGCATCAATACCAGGATACCAATTGAATTTCTCTACCACGACTTTACCTTGCACCTCAGGTGAAATCAAATAATCTGCATATGCTAAAGCAGCATCTTTATTTTGATTCTTTTTAATAATAACAACATACATTGGCTGACCTGGGAAACCCGGTGCTGGCAATGCTAATTGTACGTTTTTATTCATGCGTCCTTCCGCTAACCAAGTATTAAACATATCTACCCACACTGGGCCAGCATCAATTTCGCCGCGATTTAGCATATCTAAAGTACCATTATTACCATTAGTATAGACAACAGGAAGTGCCTTTAATTCTTTAATTACAGGCACCCATTTATCTTCTACCGCTTGATCTACTGGACCACGACTCATCTTATCGTAATCACCCGTTTTTGCATAAACATAACCAGTTACAAACGCCACACCAGAAGCACCATTTTTGATACCATTATAACCAAATCTATTAGGATTTGCTTTAATCCAGCCTTCTAATTCATCAATCGTAGCAAAAGGTTTATTGATTTTTTCAGAATTAAAAGCAATTGCTACCTGACTATGAAATAATGGTGCTACATAACCTTCAACATTTTGTCCTAGCGCATTTATTGAATCATCAGAAATAATACCGCTTTTATTGGTTGCCATCGGCAGCCACTTTTCAATTAAATCTGCCTCTATCAATTGTTTCATAATACTTTGATGCACGATCGCCACATCAATATCATACTTTTCTTTATTAGCATCTTTTTGTGCTTTTAATTTATTGTAAATAGCGACTGAACCAGCATCTCCTGGTCCTGTCCCTACGACATTTAGTTTAACATCTTTAGATATTCTTTCTGTAAAGAGCGCGTTAACATCCCTTTTGAAAAACTCTACCATATTAGTATCACCAGCCGTGGCAATATTAATAGTTCCCCCCAAAGCCCCTTTTTCTTTCTTTTCTTCTACGCTGTTACCACCGCACCCAGCCAACACTAATGTGCCCAAACATAATGCTGTTAACGCCGTTAACATTCTTTTTTTACTGAACATAAATTTATTATCCTCCTTTTTAGCAAAAACAATACTCCATTTGTTTTCATTCTAACATTCTTGGTTTTTGTAATTGTTAGCTAAAGGTAAAATTTAGATTAATATTTGCTGCTCACTAAAAAAAGAATGTTCCTATTAAAAAACAAGGAACATTCCCAAACAATATCTTTAATTTTATCAGTAAAACTCGGATTCAAATGAAAATGCAGCGTTAAAAATTGTGTGTTTTCTAATATTACTTTTATAATCCAAAGATAATATTAATGACTTACTCAATAGTTTCATCTAAGTAAATCTTAATTTTTTTGATCATCTCTTTAAAATTTATTTGTAATCGATATAAATCATTACTTGTCGCCTCATCAATATGAATTCCCACTGTAACAAGAACATTGGTATTAAACAAACTTGCTAAGTATAATGATGCTGCTCTAGCAAACTCATCATCCTTATGTCCAACAACACATAAAACAGAGGCACTAGCTGAAATACTGCCATCTTTTCTTAAACTATTTCTAGGTGTTGCCAACGACACAGCCCCTATATGAGGTGTGTCTCCTCCTCCAATACAAACTATTATATCTTTCTGCATTATAACAATATCCGCCATAATAATATATGGTTTCTTACCTACGGTCAGTATTGATCGCATTCTACTCAGCTCCAGCCCATGGAACGAATTTTTTATAATCAATATTAAACTGCATTAATATTTTACCAATAATATGATCTATCTGTTGCTCCAAAGAATTTGAATTGTTATAAAAGGTTAATAATGGTGGAATAATAATACAACCATTATCACTAACCTCTTTAATATTGCGCAAATGAATACGACTAAAAGGCATTTCACGCGGAACTAATACCACCTTACGATTTTCCTTTAAACAAACATCGGCCGCTCGTAAAAGCAGATTGTCCGCATAACCAGCAGCAATACCAGCTACTGTTTTCATACTGCAAGGAATAATAATCATCCCATCCGTTTTAAAAGAACCACTAGAAATGGTTGCTGCTAAATTTTTATTATCATGATTAATATCAGCCAAAGCCATAACTTCTTCTAAATGTACTTGCGTTTCATACGCAAAATTCTTACAAGCACCTTCAGTTATAACTAAATGTACTTCACAATTCGAAATTTGTTTAAGTGCCTTTAACATATATTGCGCCATAACAACACCACTAGCACCAGATATTCCAACAATCAAACGCATGACAACCAGCTCCTTATTTTAATAATGGCACAATATAAGCAACCCAAATATATGATAGTGGCATAACAAGCGCCATTGCCGGCAACATATTTCCAATAGGAAAAGCTTTTATACCACAGATTCTAAGTCCTGTTGCAAACATCAAGATTCCACCACAAGCAGAAAAATCAGCTAACATACGAGGTGTAGTCATTGGCATAATTAAGCCAGCTGTCAGAAATAATACTATCAAAACTATAAACTGTGGGATTACAACTGCTGTAACTATATAGCCAAGTCCTGTTGCAAATATCGCTGCAGTAAATAAATCCAAAATAGACTTTGTTAATAAAATAGTATGATCACCAGTTAACCCCGACTCTAAAGCACCAAAAATACCCGTACCGCTAGCCGAAAACAAGACAATAATACTAATTAACTTTTCCATATATTCATTGCGGTCCTTTATATTTGAAGTGTTAGGAAAAATTGCGCCAATCGGACGCTCAAATTTTTTAGCTCCCCACGCAATACCTTTTTCCAAATAAATTAGTTCTCCAACAGCAGTACCAACTATTACTGCAAAAATTACCGCTGGTAATGTTTGCATCTTAACAATAGTAGCAATCCCCATCGCACACGAAGAACAACCAAAAACCAATGGTAAACTTATCCTCAGTCTTTCTGGCAATCGTTCTCCTAAAAAAGCACCGATTAATCCACCAATTACTACCGCCAACCCATTTACAATTACACCAATTGGCATAATATCCATCATCACCAACTCCTTATATTATAATTGTCTCTAAAATATCATGTACCTTTAAAATACATAAACACCATCGCGATATGTTACTTATATAATAGTATGAATTAAGGCAGCATTACAATTCTTTTCCGGCATTACACTTACTCCGTTTCGGAATAGTACTTCACATGGATATATGTTATGCTAAAGACGAGAAAGGATTTCGCATATCCTCTTTGACTCGGTACCGCAAAGGAGATTACGCAAATGAATTTTAATCAAATAACTTATTTCTTAGCAATTCTCAGAACTGGCAATTTTTCTAATGCCGCCGAAGATTGTTTTATTTCTCAATCCTCACTTTCTAAACAAATTAAAGCACTAGAAGAAGAATTGAATGTTGAACTATTTCGTCGTTCTCATACCAAAATTTTCTTAACTGATGCCGGCTATGATTTTTTTGTATTTGCAGAAAAAGTTATAGCTGAACGACACCAATTGCAAGGGAGGCTTGGGCGTTTTAACGCAAAAAACAATTATACCATATCAATAGGTTCTATTCCTGTTGTTGAATCCTATGGATTAGCTAGTATTTTTGCAAAGTTTCAAGTAAAAATGCTTCACCAAGGCTTTAATGTCAATATTGATTTATTCTCTGAGGAGCAAAATACCGTCTTTAATGCATTAAAAAGCAATCAAGTAAGCCTAGCATTCTTGCGTCCGCCCTACTTATCGACAGATTTATATGAAACTTTACTTATTGCGGTTGACGAATTAGTTTTTATTTGCCACTTAAATAATCCCCTAAGTAGTTTACCAGAAATTGACTTAAGTACTCTGAATAACGAACGCTTTATTTTACTTACACCTCGCTCTACACTTTATCAAACTTGTGCCGCTGAACTTACGCGTCATAAACTTATAAGCAACGTTGTTTCAACAACCGGCCGTCACGCTGTCATTCTAGAAATGGTCAATGATGAATTGGGGGTTACTCTTCTACCACGAAAATTATTAAACAAACAAATGCATCCAAATCTAGTTGCAATAAAATTAAAAGATAAAATCATTTCTAAACTAGTCTTAACTAAAGCAAAAAACCAAGAACTAAACTCACCGGCTATGCAATTCTGGGAATTTATTAAAGAACACTACCTTATTGATGATTTTACTAAAATTTAGGAGGTTTATGTTATGAAAGTTAATGATTTACGCTCCGCTCTAAAACTATTAAAAACACTACCTGGCCAATTAATCGAAACTAATGTTGAAGCAGATCCTGTCGCTGAAATATCTGGCATCTATCGTTATGTCGGGGCTCGTGGCACATGTATGCGTCCTTCACCATTAGGTCCAGCTATGTTATTTAACAACGTCAAAGGACATCCTGATTCTCGCGTATTAATTGGGCTTTTATCAAGCCGAGAACGTGTTGCTCATTTACTTGGTGCACCGGCTAATAAACTCGGATTCTTACTTAAAGATTCTGTGCAAACACCAATTGCTCCAATCGTTATTCAAACTGGTTCTGCTCCCTGTCAAGAAGTAGTACACTTAGCAACCGATAAAGACTTTGATATTCGCAAACTCGTTCCTGCACCTACAAATACCGAAGAAGATGCTGGCCCATATATTACTATGGGACTTTGTTATGGCACTGATCCTGAAAACGGTAATCACGATGTAACAATTCATCGTCTTTGCCTCCAAAGCAAAGACGAAATTTCAATGTATTTTGTACCAGGTCGCCATCTAGATATATTTAGACAAAAATATGAAAATGCTAACCAACCGATGCCAATATCTATTAGCATTGGCGTTGATCCAGCTATTGAAATTGCTGCATGTTTTGAACCACCAACAACTCCTTTAGGATTTGATGAACTTAGCATTGCCGGAAGTCTACGCCATCAAGCCGTTGAATTAACAAATTGTCTCACGATTAAGGAAAAAGCAATAGCTCGTGCTGAATACGTTATTGAAGGTGAACTTTTGCCTAACATTAGAATTAGAGAAGATCAAAATACTAATACTGGTAAAGCAATGCCCGAATTCCCAGGCTATACAGGCGGTATGAAGCCAGAGCTACCAATTATAAAAGTTAAAGCTGTAACTCATCGCCTTAACCCTATTATGCAAAGCTGTATAGGACCATCAGAAGAACATGTTAATATGGCCGGAATTCCTACTGAGGCGAGTATTCTTGGAATGACCGAGAAAGCGTTACCCGGCAATGTAGCAAATGTATACGCTCATTCTTCTGGTGGTGGTAAATATATGGCCATTATTCAGTTCAAAAAAACAAAACCTGTTGATGAAGGTCGCCAACGTCAAGCAGCGCTGCTTGCCTTTTCTGCCTTCTCAGAATTAAAACATGTCATCTTAGTCGATGATGACGTCGATATTTTTGACACAAATGATGTTCTATGGGCACTTAACACACGCTATCAAGGTGATATTGATACAATCTTTATTCCCGGTGTCCGCTGCCACCCCTTAGATCCATCACAAACCCCAGCATTTAACCCCAATATTCGCGATGTTGGCATATCATGCAAAACTATTTTTGATTGTACAGTTCCTTTTGCGCTTAAAGCTAAGTTTCAACGAAGCAAATTCAAAGAGTTAGACCCCGCAAAATGGGTACCAGAACTCTTTAATAAATAATTATTTATTTTCACCTTGCACTGCATATTATTCCACAAATTATTCACTTGACTATTGTCTAAACTATTGTATTATTAAATTAAGACACTATAAGTAATTCGTTTCTTTAAGTAAGACCTATTAAATATACTGCGTTAAATTTATTTTAAAAAGGAGTGTTTAATATGGGAATAATTAGTTGGATAATTATCGGTGCATTAGCAGGTTGGATTGCAAGTATGTTAACGGGCAACAACGCCAAAATGGGTGCTATTGCAAACATTTCCGCAGGTATTGTTGGTGCTGTAATTGGCGGGTATGTTGTTGGATTCTTTGGCATGGACGGCGTTGATGGATTTAATTTACGTAGTTTAATGGTTTCCGTTGTCGGTGCTTTTATTTTACTTACCGCATTAAATATGATTAACAAAAAATAACAGCCAAGTAGAAAAAGCCAAGAGGTAAAATTCTACCTCTTGGCTTTTTTATTCTTAATAAAGCTTTACTCACGAAATGTTACAGTCGTCGTCAACGCATCTAAAAAGGTCATACCATTTGCTTTTTGTAATTCCAAATCACTAACTACAACACGCATAACAACCTGTCTAGAACCACCTGTATAATGACTTCCTAAGGAATGAATACCGTATAAAACTCCATTCACAGATCCTATATAAAGCATCACATGACCATCCATATGCAAGGTTGAGCCAGGAGTTAATCCTTTAATAACTGCATTGCGTTGTTCGCTACTCAAGCCCTCGAAACTTACTTTTCTGCCAGCACTATATTCTTGTTCATCTGCATTACGTGGTAAAAAAACACCTACCGTCCGATATACATTATTTACAAAACTAGAACAATCTACACTCTGATTTAGGCCACCCCATCCATAAACGTCACCATAAAATTTAAAAGCACTAGCTAAAAGATTATTGGTTGTATAAGGCAAATAGCCCTCATGCAAACTTTTAGTATTAACAACGTTTACTTTCATTTCTTGAAGTTGTCCATCTAGTGTTCTCATCGGTGCTAGAACTATATAATCTTTAGCAGTTTTAGCTGAAAATTGCAAGCGTGCCCCCTGTTGGAAAAACAATCGTTTACCACCTGCTACAAGCTGATAGGAATTATCAAGCACTGTAAGAAAATTCTTTGGATTGACATAACGCAACCACGTAATACGATCAGTTTCGGCAATTTCAAGCCGAGTTAACCAACCACGATAATTATAAGATTGAACATAATAAAAATAACCATTTGCACTCTTATGTAAAATCACCACAGCTTCACCCGGATCAAGTGCTGTTTCCTGTAAAACATCAAATTTTTGATCATTGCTAGAAGTAAATAGACCTTCTCCAGTCGGCAAATTTCTTAAATTAGCTCTTCCCACTGTAACACCATAACGCACATGAATCTGCTCAGGCACAGCGGCTACATTTAACTCTTTAAGCAAAATATTTTTATAATTATCACTAATAAGCGTCCCATTGCGATATAAATCATTAGTTAAATCCATATGCTCATTAAGATTAGCTACAACCGTTTTTCCACTCACGACAGCAGGATAACTTAATAAATTATAAACAGATGATGAAGAACGAATGATTGCTTGATTAAAAGACGCTATTTGCTGCTCATTCATTACAACTTCATCCCCCGCACTATTTTGACTTTGCCAATATACAGGCGTAATAAACTTTTCATAGTGAGTAATACCTGCCGCCTCACTATAAGCTCCACCAGTAAATAAAAATGTCAATATTAAGCACGCAGCTAGGAAACGTCCAACCACTGAATCACCTCTTTTATACTAAAAATGAACTACATCTCACCTAAACCTCTTGAGGCGCAACAATATTTTTACCAACTAAATCTATTACTTTGCTAAAACCTTGTCGATCCTTAAGCTTGCTGCTGCCAGACGTTGGAATGCAAATAACGCGTTCTCGACCCTCTCGTTCCAAAAAAGTTTTAATAGCCGGCGGAAAAGTACCAGCCCAAATTGGAAATACTAAAATCAAGTCCTCTTGACTATTAACTTTTTTATATTTAGCTGGCAAAGCTTCTTTTTTGATTGCACTATAACAGCCTTTAAGGTACCCAACAACACCTTGCCACTTGGCATCATCCGTTATTTCTTCTGCCCTAGTATGATACCGCACAGCTAATTCTTCCGCGATTTTTTTACTTCTACCCGTTCTAGAAAAATAATATACTTGCATCTCACCAAACTCCTTCCAAGTACTTAATACTTCTCACTTATTATATACCCTTTCTCAGCATAAACCTAAAAAAAATCTAGCTCTCACTCAGCAACAGTATTAAACTACTTGAAAAAATATTTTCTATCAATCTACACGATTAATAGGTTTACCACTAACAAATGCACGAATATTATCGCCAATCAAAGAAACTAGTCGTTGCCTAGTTTCAAGGCCACGCCACCCCATATGCGGAGTAATAATAACATTATCCAGCGTGTATAACAAACTACTGTCTTCTAAAGGTTCATGCTCCTGTACATCTAATCCAGCACCAGCGATTACCTTATTTTTCAAAGCCTTGATTAGCGCTTGCTCATCAATTAATGCGCCTCGCGCCGTGTTAATTAAATAAGCCACTGGCTTCATCATCGCTAGCGTTTCGGCATTAATCATATGCTTTGTTTCTTCATTCAGCGGACAGTTAAGGGAAATAAAATCACTTTGTGCTAGCACCTCTTCAAACGTTGTAAAAATAATGTCATTACTATTTTCCCGCGGGGTTCTAGTAAACACAAGAATTTTCATGCCAAGGGCTTGCGCTACTTTGATTATTTCTCGTGCAATATTACCGTAACCGATAACACCTAAAGTCTTGCCATTTACCTCAACATGTTCCACCATTAAATGCTTATGAAAATTATCATGATTACCCGCTGCCAACATTCTAATTTGCTTTTGCATAGAACTAGCTAAGTTTAGAAGTAGAAGAATTGCTGTATGTGCGACACGTGCACTACTATAAGTAGGAATGTTGCATAAAACTATGCCCCGCTCGCGAACAGCCGCTACATCAATATTATTAAACCCTGTTCCTGCTTCACAAATCATTTTTACACTTGCCGGGAAACTTCTAATCACCGCTCCCGATAGCTTCATTTCTTTGGTCACGACAATCGTAAAACCAGCGATACGCTCCAAAATCTTCTCTTCAGGCGTTTCATCATAGATTACAACCTCAGATGCTATTTGTGAGTAATCAATCTTCCCATCATAATTTACTAGACCCGCATTTAATACTACCGTTTTATCATTCATCACTGAACTCCTTTTTTGTCGCTCTTAGTAAACTAATCATACCATCATAACTACCGTTTGCCAAAATTACATAAAAATGACTATTTATTAAATCGTACTATTGCAACTTCTTTCCTTCAACATCCTTTTCTATCTGTTTAATGCTTTTATCAGGCGTAGGTAAATTTTCCGGCATAGCTCCACCCAAATCCTTAATTGTTTTACGCACCTTTGCACCTACTTCATAGTGAGTCATATTAGCCTTTTCTTTACTTTGCACTTTATCTCTACGTAGCTTCTCTTCTGTCTGAGTAGCACGAAATAAATTAGCTGCTAGCTCTGTGCTTCCCATATGATCTAATATCTTCTGACTCTTTTTTAAACCCTTGTGCTTGTGTATCTCTTTCATTCCCAGACCACCATAAAGTCCTTTATAACCATAGTTCTGAAAAACTGCATATTCAACAGGTTTTTCTACTCCTGCTTTTTTAGCTGCTTCTGCTAAAGCTTTATTATGATGTGCTATCTCATTTCTGATAGCCAATCTTTTCTCCGCTTCAGTAAGATTATCGTAGTTTTCTATAACTTCCTGTTGTCTAGTTTTAACCGCAAAATAAGTTTGCCCCAGTGCAATTACTTCTTTTCGCGAATCACCATTCATCACAATTAAATAGCAAGCATAACGCGATAACATAATATCGTCTATACTTTTTTCAGCAACCCCAGCACTTACCATTTTGTTGACATCAACAAAATGGACTATAACTGAATTCCCGCTTTGTTTGCAAGCTATCTTTGCTTTCTCAACTACACCTTCAAAATTTCGCCATTCAACATACTCCTAGACCTTCTGTAACTCTCTAGCATACCAAAACTCGATACCATCTTCATCCATATGCTTGATACTCTCAAAAGTATCCATATTCCGTTTCTCTAACGTATCCATTTTTAAAACCCTCTTTTACTAAAACTTTTCTTTAACTTATTATATACCTGTTGTTACTATTTTTCATACGCTTTAGCATCGCAATTAAATTAAAACTGGTTGTGTCTATTCATTTCTCAAGAAACAGACACAACCAGTTTTTTATTCTTCAAAATACTCAGCAAAAGATTTTTTAATTTGCACTTTAGCCCACGCTCTGATATCGGGATCCTCATGATTCAAAAGTTCACGTAACTTATCTAAAAGCAACGTAGTTTCATCTTTTTCAGAAGCAAATAATCGGCCACCTATTAATAACCAATCAAATGATACGTTACAGTTATTTACAACTGCAAAGAGATACTTAAGACTAGGTTTATTGCCAGCTTCTGTACTTTTTATGTAAGACACAGATACTCCCATTAACTCTGAAAGTTGTTGTTGAGTACGTCCCTTAGCACGTCTAAGCAGTTTTAATCTTTAACCTATACTCTTATAATCAATATCCATCATTATTCACTCCAACACACACTGCCTAAAGTATCATTCATTATTAGTATCGCACATTAATTGAGTAACAAAAACAATCCTCCTTGCTCTGAATTTTTGAGCAAGGAGGATTGTTTTTGTTCTCTACATCATTACAATAAATTTTCTCGTTTTAATTTACCGTTTTTTACCAAAAATTCTTAAAAGTTTTAAGAATAGATTAATAAAATCAAGGTACAAAGTTAATGCGCCCATAACTGCAAATTTTGAAATAGTTTCTTCATTATCATTAATTTTATGCGCAATTTCCTTTAATTTTTGCATGTCATAAGCCGTAAGCCCAACAAATATAACAATACCAGCGTAGGTAATCACCCACATCATAGCTTCATTTTGCAAAAATAAATTTACAAGCGAAGCAATAATGAGACCTATTAAAAGCATGAAAAGAATATTACCTATTTTACTCAAATCTCGTTTAGTAACATAACCAAAAAGCGCTGTCGCACCAAAGGTTCCCGCTGTTATCACAAATGTACTAGCAATTGATTCCTGCGTATAAGCTAAGAAAATTGCCGAAAGCGTCACACCATTAACCGCCGCATACAAAAAGAATAGAAAGCTCGCCATAGTCGTACTCAAAGACTCTATCTTACTACTTATGATAACGACCAAGGCTAACGGAGCCAATAAAAATCCATAAAAAGTTATTTTATTGCTAAAAACTAAGTTCAATATAGCATCCGAGCTAGCTACATAATAGGCCACAATCCCCGTTGCCATAAGTCCAAAAAACATCCAACCATAAACCTGAGCAAAAAAACTTTGTACAATATTTGCTCGTTTCGCAACCTCTGTATAAGATTGATTTTCCATATATAATCACCTTCCTTAACAACATTTTCAAAGTAGTTACATACTACTCCAATACACTATTGTTGTCAATTTCAAGAAAATAGGAAAATTAACAAAAAAACACACGCATATTTTAGAATAGCTTTCCTTGTTCATTTTTTAATGGCTTTATTGTTATATCATGAAACCCAATTAATGACGGTGAATTAATATCGTGCTCTTTATAATTTGTTCTTCCTGCTTTTAATGTTCCAGCGTAACAATAGGTGCAACCATGCAGGCAGGTATCGTATGCGCCTATGTCTTTACTTTGAATGCAACCGCACTCCGGTCTTTGCCCTTTGTCTTTGTTCTGTTTAACGCTAATGCCGAAAACCTTCTTAAGATAAACATCATCAATACATTTACCCGGTTTAATACCATATGGTGTTAAATCTAACCGCTCTGCGCAGCTAAATATTTCAATGTTATTCTCTTGCGCTATTTTTGCTAACGTTTGCATCAGCAAACCTATTTCTTCTAAGCTCGGTTTTTCTAATACAATACCTTGCGTGGCGAGCGCTCTAAAGTTTTGCTCTGCTTTTCTATAATTATCGACAATGCTAATGATCACTCGTTTCGTCTTGCCGCGTAATGCTTGTGCCAAATAAGTAAATTGCTTAATATGCCACTCACAATCAGTAATATTAGTCTGGCAAATTGGATCATAACGCCAGATTACCCTATCTGCTCCTATTTGCTCAGACAAAATCTGAAAAGTTGTAATCGCTTCATTTAAATCTGGTGTATTACTCTCCAAAATTTTGGGGTAACCAGTTATTGTATATTGAAAATAATAAGGAATCTTTTTAGTATTGAGCGTGGTTAAATAAGGCAGTAATGGTTTGGCGTTTCTAGTCCAAAAGACGATTGCATCAACATCTTCGGGCTTTAGTGATACATAAGAAATTTGTTTGTGGTTAAAGGGATTCACAACCGTACAATATTCCGCTTCCAGTCGCCGCATAAACCAAGCAGAGTAAAAAGCCGGTATGTCTGTTCTCCTGCTTGCACTGATAATCATACTTACATCCTCATTGTTATCTTCAATATATTATGGTTTTTAGATTCCAGCGTCCTCTAATACTTTTTCCACAAAAATATGTATTGATAAATCTGGATTGCTCTCAAAATAGTCATAACCATATTTAGATTGTTTAGTACAATTTGTTAAATTATGTGTTCGTATTGATTTTGCTCTAACAATTGCTGCTTTCACGTCTGCCAAACTCAAACATCTTAATATTCTCTTAAAATTAGCTTCATGTTTATATTCATTCATATTTTGAAATCTTTCATTATATGCAGAATTAATTTTTTCTATATATCTATTTCGATCAGTAAAAAAACACTTACACTCAATTTTATGTAAAATAATCCATAAATCAAAAGTGTAATTACTATAGCCCAAATCATATTTAACAATTTTGCCCTGTTTTTGGCTTTCTTTTAAAGCTTTTAAAGTATTTAAAAATTGAACGGTATGATTCGGCTCATTACTTTCCTTATCACAAATATGTACTGCTTCTAATTTACCAATGCCAATAAGCCCTTTAACATATTTAATAGGATTCTTCTCTATTTTTAAACTTTTAAAGCTGACTGTAGCTGTTGCTGAAACAGTCTTATTAATTTCACTTTGCAACCATTCAAAATACCATTTTTCCGTTTCACCTTCAACTGACAAATTATATTTATTATTTAGTTTTCTGTACATTATTAACATGCGACCCTTCATTATATTTATCAATCATTTTTTTAAACAAGTCCGAAAAGTCTACATCCCTAATTGCACCATACCTACTAACGAAATAATTTTTCATATAATCTCCGGTCTTACGCACACCACTTCTACCGCAAGTACCAAAATCAGACAAAGCATAGATAATGCTTTGATAAGTTGCTTCATCACGTTCCACAAATTTGATTTCATCGCGTCTAAATAAATTCCTATCTAAAAATATAGGATTATGTGTATTAAAAATTAACTGTGCCTTATTTTTATTAATTTCATCATTATGAAAGATATTAATAAGACTCATAATAGCCATTGGATGAATAGATGCATCCATTTCATCAATAACTAGCGTTCCACCTTTCGTTAGCACTCCTAACATAAGCGGAAATAGTTCAATAAACCTCATGGTTCCATATGATTCATAAGTTTCTGCAGGAATAAGAATTTTCTTTTCTTCCTTTTCAATAATAGATCCTAATTCTAAATACTCTTGCCCTTTATCAATTGGTTCAGCATAAATTATAGTATTCGCATTAGCACCGAAGTTCTTAGCCGCCAAATTTATTAAGTGATTTATGCCTTGTGTGTTTTTTACCAACTCAGCTTTTGGCGCAGTACATACACGATCTCCTCTAACAACCACTGTTAGTTTTGTTTTAAACCAATTGGTTATTACTTCAAATAATCTAACACTATAAAACGACTTAAAATTATTACTTAAATATAATTCAGTAGCTTTAATATTTCTCTTTGCGGCATTATTTAAATCCTCAGATTTAAGAATAAAATCATTATCTAACAAGCTTTTAATAGCATCTAGATTGCTTATTACAACCTCATCATTTGTTCTTACAAAAATATTTAATTCATTGATAGACAACTGCTCTCTTATTATTTTCCTATTATATTCTCTATCCAGAAACCGGCCAAAGTCGGCTATCAATTGGTAATCAAAAACAATCCCCTCTTCAATAAATTTAATTGAAAATACAACCGGTTCTTTTTCTGCTAATCCACTATTAGGCACCAGTTCCAGCTTATTAACCGCCACATTTGGTGTATTTAAATTCTTATTATTTATATTACCACTCAAAATTATTTGCTGTAAAACCTCTATTGCTCCAATTATACTCGTTTTACCGGAAGCATTAGCTCCGTAAATAACGGAAGAACATAGCCCCTTATATAATTTTCTACTAACATTGCTACTTAAAATACTATAAGAAAGGTCTTTTTGTTTAGGCGCTGGTTCCATAGAAAAAACATTTTCATCTTTAAACGATTTATAATTTTTTATAGCAAACCTTAACAACATGTAAATCACCCCTTAGGTATAGTATAACACCCTTTCAGCATTTTGCCAATATTTGGCAAAATGCTGAAAGGGTGTTATTTTTAAAATATTTAATTCTATTTTCTTGCTAAAGTATTTAGCCATCTTTCTGATTTTTCGGGGCGTACATCTTTGGCAATCCATTGTTCAATTATTTCCAAATGATGTCCGCTCTTTTGTAATATTTTTGCAAATCGCTCTTCATCAAGGTCTGTATAATACCTACCGCCGCGCTCTCCTTCAAAATCACCATATTTAAAAGATAGATAAAAAATTGCACCAGTCTTTGCGAAATCAATTATTTTGGCAACGATATCCGGTAGTTCTTTAAATGTTAAGTGTAGCAACGAAGCACTAGCCCAAACAGCATCAAAAGAAGAACTTGGTAACACTAAATTTTTAAAATCTGCTACGATTACTTTTTGACCTATCAATTCACTGGCAAAGTCGGCCAGTTCTACTGAACCATCAACGGCGGTCACCGCATAACCTCTCTCTAAAAAATATAAACTATCCCGCCCACTGCCACAACCTAAGTCTAAAATATTCGCGTTTTTGGGCAACAATGATTTGAATGCTCTCAACATCTTTGTAAGTTGCTTTCTTATTTATTGTGGATGGCAGAGTTTTAAAAGTTAAATAAATACTAACTGCATTTCTTATTTAAGTAAATGGGGTATAATTATGATAACAAGCAAAACACTAGGCTTCTAGATGAGGGGGCAAGCGCATGAAACAGAATTCTCTTTTTAGAAATGATGAAGCACAACCATTAGCGGCGAAACTCCGTCCACAATCGCTGGAGGAATTTGTCGGTCAAACACACCTTTTGGGGCAAGGAAAAGTCTTGCGCAATTTGATTGAAAGTGACCGTATTGCTTCCATGATTTTCTGGGGTCCACCTGGTGTTGGCAAAACAACTTTAGCGCAGATTATCGCGCAACATACCAAAGCTGTTTTTATTGATTTCTCAGCTGTTACCAGTGGCATTAAAGAAATTCGTACTGTCATGCAAAAGGCTGAGGATAATCGTAACTATGGTGAGAAAACCATTTTATTTGTCGATGAAATTCATCGCTTCAATAAAGCGCAACAAGATGCTTTCCTACCATTCGTAGAAAAAGGTAGCATCATTCTAATTGGTGCTACAACCGAAAATCCTTCTTTTGAGATTAACGGTGCATTACTTTCCCGCTGTAAAGTTTTTGTTTTGCATTCGCTAAAGACAGACGACCTAAAAACATTACTTACTCGTGCCTTAAAAGATCCTCGTGGTTTTGGCAAGCAAAGAGTTATAATGTCACCCGATATGCTAGACGTTATTGCTAACTTTGCCAACGGTGATGCTCGAACTGCTCTTTCAACACTAGAAATGGTCATTCTTAATGGAAATACCGAGAATGGCACCGTTACTATTACGCCAGAAACATTGGAACAATGCATCTCCAAGAAATCTTTACTATACGACAAAAACGGTGAAGAACATTATAATATTATCTCTGCCTTACACAAATCCATGCGAAATTCTGATCCTGATGCCGCTGTCTATTGGCTAGCAAGAATGCTGGAAGCTGGTGAAGATCCGCTTTATGTAGCAAGGCGCATAGTACGTTTTGCCAGTGAAGATGTTGGTCTGCCCGATCCTAATGCGCTTACAATAGCCATTGCTGCTTATCAGGCTTGTCACTTTATTGGTATGCCAGAGTGCAGCGTCCACCTTACGCAAGCAGTAGTCTATCTCTCGATTGCGCCAAAGTCCAATGCTCTTTATCTCGCTTACGAAAGTGCTAAGCGGGATGCACTAACGCAGCTTTCTGATCCTGTTCCACTCGTCATTCGCAATGCGCCCACTAGCTTAATGAAAGATCTTGACTACGGCAAGGGCTATCAATATGCTCACAACAGCGAAGACAAGCTTACGACTATGCAATGTCTACCGGACGCTCTAATGGGCAAAGAATATTACAAACCAACGGAGCAAGGGCTAGAAGCTAAATATAAAGCTCGTCTAGAGCAGATTAAAGACTGGAAGAAAAAGCATAAATGATACTACGTAAAGGAGTTTTCTCTTTCTTGTGGAATTAGATATTTTATAATTGCTGTCTACGGACATCTTTTGGAAAGGATTGGTGTATTAATGAAGGATATGACGAATTTACCTCATCTTTGGCGAACTTGCCTAGCCGCAATCAAAAAAGAAGTAGTACCAGCCTTAGGTTGTACTGAACCTATCTCTTTAGCTTTCGCTGCCGCAGTTGCTGCTTCCTATCTTCAAAAACCCATTGAGAAAATAGAGGCTAAAGTGTCAGCCAATTTAATGAAAAATGGTATGGGCGTGACTGTACCTGGCACTGAAACCACAGGGCTGATTATTGCCGCTGCTGTAGGTGCTTTAGGTGGTAACCCTGATGCAAAACTCGAAGTACTAAAAAATATTACGTCTGAGCAAGTCGCCGCTGCGAAACAAATGTTAGCCGACAACAAAGTAACCATTAGCGTCGCTGACGTAACCAAACCGCTCTATGCTGAGGCAACGCTTTTTAATGGCGCGGATTATGTCAAAGTCGCTATCGCCGATGACCATACAAATGTTATCTTAATTGAGCAAAATCATAAAGTGCTTTTTGCTGCTACAATCAATACTAATTTACATGCTACTAAAACAGAATATTCGTTAGCAGGTATCACCGCTGCAGATATCTACGATTTTGCTATGTCTGCGCCGCTCTCCTTGATTGATTTTATTGAGGAAGCCGCCACGATGAATGAAAACTTATCGGCGCTTGGTATGAGTGGAAAATATGGTATGAAAATCGGCGCTACGATCAACAGCAATATTAAAGTTGGCATGATGGAGAACGGTCTTTTAACCCAAATTTTGATGCGCACTGCGGCTGCTTCCGATGCCCGCATGGGTGGAGCAACACTACCTGCCATGACAAACTCTGGTTCTGGTAATCAAGGTATTGCCGCAACGATGCCCGTTGTCGTTGTTGCGCAGCATCTCAAGGTTTCACGCGAACGCTTAGTGCGAGCCCTAGTGTTATCCCATATGATGGCAATCTATATTCATGACCGCCTACCAAAACTTTCTGCCTTTTGCGCAGTGACATCTGCCTCGATGGGAGCTGCCGCCGGTATGAGCTATCTTTTGAAACCCGATTTTTCTACTGTCAGTATGGCCATTTCTAATATGATTGGAGACGTTTCCGGCATGATCTGTGATGGTGCTTCCAATAGTTGTGCCATGAAAGTGTCTACCTCTGCCGGCTCTGCTTTTAAGGCCGTGCTCATGGCACTAGAAGGAATTCGCGTCAGTGGTACTGAAGGAATCGTTGCTGAAGAACTTGACTCTTCTATTAATAATTTAGGTAAACTGGCCTGTCAAGGCATGGCACAAACAGATGCTCAAATCTTGCAAATTATGCTCGATAAAATGCCTTCTTATACTTAAAAAACACTATAATATATTTTGCTTACGATTTTTTTATATGCAAAAATTCCATTGGTTTTCTTAAAGTTAATACTACTAAAGAACCAAATATCGGCACAAATACTAACAAAGTCAAAGTTGCGAGTAAACCATGTTGATCAGCATACTGACCGATAAGCGGCGTAACTAAGCCACCAATGCTGACAGCAAGTCCCAAAGTAACACCTGAAGCAAAACCTATTTTGTTCGGTAAATATTTTTGACCTAATAACACCAAAGGCCCCGAAATAGAGAACAAAGAAAACGCTACTGGCAACAATAATAATGTCGCTAAAGTTACATCTTTGACCATGGTCAAACAATATAAAGACGGCACTAACAAAACAAAACCTAATCTCACCACATTTAATACGCCGTAACGATCAGCAAGTCTACCACCAAGTAAAGTGCTCACCGCGCCAGCGGTAAACATAATAGTTAGAGCCATACCGCTGACTGCTTCTGATTGATACAATACTTTCAGCCAATAAAGTGGCAAGAAGGTATTCAAACTATAAAAGATAATCGAACGTGCTACAATTGCCAAGGTTAGCCACGAAAACTTGCCCCACTCGTCTTTAACCAAAATAGTATCCGCTTGTTGCGTTTGATTCGATGCACTTAATAAGGGAATAAACTCTTTTACTTGTGATCCCAAAACAAAAAACATAATAATTGCAGGAATTGCCAAAACTATTGTTCCTTTGAGCCCCCAGAGCAAAAGAGCTGGTGTGACTAATGCCGGTCCTAAGGCAAAACCGATATTACCACCTACGGAAAAAATACTAATCCCTGAACCTTTTTTCTCACCGGCTGCTCGATTAGCAAATTTTGCGGCTTCCGGATGAAAAGCAGCAATTCCTATGCCACTGATGATTGCGGCAATAAACATTGACCAATAATTTGGTAAATAACCGATAGTCGCTAGACTTGTTCCTGCTAACAAAACGCCACTAGGCATCAACCATGATTTTGATGCTTTATCTGCCCACAGACCGAAAAGCGGCTGTACAATAGAAGAAGATAACGCCATTGCAAAAATTAATCCGGCTGCCGATGCATAACTCAAATTACCGCTCATAATTAAAAACGGCAAAATTGCAGGCAATGCTCCTTGGTTTAAATCTGTAAAGGCATGTCCTAAAGATAAGACCCATAAAAATTTTTTATTCATAGAAACCTCTTTTCTTTTTTACACCAGATTATTCTCTCTCCTCAAGATTACGCAATATTTTGGTAAAGGTCAATAACAATCTTCATTTTCCAATACAATATTTTTTTATTCCCTTGAACTAGCTTGTTTTACCTAATATATTTTTATTTTATACTACAGTTTGAGCAAAACGTTTTTTATTCTTTAACTATTCACTTGACTATTAGCGTAAATATTATATTATTAGGGTAGATAGTTCTACAAAAAAACTTGTTTCGTTAAGGAGGGTTTATCATGGCCAAAGATATCGGTAAAAAAACTGACAAGATTGCAAAGAAGTTAAAGAAAAAAACCGGTGAAGTCCTAAGTGAACAAATTGCTGAATTAAAAGAGAAAATCCAAGCTTTAGAAACGCAGCTAACAGCGAGCGGGGTTGAAGCAGGACAAAAGCTCAAAGAAACAGCAGTAGAAAAAGCCAGTCACGTCTTAGATTTGATAGATGAAAAACTAGACGAGAAACCAAAAAAAGCTCCTGCCAAACGTACTGTTAAACCAAAAGTAACCAAAGAGAGTAAGCCAACCAAAGCAACAAAAAAAGCTCCTACGGCCAAAAAGGCAACAAAAGCTAAAAAAGCTAGTACGACTAAATAAATTATATTATAAATAAAAAAGAACACCTCTGTCTGATTAACAAGATAGAGGTGTTCTTTTTTTAAATTTCTTCAGCAATGTTTTTACTATAAAGCAATCTAGAACAGACTAAACTAATGAGAGAACCTATGGTTAAAATGCCCAATAATGCAATGACTTCCATACTGCTAATTTCATGCGGAAAAGCAATTGCTGTTTTTTGTTCTAAAAAATTAATCAAGAAATAGTAAATACCATGTCCTAAAATAAATCCGCAAATAATACCAAAAATTATCTGCAAAAAGCCTTCACCAAAAGCAACCAAAGATAGTGCCTGTCGCCCAGCACCAAGTGCACGCAAGATAAAGCGATCTCTAACTTTACTTAGATTTGACCAATAAATACTTAATGCGATAATCGCAAAAACAATAATGAGCACTGCATAAGAAATCACTTTTAAAATCTTTTCTCCTTCACCCAGGATTTGTAACAACTGGATTACATTTTGCGAGGGGAAAATCAACTGAGCCTCATTGTTTTTTTGAAATTCTTTATACAAACTCATGGCCTCGGCATAACCTGTCGGTTTCACCAAAATAACCGTAGTCTCTTTGTGTTCATGTTCTGCACTCGGAGGTGCGCCTTCTTTGACCAATGTACTATGAGCGTGCTCGTGCAGTCGCCAAATACTACTTAAAGGAACAATAACCGCATCATCATAAGGACCACCTACAGACTGTAAGACACCAACTACCTTGAATTTATTTTCTTTATGTTCACTACTACCTTCTTCTAAGGCTTCAACTACGCCATGAGAAGAAGCAAATTCGTTTCCCACCTTAAGTCCAGTTTCCTTAGCAACTTTACTGCCTAAAACCGCTTCAAAGTTTTCTTCATTAAATACTCTTCCCTCTGCAAACTGAAGCCAAGGTTCTCCTTTTTGTTGCACCGTATGCTGAAAAATACTTTTTTCGGTACCCACAATGCGGTAGCCACGATAATTATCACCAAAACCAATCGGTATCGCACTTTGCACATTACTATTGGTTTTTAATTTCTCCAGTAGATCATAGTCGATATTGCCAACCGGCTTATCTTGTAAAAATACTGTATTCAATGTTACTTGAAAAGAACTGCCCTTCGCCCCCACAATTAAATCAAACGGTTCAACTGCACGTACCAAACCTTTTTGCACGCCATTTGAAATTAAAATAACCAATAACAATAGCCCAATACTACTGCCAATAATCGTTGAGGTGATTATCGTCTGAAGAGCATTTTTCCAAAGATTACGCCAAATCAATAGAAAATAATTCATGTTAAACTATTCCTCCTTGCGGACGTAAAATAGGAAAACAACAATCAAATTGCTCGATAACCATAGGGTCATGACTACTAACCAGCATCGCTGCACCAGATTTTTTAGCAAAATCTCGCAATAAATTAATAATTAGCTTTGCATTTTCCTTATCTAAACTAGCGGTAGGCTCATCAGCTAAAATTAACTTTGGCTCGGTAATAATAGCTCTTGCCACACCAACCCGTTGTTGCTCTCCGATACTCAGCGCGAAAGGTTTCATATTTATTTTTTCTGCTAGCCCTATTTCTTTAATTAAGCTTTTAATTTTATTATTAATTGCTTCATTAATCGGTAATTTAGCCAAGAATGCTGCCAATTGAATATTTTCTAAAACCGTTAATTGCTCTAGTAAATTAAATTTCTGAAAGATATAACCAATGTTTTGAGCTCGCCAAAGGTCACGTTGTTCTTCACTTAATTCCGTAATTTTTATTTCATCATAAACAACCTCACCCTCAGTCGGTAAAGTTAAACCCGCAACAACATTTAGAAGTGTTGTTTTACCAGAACCGCTCGGTCCACAAATAACCGCCTGCTGATGATCTAAAAGCTCAAGCTTGGGAACTAGCAATATCGTCAAACGCTGCTGCTCCGCAAGAGTGACTTCTTTTTTTAAGTTTTTAATTATAAGCATTATAATCTCTCCAAAATCAGATTGCAGACAATTGTTCAGCTTGAATTCTCACTAAACTCACAAAACCAGTTTCATCATCAACCTCAGTTCCTAGTTCTAATGTTCCAATTACTCTAATTGGCCGATCATAAGGCAGCGCTGTTACCGGCTCTGATAACTTTACAACGACAATATTATTAGGCCAATCTGCATCACTTGAACAAAACGGACAAATAGACATCGGTTCCTGCGTTAAAACAAAGAAATGAATGGTAGGCTTTAATGGCGGAGCCATAAAACCTACCATAGAAACTTTTTGGCCTTCTGATGAAACTAGTTTCTCCGAGAATTCTATTCCTAAAGAAGATACTGATGCATACATTTCATTGAACCTAATTTCAACTGGATCAGCCGAAAACCATGCCGCTTCTGCATTCGAATGATATTTTATGCCCAGTTGATTAAAAAACACTGGCAAGTTCAAAAACGTTATACTCAGCACCACAAGAAAAACTACTCTTCGAAGAAACGTCATAATTTATCTCCTCTGTTTATTTACTGTTTTTATTACCATTAATACCTAAGGCTCTTACCATGCCAAAGAATACTTCTGTATTATCTAAAACACCATGGAAATACTCTGCTCCTGGTCCTTCAGCATTCAAAATAATATCATCTGCCGAATGAACTTCACTTGATTCATTAGCGGGAATATTACCTTTGTAAAATTCGCCAGTTGTCATAGGATTAGCAATCGCTTTTCCATCAGCCATGATAGCTGGTGACATTGGTTTCTCTTTAAATCTATAATCAATATTCGCATCTGGATGATTAGCAAAATGTACAGCTAAAGTTATCTCTGCATCAGGATTATCTGGATAACCATCTTTATTAGCATCTACAAAACTAGGGAAACCTGCATCAGCATAAGTACGAACTGCTTCGCGTCCGGTCTTGCCATCTAATTCATGATAAGTGCCTGTAATGCTAGAACCATGCGAGTGATCTGCAACAACAATCACTAATGTATCATTGTTTTGAGCTGCAAACTTACGTGCTTCACCAATAGCTTTATCAAATTCAATATTGTCATAAGCAGCGCGTTGCCAATCCATCGTATGTAATTGTTTATCGATGCAAGCACCTTCAACCATTAAGAAAAAGCCGTTAGGATTTTGCTTCAAAGAATTAATAGCCGTTGTTGTCATTTCAACTAATCCCGGTTGGTCATTAAAACCACCTAGTACGTCTGGGTTTTTAAGCATGGCACGATCTAGATAAACATTCATATTATCCAAGTTATACAACCCTAAAATCTTTTTAGCGTCTTTAGGTGTCGAACGCAAAGAGGTTTGTGTATCAGAGAAGTTATAACCATCTTTTTTAAATGCTTCAATTAGGTTTTTTTCATCCTTACGTTTAGACCCTGGAATGCTTTGCGGTAGGAAATGTCTAGATCCGCCACCTAAGATAACATCCGGTTTATGATTGCCTGCTAGGAAGTCCTGTGCAATATAATTTTGCTCACTTCTTTTACGAGTATGTGTAATCATCGCAGCCGGTGTGGCATCAGTAATATTCGAAGTACTAACAAGCCCAACGCTCATATTCTTAGTACGTTTAACTAGTTCTACGATATTTTCTACTTTAGGATCATCAAAAGGATCTTTAGTACTATCAGCATAAGTTCCCATGGAATTAACCACACCTTTATGACCAGTAGCATAAGCTGACGCACTGTTAGCGGAGTCTGTAACTAATGAATCATAACCCGACGTAGTGATTAATGCCATATTAGACATTTTTTCCATTTCGAGCAAATCATTATACTTGCCTTCGTTAATTCCTTTAGAAAGAATTCTTGCTATTTGGCGAGATTGCAAACTCATACCATCACCAATCATCAAAATAACGTTCTTCGCTTTTTTTACTGCTTTATCTGCTACAACTACATATTCTACAGATCTTTTGAGATTGTTTGCCTCAACATTAATCCTAACATTGCCTGCTTTATTCCACTTTACTTGATCAATACGGTATGTACTAATTGAACCAGCTTTAGATACTTTTGCCTCTTTACCAAAAACAGTCGCAGCATCCTTGCCATCAATCAACACCTTAATATCTTGCGGCGCTACATTTTCTACTTCAATCAAAAAATCAAATTGCTGGCCTACAACAAACTTAGCTCTATCAATCGGTAAAATTGTTACAGGTGATTTGTTAACCATAGAATATGCTGCCGCATGCACTAATGGCAGTTCACTATTTGGTACTATTCCACTTAGAGTACTACCTAACATAAGTCCACATAATATCAAAGCATTTTTCTTTTTTCTTAACACGTTACCGTCCCCTTTATTTGAGTTTATGTAATAGAACCTTACTATAATTAAGTATATGTCAAACAAATAGTTCTTTTGTTAATAGGACATTAACTTTGCATTAATTTTTAATTAATCTTTATCTATGCTATAATAAATACAAAATATTGGTTAAGTAGTCCTAAGAAATCATAACGACTATTCTTAACCATTCATAGATCTTTTACGCCATAGTAAAAAAGCGCATGATTAACTTTTTTCGCAGCAATATGCGGAATATTAATCATGTTTTTTTTATAACAATTAACATATATTGAACACGAGGAGGTATTTGATTATGAAAAAAAGGTATCACATTCTAGGGGCATTGGTGGCAACTACTCTACTTGGCAGTGCTTTTACTTACGCTGTAGAAGCCAAAAGTAAAGAACTTAAGATAGCGCCACCCTTTACCGGTTATGTCGTCACTGACGGACTTGACGCGCCTTGGGACCTTACTTATGGGCCTGACAATCTGCTGTGGGTTACTGAACGCTTAGGCAAACGCATTACTACCATTAACCCTAAAACTGGTGAAAAAAACACGATTCTGACAATCGAAGAAGCTTTAGCTGCTGGTGGCCACCAAGGTGTTCTAGGCATGGCTTTTGAACCATCATTTTTAAAACCCAACTCGCAAAATTATCTTTATGTTCTTTATAATTACCAAGCCGATGTTTCGGCTCCAGTTGATGATTACAAAAAATTAGTTCGTTATCGTTTTGATGTTAAAAGTAAAAAATTAATAAATCCTACTACTATTTTAGATAAATTACCAGGTGGTACCGATCACAATGGTGGTCGTGTTGTCTTTGGCCCTGATGGCATGCTTTATATTTCCATGGGTGAATTTGGTAACAACCAATTTGCTAACTATACTTTGCCAATCGAAGCACAACGATTACCAACAACCGCAGAAATTGCCGCAGGAGACTATTCAGCATATGTTGGTAAGGTATTAAGAATTGCGCCCGACGGAACTATACCTAACGATAACCCTGTTTTAGACAGCGTAAAAAGTCATGTTTATACGCTAGGCCATAGAAACCCTCAAGGACTTGTCTTTGTCGAAGATAAGTTGTTCTCGGTAGAACACGGGCCTTCTAGTGACGACGAGCTTAACCTGATTGAAGCTGGTGGCAACTATGGTTGGCCGCATATCGCCGGTTTTCAAGATAATATGGGCTACCGTTATGCCAATTGGTCACAAGCTCCTAATAAAGAAAATCTAGCTTGGGATGCCAATATTCCTGCGCCAGGTGTACCAGTACAAGATGAAACAGACTGGCTAAAACCTGCTAACTACAAAGATCCTCTAAAAACTTTCTTTACCGTACGTAGCGACTATGACTATCATGATGCAGATCAATATGGCGGGCTTGCCTATGCGTTATGGCCCACCATTGGACCTTCTAGTCTTACTTATTATCCCGAAAATGGTCCGATTAAAGGTTTTGGCAATTCCATCTTAATTACAACTTTAAAAAATGGTGCTGTTTATAAAGTGAAGCTCAATAATCAAAAAAACAATGTACAAGGCGATGAAGAAAAAATCTTTAAAACACAAAATCGTTATCGCGATATCGTAATTAGTCCCGACAAAAAAACTATTTATATTATTACTGATAATCAAGGATCAACAACTACCGATTATAATTTAGAGCCTACCTCTGTAGTGGAAAATCCAGGATCCATTTTAGCTTTTAAATATCAACCACAAAAATAAAGATTGAAACTGAAAAAGGCTGTCTCGATTTTTTATCGAGGCAGCCTTTTACGTTATGCTCTTACTGAATAGAAATTACTTTATAATCTTGTGCTTCCACTGTGTTTTTTAACACTTCGTCACTTAGCGCGCTCTTTAGCTTAACTATGGCTGTGCCAGCTTCATGGCTCACTACGGCTTCTATTACTTCCGGTAATGCTTCTAAACTTTTTTTTACTCGTCCTTCACAATGACCACACATCATGCCTTCAATTTTTAATGTTTTTTCCATCAACTTTACCTCTGCTTTCTTTGTACTTTTAATTTTTTTATCGTGTTTAGCTTCATGAATATCTAACCAGTTAAGACGCAAAGCATTCGTCACCACACAAAAACTGGAAAGGCTCATTGCCGCAGCGCCAAACATTGGATTCAACTGCCAGCCAAATAAAGGTATCCAAACTCCTGCAGCAAGTGGGATGCCAATAATATTATAAATAAATGCCCAGAATAGATTTTCATGAATATTTTTCAAAGTTGCTCTGCTGAGTCTAATTGCTGCCGGTACATCACTTAGCCGGCTTTTCATCAATACCACGTCAGCAGCATCAATTGCAATATCCGTACCAGCACCAATGGCGATTCCAATATCGGCTCTAGTTAGAGCCGGTGCGTCATTAATACCGTCTCCCACCATTACAACCTTGCCCTGTTGCTGCAACTGCTGTATAACACTCGCTTTACCATCTGGTAAGACACCTGCAATTACTTCATCAACGCCAGCCTCTCGACCAATAGCTCTCGCTGTTTTTTCATTATCACCCGTTAACATCACGACTCGTAAACCCATATGTTGGAGTTCTTGAACGGCTTGCGGGCTATCTTCCTTAATTACATCAGCTACTGCAATAATCCCAATCAACTTGCCATCAGCAGCAAAAAACAAAGGTGTTTTTCCTACTTCCGCTAATTTTTCTGCTGCCGTTTGTAAGTCTGACGGAACATTAGCGTGCGTCGTAATGAATTTTAAGTTACCACCAACAAGCTCGACCCCTTGCCAACGAGCAGACAATCCATTTCCCGGTAAAGCAAAAAAGTCACTGACATCGCCTGCCGTAAGCTTTTTTTCTTCAGCATAAGCTAAAACGGCTTTTGCTAAAGGGTGTTCGCTTTTTTGTTCCAAAGCTAAAGCCGCTGTAACTAACTCGTCTTCTGTAATACCTGCAGCGACAATAATATCTGTTACTTTTGGTTCACCACTAGTGATAGTACCTGTTTTATCGAGCGCTACAATCTGCATTTTGCCCGTTTCTTCTAACGAGACTGCGGTTTTAAACATAATGCCATTTTTTGCGCCCATTCCATTGCCTACCATAATAGAAACCGGTGTCGCTAATCCTAGAGCACAAGGACAGCTAATAACGAGAACAGCGATACCACGAGCTAACGCAAAACCAATACTTTCACCAACAATTAGCCAAACAATAATCGTAAGCAGTGAAATCATAATCACAACCGGTACAAAGATACCAGAAACTTGATCCGCCACTTTAGCTATCGGCGCTTTTGTTGCCGCGGCGTCACTAACCATTTGAATAATTTGCGCCAGTGTCGTATCTTCGCCAACTCTAGTTGCTCTACATTTGATAAAACCCGACTGATTAATCGTTGCCGCCGAAACTTGATCGCCAACAACCTTATCAACGGGAATGCTCTCTCCAGTTAAAGCCGCTTCATTAACAGCACTACTACCGTCTACAATAACCCCATCTACAGGAATGTTTTGTCCTGGTCGTACTACAAAAAGATCACCAACCTGCACTTGATCAATAGCGACTTCAGTTTCTACACCGTCTTGCAAAGTAATCGCTGTTTTTGGCGCTAACTGCAACAACCCTTTAAGCGCATCAGTCGTCTTACCTTTTGATCTAGCTTCCAGCATTTTACCCACCGTAATAAGGGTTAGAATCATTGCTGCCGTCTCAAAATAAAATTCATGCAGATAATGCATTACTGCCACTTGATCACCCAAAAGTTGCGCTTGCGTCATCGCAAATAATGCATAAGTACTGTAAACAAAAGCCGCAGCTGAACCTAGCGCTACTAACGTATCCATATTGGGCGCACCACTAACAAAACTCTTAAAACCACTAATAAAAAATTTCTGGTTAATCACCATAATGCCCAAGGTTAATAGCAATTGCCAAAGCCCCATTGCTACATGATTGTCACTAAGTGAACTAGGCACAGGCCAGCCCCACATCACATGCCCCATCGATAAATACATCAAAAGAAGAAGCAAGCCTAATGATGACCATAACCTTTTTCGTAAAACTGGCGTTTCTGTATCTTGCAAAAGATCAGGTTCGCCACTCGTCAAACCTTGCTCTTTACCTTGTCCCTTAACCCTAGCACCATAGCCAGCATTTTCTACTGCCCGAATTATCTCTTGCTCTGCGGCTGTACCTTCTACGCTCATGGAGTTTGTCAAAAGACTAACCGAGCATGCTGTAACTCCCGGAACTTTAGCAACCGCTTTTTCCACACGTGCACTGCAAGCAGCACAAGTCATTCCCGTTACAGTATATTGTTTCATAAAAGCCTCCTATTTCATTAATTTTTGAATAGTAACAACCAAGTCATCAATAACCTCGTCCTTACCTTCACGAATATCCCTAACCACACAGGACTTTATATGATTGGCAAGTAGCTCTTTATTAAAACCATTGATTGCTGCGGTTATTGCAGCTGTCTGAATAAGAATATCCGTACAGTACGCATTCTGCTCCACCATATTACGAATACCACGCACTTGACCTTCAACACGGTTCAAACGGTGAATCAATCTTTTGTATTCGTCCTCCGAGCGATCCTTTGTTCTGTGACACGGTTTTTCTATTTTTTCCATATGCAATACCCCACTTTCATATTTTCATTATATACCCCAGTGGGGTATGCGTCAATAGAAAAGTCCGATGAAATTAATCATCGGACTTTTCTACGTACACTTTAATATTTCTGCTTTTCAAACTCTAATCTTTTTTTGTTCAAATATCATTACCATAATTATACTTATGTGGTAAAGGAATTACTTGTTTCTTCGCGTTCAATACTGCTTCGCTCTTTTGCATCAAACCAATTAAGTTCGATGAAATTACTACTGTAATTATGGAGTACATAATTTTTGTTACAGGTATATAACTCAAGCTCAAAGCTAAAATAACAACATCACTCAAAAGATATGTATATTGCAATTTTAGTTTTGTCTTATTAGTAATAATTAGGGCAATCGCGTCATCACCGCCACTACCGCCGCCTTCCCGTACAATAATACCAACTCCCGCACCGACAAATAATCCTCCTAGCACAGCTGCTAGAAAAGGAAATGTCGATAAGTTTGGCAAGACTGGCGGAAACATTTCCCATATTTTATAGCAGGTAGCAAACGCTAGGCTACTATAAATAGAAAAATACAAAAATTTCTTTCCTAAATATGCAAAAGCTAAAACATAGCATGTAAAATCTAAAATAGGTGCAATAACCGACACCGGTAAACCAAACCAATGATTAAGCAACAAATTTAAACCAAAGATCCCTCCTTCTGTAATATCAGCTTGTTGATGAATATTGTACATGCCAAAGGAAAGTACAGCCGCTCCACCTAAGAGCGCCAGCATTTTTGAACGCGGAAACATTTTTTGGATTTCTCGCCAAAAAAATATCCGTTTCATATTATCATTCCTCCTTGTATTAGATTTTAAACCATGGTACTATACTAGGGTCAAGGAGGGAGTTTGAAATGAAAAAGAATTTTACAATTAGTGAAATTTCCAAATTGTTTAATATCGGCATTGATTCTTTGCGCTATTACGAAGAGCTAGGTCTCTTAAAACCCAAGCGTGCCGAAAATGGTTATCGACTTTATCGATTAAGTGATATGTATCGTCTCAATATTATTTCTGAGCTGCGTAAATTACGACTACCGCTTGAACAAATCAAAGACTATCTTGATCATCAAACATTAGCCAATACCATGCTAATTCTCAATAATGAAAAAATCGAAATAAAGAAAGAAATAGCGAGACTCAAAAAATCTCTATCATCATTAGAAACTCAACTAACCATGCTTAAAACCTTTGAAAAAGCGGAAAGCAATATTATCAAAACTAATTATTTTACAACACGCTATTCCGTAAAATTAGAAACTGATTTTACAATAGATGATGAATTTGATTTCTCTATTCGCTTTCTACTCAAAAAATATAACTTTAAACTCACCCAGTTTGACAATCTAAAAATCGGTGCTTGCATCTCAATTAACGATATTAAACAAGGCGTTTTCGGTAAATACTCTAGCGTCTTTATTCTGCAAAACCAGCAAACCGAAATTTTGCATGATATCGTACCTAGTGGTAACTATGTTTGCTATACTTATCGCGGCAGTTATAAAAATCTAGCACTACACATTAAGCACGTCTTTGATTATGCTACGCAAAACAACTTAAAACTCGCCGATACGATCTACGAATTCTACCTTATCGATAACCGCTATACGACTAATCCTGAGGAATTCTTAACAGAAATTCAAGTGCGAATTATCGAATAACACCTTAACGAAAAGAAAAAACCACCGTGGCACAAACTTGTGCTCCGGTGGTTTTTTTATATTCATTATTATACATCTTATTAGAATGCATCATAGATTTACTTTGCTTTAAACTCCGCATTTCTTTTACCAAGAAATGCCGCCATTCCCTCTTTTTGGTCCTCAGTTGCAAAACAAAGGCCAAACACCTCTGCTTCATACGCAATCGCAGAAGTTAAATCAAGTTCTATTCCCGTATTAACTGCATCTTTAGTTAAGCGAACAGCAAGTGGTGCATTTTTAGTGATTTTTGCTACCATCTTGTGCGCCGCTTCCATTAACTGCTCTGCCTCAACTACCTCATTAACGAGACCAATACGATAGGCTTCAGCGGCATCAATCATTGCTCCAGTAAAAAGCATTTCTTTAGCTCGACCTTTGCCAACCAGACGCGGTAATCTTTGCGTGCCGCCAAATCCGGCAGTAATACCGAGTGATACTTCCGGTTGCGCAAACTTGGCATTAACCGCAGCTATACGAATATCGCAAGCCATCGCTAGCTCACACCCACCACCTAAAGCAAAACCATTAATAGCACCAATAACCGGCAGCGGTAAATTCTCAATCTTAGCAAAAACAGCTTGGCTAAGCTGCGCCCAAGCACGGCCCTCTATCGCTGATAACGAACTCATTTCCGCGATATCGGCGCCTGCGACAAAAGATTTTTCACCAGCACCCGTAATAATAAGCGCTTTTAATGTATCATCGGCTTTAATATCTGTAAGCACTTGTTCGATTTCGAGCATCGTTGCTTGATTTAGCGCATTTAACACCTTCGGACGATTAATTGTTAAGATGCCAATACCATCCTCATTTACAAACGTAATATTGTTATACATGTTATTCCTCCTAGAGTTTTTTGACTTTATCACCATCAACAACTACTGCTTCACTATTATTAATTGCCACTAGCTTATGCTTATCACCATAAACTCTCTTCATTTCCTCTACTGCTTCAGCAAAAGGAAACTCCCCTTCGTGCGGCACAAAATAAAAATCTACTAAATTAAGCGCAGCATAATCAGTTAATTCCGGTCCTAATTCTTTCGGATCCATTAACTCTACATATTCTATATTAGGCGCAGTAATCATCCCACCAGCAGATTCACCAATATAAACCATGCCCTTATTAACACGCTCTACAATTAGCGGCAATAAGTTTTTCCTTTTCAGTTCTTGTAAAAGATAAAAAGTATTACCACCAGCAACATACAAATATGGTGTTTGTTCAATCTTTTCCCGGGCAATACACTCTGTTACGGCAGGAAGATCTAAGCGCTCAACTGCAAAACCAAGCTCAGTTAGTTTCTGCTCCGCCTTCTCAATATGTTTCTTGTATTCATCAACATTCGCTGCCGTTGGAATTAGGACAATCTTCTTTTCTGATGCAGAATCAACACAAGACTGCTTAAATAAATCCGCTGTTCTTGCAAAATACGATGTTAAAAAAAGTTTTTTCATATATACGCTCCCTTGAAAATACTACATATCTTAAAGTTTACTACGCATCGCTAAATTTAATCAATCGTACCAATATTATTAATTCGCTAAACTTGTTTGCTTTCATGCCCAAAGACTTCCTTTTTATAATTCATTGTCTTTTACCTATACCAACGTCGTTTGAATTAATCGACAAGCGATAACGCATTGCCACCGTCCATTAAAATTAACAATAAATATTTTATTAAAGACGAGTAAAATCATATATACCTAACCCAAGCCTAGGAGAGTTGCCTAACAATTACATCATAATTTCATTTATGGTTGACAATAAACAACACAAAAAACCCGTTCCTGTAATTTTTCATAAAAACTTTGGTGGCAACATACCAAACCCTGCCTTAGCTACAGCTTGTTCCAGTGGTTGCAATGCATTCGTAATCAAAATTTTTGAAGTACCATGGGCGAGTAATTTGCCTTTTTCATCTTTTAAAGTAGATTCAGCCAAACAAATTGTCCTGCCAATTTTCACTTGCTTGCCCTCGGCAATAATCTTCCCTTCTTTAATCCCTGCCAAGTGACTTACTTGTAGATCAATGGTAGTAAACCCTTGGCCATCCTCGATACAACAAGCAAACGCCCAGAAAGTCGCCGTGTCAAGAACAGAAGAAAACACACCTCCATGAACTGAGCCGAAAGGATTATATAGTTTGTCCGTTATCTCTGTTTCAACTTTGCAATAGCCATAATCTAACTCTATAATCTTCATCGGCAATAACCTTAAATAAGGACCAGTATTAGCGACTTTCATAATGGCCTGTGCATATTCAGGATTAATCTTTTTCATTGTTCATCTCACCCTCCTAAAAAAAACATTCAATAATGCAAATATAATGCAAATATAATGCAAATATACATTAATAATTTACTTTAATTATATCATAATTCTCAATAGCCTCCTGCTGTCTCGTCTTAAATGCAAAATATGTTTACCCTAAGGCAATAACTTCCTTACGCGGATTACCATTCACCACAAGCAAATAACAAACATAGCAGAAAAGCATAATATCTTTAATACTTTTTTCAAAAATACCAGCACTGACCATTCCCGCTTTGTTTACAAGCAGTTTTATCTTTTTCAATTACACTATAAAAATTTCTCCATTCCGATTATTCCAGCACCTTTTTTATTCTTCAAAATACTCAGCAAAGGATCTTTTAATTTGCACTTTAGCCCAGGCTCTAATATCGGGATCTTCATGATTCAAAAGTTCACGTAACTTATCTAAAATCAACGTAGTTTCGTCTTTTTCAGTTCTAACTAATTGGCCACCTATTAACAACCAATCAAAGGAAACATCACAGTTATTTACAACTGCAAAGAGATACTTAAGACTAGGCTTATTGCCATATGAGGAATAAACACACATTAAACAAGGCCGTAGGAAAATTCCTACGGCCTTGTTATTTAGTCGTGAACTTCAAAACTCATTTCCTCTTGAACTTTTTCATTGTTCCAATTAAATAATCATAATCAAAACTTTCTTCAATTTAATCGAAAATTTTTATTGAGTCATACAAAAATTCTATCTTATCAACTGTTTTTTCTGTATGATAGTGCCCACAATACCATTTTTTGTAAATTAACTTAGATTCAAGAGAACCAAGCCATTCTTCTGTAGATTTATCCACCAATTCCTGATTAACAAAAGGCAAAAACACTTCAGTCGGCTCATATTTTAAAGGTGCAGTATGTGTTAGCACCACATCAACCTGCCATGTCAATTCATCCAATTGACTCTCAACATCCGCCTTTATCTGTGCACTAGGTTGTTCATCAGCAAACCATTGCCATCCTTTAGCCAAGCGATAAAATTTATCAATGCTGTAAGCACCACCAATAACAAAACATTGTCTATCACCTAAAAGATAATTTTGTCCATCTTTAGCAAACACTAAATTAGGATAACCTTCTTCAATATATGCCTCTCCTCCACGCCATTTTTGCAATGTATATAGACCGGTAGCAGAAGGTCGTTTCTCGTGATTACCATGAATGCAAAATAATGTAAGTGGCATTTTTTTTAGTTCATCTTTCAATTTAAGATCCCTATCGTCGCCAAAATAATTTATACCGACATCACCTACGATAATCAAAATATCCGCCGAAGAAGTCCGTTTTTTATAGCAAAAGTTAATTATTGTTTCAAAATCGCGATGTTTATCACCCGTAATATAAATCATTTTAGTCTCCTTATGGCGATTTTTTTTACTTGCATGACAGAAGGCCTCCCTCTTGTCATGCAAGTAGCGGCAATAAGTTTTTCTTTTTCAGTTATTGTAAAAGGTAAAAAGTATTACCATCAGCAACATGCAAATATGGTGTTTGTTAAATCTTTTCTCTGACAATACGCTCTGTTACGGCTGGAAGGTCTAAGCGCTCAACTGCAAGACCAACCTAATGCAGAATCAACACAAGACTGCTCAAATAAATCCGCTGTTCCTGCAAAATACGATGTAAAAAAATCATATATATGCTCCCTTGAAGATTACTATATATTTTAAAGTTAACTACGCATCACTAAACTTAATCAATCGCACTAATATTATTAATTCGCTAAACTTGTTTGCTTTCCTGCTCAAAGACTTCCTTTTTATAATTCATTGTCTTTTAACTATACCAACGTCGTTTGAATTAATTGACAAGCGATAACGCATTGCCACCATCCATTAAAATTAACAATAAATATTTTATTAAAGACGAGTAAAAACCCGCTTACTCTCCATCAGAGAAATAAACGGGTCTACTAATGATTTTTACAACACTATTTATTGTCTCTGTAGAAATGATTAAAATAATCAATTGCAACCGGCGTAAATTCAATTCTTATTGTACCATCGACACATTTGTTTGCCTTTTTTCGAACTGCTCGAAATTTTCGAGTAGTTATCGTTTGCTCTAATTATTCCATTATATAAGTTTCTTGCAAATTATATGCGTCAGTGGGGCGATTCTTCCGATTCACTTTTACAAAACATTAAGGTCGACAAGCTTTGCATGGCACATATCCGGAATTAACTGCCTGTTGTCTTTTATCAAACCAAACCTTATTTCCCTCATTCATCTTTCCTACATATCGACAAGAAAAATAATGAAACTTATACAATTGCACATTACCAACATAACTTGCCGCAAAAACAGCAACCGGTATCATAATAATCAATAAGATTGATATCATAAACAAAAAACTTCTTTTTCATCCCCACTCTCTCCCTTTAATATTACTCTTTTCCCCATCTCGATTATAACATTTATATAACTGAATTATCTAATAATTCCAGCTTTTTTTCGTATATCTATTCCCTTCTTGTCAAACATAATGAGCTTACACACTAAACAAGAAAGTACTAGCATTGCAAGTAAGAGGCAATCCGATAGTGGTGTGTCGACTCTTTTATTAATATGTTTGAAGAAAAAGTAGCTATAAAATAGTGGCTATTTTCATTTCGAAGTTACCAATTTCAAATAACTATAGCAGTTGTGTTATACTTATAAATAAATAACTAACGATAATAAATATAACGGAGTGTTTAAAATGAAAATTATAATATCTTTCATTGCAGCTTTAATACTGTTTTTCACAAACTACACTTACGCACAAATGCCAAATCATGATTGGCAACTTATCACAGAAAATGCCGAAACGCGAATATATATCGATCCGCTAAATATAAAGAAAACAAATGATTATGCCTTTTCCGTTTGGATAAAGTTGGAATTAAAAGATGATTTGCAGATAAATAGAATGAAAAAATATAACTTATCTGAACCGGTAAAATATATGTTAGTTCAAAATGAATATAATTTTAGAAACCGAGAAATAAAAACACTACATTTTTCGAATTATGGTCTTTCTGATAACCGTTTGACTCCCGAACCACCTGATGATCAAACCGTTCGTCCAATAATACCCGGTAGCATTGGTGGCACCACATTTCGAATCTCCTATAATATCTATAGAGGAATAACTAAAACAGAGCAAAAAAAGGCTAACACAGAGATTATTAAATCTCTCCGTTATTTTAATAAAACAGTGAATACTACAACAGGAATAGAGAGCTATTCACAACCTGATACTTCTTCCACAAAACCTATATTTTGGGGTGTAAAGATAACTAAGGCTGGTGCTATTTATCAAAATATTCATCTTTCTTTTCCTTCTTCCAAAATCTCTTTCGAAAATACCACCTTTACCTTTTCTAATGCCAAAGAAGCATGGTTATTTGACGCTAATACATACCACCTTCCCAATACAATTCTACAAACTTTCGTTTTTTTTAATGCTGACAATATCTCAGTTACTATACCTATCAACGTATTAATCAAAGGCTTAAACATATTGACAAGCGGCTCTAATCCAATTATTACTTTGAACCTAGGCAAAGAAAAAATTCCTCTAAAACTAACATTTGATGATATTATAAATCTTAAAAAAGCCCTTGTTTTTGCCAATAATGCCGAAATAATAAATTTCACATTAACACTATAATATAGCTTTCATATTTTTTGAGATCGCACCTATTCAAAAATTTCGAACAGGTGCGATACATTTTAATTTCTCTCTTATCAAATAATGTTATTTTCTTGCACAAAAAATAAAACTATGCTAGTATAGCAATATAAAGAGAGATAATCCGATCGGGAACATCGGCTCTCCTTGAAAATTTAAAATTAATTTGAAGAAGGCCGTGTAACCGTTTACACGGTTTTTTCATGTCCTATTTACGGACTGAAGTTATAGTAACAACTAATATACTAAAAGCAATCATTAACGAAAGCCCCTCGAATACAGTCATAACTATCACCTGCCTTCGCAGGAAAACCGAATATCAGATTATCTCTCAAAGAGATATTATATATTTGTCAATAGTAATTGTAAATGCAAGCGAAATATATGTTTTTAAACAATTCTATCTTTTTAATGTAATCCTTAGAATGCCTGCATTTCCATCTCGGTTTTGGCGTCAACCAAATTGCCAAAGAACTCGGCATCACTCATCAAGCAGTATCCAAAAATGAAAAAGGCCGCATTAAAACGCTTAAAAAGCATACTAACGAACATCTGAAACTGACCTAAGAACATTAAAACAAAGCAAAAGCAGCAGACTGGTTTCCACTACTAGGTACCATCCTGCTGCATTGTTTTATAAAAAATATAATAAACTTTGAAGCACATAAATATATTTTGCAGGCATCGTAAAATATATTTGATTAATCTTAACCATCTAAAGCATTTTTTAATCAAAAACATTATACCTAAGAAAAGATATTAATTACTCTTTCTTTTTACACAATTATATGAACTTTATCAATATATCATTAACAAATATTTATATACTGTTTTTTATCTTTGGTTAAAATAACTTTATGAAATTGCTACATTTGAGCATAAAATATAGTTATCACTTCCTCAAAATAATAAACTTATTTCATGCTGTCAACAATTAAATATCGCTAATAGCGATATTTAATTGTTGACAGCGATATTTGATTGTGATATTATATACTTACAGCGAAAAGCGGGTAAAAATCTGCTGGTCAACTCCCCTAATCTGAAGCATTATTGCTTGTGGGACAATTATATTTGTCCTAATTTCTAAGGGCAGCCCAAGAGTTCAGGCCCCGTCCGACTCGTATGCGTCCGCAGAAACGGTCCCGGCTGGGATCCGGGACCGTTTAAACTGAATTAGATGAGTTATTCTCAGCGCACCAACTCTTTCCTGGGAGGGAATCAATTTAATTTTACTATGGTTCCCGAAGGAGGTTAGATATGAAAATATCTTTAAAATCGCTGAACGCTAAGGATAATCCTAGCAAAGAAAAAATTCGGATTTTGATTAAAGTTCGGTTTGTTCTTCGTAAATCTATTTTTAAAGTTGGTTTCAGGATTCTCGAAGTTATCTGTTCACTGTTGCAGATAGTCTCACATATTCTATCCTTCTTTAAATAGTTTATGTAAATTGCTTAGGAAGCTCATCTAATTTTTTTAATACATATTCCATGCTAATATATATCTTTTTTCTCTGAAAGGAGGACTTGTAATGATTGGAGAGATTCTAAAAAAAATAAGAAATATTTATGGTTATAAAGCTAGTGAACTTAGTAAAAAATTAGGAATATCACAGAGTTTTCTGTCTGAAATTGAAAATAATAAAAAACAACCTTCTTTAGAATTATTAAAAAAATATTCAGAGATATATGAAATCAAATTGTCTTCACTAATTTTATTATCAGAAAACCTAGAAACAGAGCAACAACAAAGCAAAATACATAACAATGTTTTCATAAGAAATATGATGATTAATTTCATAAACAAAATGGCAAGTGATAATAAGATTGAATAGTATTCAAGATAAATTTAGAAGATATGACATCAACCAATGTGCTCTGTATAAATGTAAAAGTAAAAAAAAATTAGAAAAACTCTTAAATTTACAAATAGGAGAATTAAAATACATTAATGTTATTACAACTTATTATCATTTTGAAATTGCTAAATCTTCTTCACATGAAAAACGCGCTGTTAGTGCTCCAAGTTCAAAGTTAAAATCAATCCAATCAAGAATTTTGTCTTTGATACAGTATATTAATAGACCTGGGTGGTTAATATCTGGTGAAAAAGGTAAATCCTATATTAACAATAGTCAATGCCATATTTCCGCAAATTACTTATTAGCCATGGACATAAAAAATTTTTATAATAATTGTAAACGTAATCCTGTTTATCTTTTTTTTCTTAATGAATTAAAAACTTCTCCCGATGTGGCCAATGTACTAACAAACATTGTTACTTATGAAAATTTAATTCCAACTGGAGCTCCAACAAGTCAATTAATTGCTTTTCACGCCTATACTAATATGTTTACAGAAATAAATCAAATGGCGCTAAATTTCGGATGCATATTCACACTATATGTTGACGATATGACTTTTTCTTCTTCAGTACCGTTCAATCATATGTCTTTATCATGTAATATAGACAAAATTTTGAGAAAACATGGGCATAGACCCAAATATAAAAAGCTGAAATACTATTCTAAAAACGAATCTAAACCTATAACCGGTGCAATACTAACCCCAACTCATACAATAAAAGTACCGAATAAATTGCGTTATAAAATCCATAATACTTTTCAAAAAATTAAAAACAACTCTAATTTTTCGGATGAAGCCAAAAGCGAGTTACTGACTTTAAAAGGCCGGCTTCAGGCCGCCAAATCTATCGAAAAAAATATATTTCCAGAAATAAGTCGAATTATAAATTCCTGATAATTTTGGTACAAAAGATTTAAAAATATTAATAACAGACAAAGACATACCCTATGTTTATATCGATGAAACTATTCCCTCTCAATAGATAGAAACATAATATTAAATATTTAGACTCTATTAATACAAACAGAAATACAATAACCTCTCAATCTGTGCCAAGTAAAAAATAATTATTTTTTCAAATATCGACAATTTTATTTTCTTGCACAAAAAAACAAAACTATGCTAGTATTAGCAATATAAATAGAGATAATCCGATTGGGTATATCGGCTCTCCGGATAATTTAAAATTATTGAAGAAGGGGCCGCTACAAAAGTAGCGGCCCCTTCTTCATTTTCTATTCCCCAAATTACAATATACTATCTCAATAAAAATTAATTATAATACACTCATAACATTTAACAAGCTCTGATAACTATCCACATCGTGATACTTAACATCGGTCGTGGAAATCTCATTAAACAGTTTCTTTGCACAAGAAATTTTTGCTTGCTCAATGGGTCTTAGGTTTAGGCTATCCATTGTGCCTTTGGTTTCGGCAATGAAGAATATATGCTTAACCGTTCCTTCATAAAAGGCAATCGCCCAGTCAGGAGAGTAGTTGCCAACAGGGGTAGGAATGTGAAAGCCTTTCGGGAGCTTTGCATAAACGCATACCTCTTGAGCTGTATCCAGGTCCTGCACAAACCGACGTTCAACACTCTGATTGGCTGTACCATCTGTAAACACATAGTCCTGTATGGCTTTAGTAGCACGGAATGCCTTATCAAAACTCTGGGAACTTTTTTCTGCGGTAAATATTTCACTGTCATATTCATCTTCAAGCTGGTCATAGGAAATATGCTCAACAATCATTGTTGCCTTCTGTTCTTTAATAAGTCTAATTACTTTTGAAATAAATTCTTCAGGGTTGTTCCTGAACATATACAACCTGTCTGCATGAAGTCCTTTCAGTATAGCACTGGCGGTCTTGCGAGTAAGGACAGTTCCTTCTGCAATTTTTCCTACAAGGTCGTATTTAATCTGGCTTATTTGGGCATGATTCAGTGTCTGTGTTCTTGTTTTTTCACCACCAAAAGATGCTCCACGCTCTAACTCATACTCATTCATTTCCGCTTTTTGTTTCCCGATCGTGGCAGTGTACTGAAGCTCAGACACAAAAAGTTTCTCGTTGATATGGGTGATTGCTTTGTGAATAAGTTCATCACTATCAAAGGTTGCTGTATAAGCATATTTGTGGTTGATTTGCTTCCATAAAGTTTGAAACTCTATTTTTGCAAAGTTTTCGTTTAGTGGATTGTCCTTAATCTTGGTTTCGTGGCCATCAGAGAACATAGTATCAAGAACACCGTCATCGTAAACCGCTTGAATCAATGCATGGATTCCCTCAGCCATATGCTTTAGCTCATCTGGCAGCTCTACCACGGTATTCATAGCAACATCTGTACGATACTTATCTGTGACCTTACGCTTCAGGTCTACATAGCCGTTCTGGATAAGATAAAATTCAATCGTATCAGCAGCGGCTTTATCAATAAGGGTCGGTGTACCGTCAACTTTAACATACTTACCATTGAAGTATTCACTTGTAGCAACAGTAGGTCTGTCATACAGTACGATTTTCATGTCGGATTGCAGATCGGATACAAATCCTTTATAGCTTTCGCTTGCAATAACGGTTAGCAGATTGATATCGTGGACGGTTTCACCGCAGCTTTCCATATCCATGCGATTGCCGCTTTGATTTACGCAAAGTCTCAGCCCACGTCCAACCTCTTGGCGTTTTGCTGTTTGATTATCAGAATGCTTGAGCGTACAAATTTGGAAAACATTTGGATTATCCCAGCCTTCACGCAGCGCAGAGTGAGAAAAGATAAACCGAGTTGGCTCACCAAGACTGAGCAGTAGCTCCTTGTTTTTGAGTATCAACTCATAGGCTGAAATATCATCAGAGAACTCGCTGCCACGTTTCAGCTGACTGTCAACACTTTTTCCTGTCTTTTTATCAATACTAAAATAGCCCTTGTGAACAGCCGATACATCACTACAAGTAGACTTCAAATACCTCTGATACGGTGTATCGAACAAGGTAAGATGCCCGTTGAGTATATTTATGTATTCCTGCTCGAACATCTCGCCGTATTCCCCCAGCACTTCATCACCATTTTCATCATACTGGCGATATTTTGCTACTTCATCAATAAAGAATAGGGATAGAGATTTGATGCCCATATTGTAGAGCTTTTCTTCTTTTTCAAAGTGGGACAAAATCGTTTCTCGAATTTGAATACGTCGCATATCGTTTTCAGAAACATCGCCTACCACATCTCCTGTACGAATGACTTCACCATTGGTAAAAGTTACTGCTCTACGAAGCGGGTCAATCTCTGAAACCGTATAGCCTTTGTACTGTTCCATTTCTTGTGAAATATGATACAGGTCATCGTTCACACCAAGAATTCGTGTTTCACGGTTAATTGACTTATTATATCTGATTTCAAGTTCCATACGAGCCATTGGTGGTTTTTTATTCGATAGCACAATTTGCTCAAGGTATAGATAACTATCTGTACCCCTGAAGTTCTTCACCTCAAAGCCCTTGACCTCAATCTTTTTCACCAGCTTCTTGTTAAATGCCTCCAACGCATCCAGCACATATACAAGATTGTGCTGCTGCTTATGTGTTGCAGAATAGTTGAGGAAAAAAAGGGGATTAAAGTTTTTAAGAGCCTTCTGAGTGACATCCCCACCCATTTTTTGCGGCTCATCCAAAATAATAATAGGGCGGTTTGCCTTGATGACATCAATGGGGCGGCGAGAGCCAAACTCATCACGCTTGGAGTAAATAATACGAGCTTCCTTACTTCTGCCATCCTCCTTGAGAGAAGAAGCAAAGGCTTGTGTATTGATAATCATGACATTGATACCGGAACTACTTGAAAAATTGTCCAACTGATTTAGGTTAGAACTGTTGTATACAAAGAAACGGGCCTTTTTCCTGTAATACTGCATAAAATGATCGGTGGTGATTTCAAACGATTTCTTCACACCCTCACGAATTGCAATGCTTGGTACTACTACAATAAATTTGCTCCAACCATAATTTTTGTTCAGCTCGAACATGGTCTTGATATAAACATAGGTTTTACCAGTACCTGTTTCCATGTCAATGTCAAGACTACAACGTCCCAAAGACTTTACTAGAGAAGATGAACGCTTAATGTTATTTTCATTTTGTAAGGTTTGAATATTTTTCAAAAGCTGTTCGTCTGTTAATGCAATGGATTCATTTCTGTAGCCAGTGTCATTTGTCGGGTCTAGAAGCTCCATTTCCTCATCAGAGGCAACGAATTGTATTTGCTGATTTTCCGGTTTCATCTTACCAATATCACGGATATAGCTTAGTTTATCGTGATAACCTTGTCCGTTAAAGGCCTTGACAACAGCATCAACGGCATCAGTTTGATACCGTTGTATCTTAAAGTTAAACTTCATCTGTGTCATCACCTCCTGTAATTTCATCTTCCTGCTCGTAGTAATAGGAGTAGTCTACACCTTTCATAAAGACCTCACGATCAGCTATTTTATCGGTCAAGGCATTATGTAACAGAGTTTTTATCAAGGCTGAGTTTGCAACACTTTTTTCCATGGCAGAAAGGTAATCTTTTTTTCCAATCTTGCTCCAATCAATACATTGCTTCAAATTTTTCTTCAAAATCAAATCAAGCCAGATGCGAGTGCTTCTTCCATTGCCCTCCATAAACGGATGAGCGACATTCATCTCTACATATTTATCAATTATTTCATCAAAGCTATTTTCGTGCATCAATTGAATTCTTTTTAATGTTTCAGGTAAAAACCGAGCCATTGCAAACTGAAAGCCACCCTTGGCAATGTTCAAAGTTCGTATTTGCCCTGCAAAGTCATATAATCCGCCGAATAGATAGCCGTGTATTTGCTGCAAACCTTTTACGGTACCACCCTCTATTGTGCCAAGCAAAGAGCTATCAAAAAGAGCATATGCTTTTGATTTACTTTTGCCGTCAATGGTTTCGTCGCTATATGTGAACCATTCGATAAAGCGATTTGCCTGTTTACTGGGAAAATTTTTCGCAAGTTCAATAACTCCGGCATAATCAAATGTATCTGTTTTATATTTTTTACCGTCAGCGGCGGTCAATTTCAGTTGGGTAGTGCGACTAACCAACTCTCCATTTTCCTTTTTGAGCTTTGCTTTGAGATACTTCCAATAATTTCGGTTTTTCTCATAATCCGTTTCGTCACGGAGCACTCCAACAATATCAAGCACCGAAAACCACCATTTGGAATTTGCATCATCCCAAACGGCACGAACCTCCGTATCGTCAAAAAATCGAATTGAAATTTTATCCATAACTTAC
>DVNI01000022.1 GCA_018714505.1 Candidatus Avacidaminococcus intestinavium
TTTATTATATTTCAATACGTTGTTTTATTTTAGAGATATCTCGCATTTATTTAACACTCCATTTAACACACAAGAAAAAATAAATTAAAAAGATTAAAAATAATGGAGAATAAAAAATGGCATTGGCAATAATATATACTCGAGCTTCTTTAGGAATTTCAGCACCACTTATTACGATTGAAGCACATATTAGTCAAGGATTACCCGGATTAACATTAGTGGGCTTACCTGAGACTGTCGTTAAAGAAGCAAAAGACAGAGTAAGAAGCGCATTAATTAATAGTGGATATATTTATCCAGCAAAAAGAATAACAATTAACCTTTCGCCTGCCGATTTACCCAAAGAAGGAGCGCGTTATGATCTACCTATTGCACTTGCAATATTAATTGCATCAGAGCAATTAACCTCAAATAAATTAGAACGTTATGAGTTTATTGGAGAGCTTGCACTTTCAGGTAAGCTTCAACGAGTAAACGCTATTATTCCTTCCGTACTTAGCGCTTCAAAAGATCATCGAATATGTATTGTATCAATAGAACATCAAACTGAAGTTTCATTATTACCAAATAGATCTACTTTATTAGCCTCTCATCTTTTAGAAATTTGTCATCATCTAGAAAATAATACGCCATTAATTGAAGCGGAAGAGTTTATTATTAATGACGCAATTGAAAATCAAGATAATAAAGATATGAGCGATATAATTGGTCAAAATAATGCAAAAAGAGCCGCAGAAATTACAGCAGCAGGAAATCACAACATTTTATTTCTTGGCCCGCCTGGGACTGGGAAAACAATGTTAGCACAAAGAATAAGTACGCTTCTCCCTCCTTTAACCCCCAAAGAAGCACTTGATGTCTTGGTCATTAGTAGTTTAAGAGGAATTACATTTAATGAACGAAAATGGCCTTTAAGACCTTTTAGAGCACCACATCATACTTCATCTGCGGTTGCTCTAACGGGAGGTGGAACACTTCCTAAACCGGGAGAAATTACCTTAGCACATCATGGGATCTTGTTTTTAGATGAATTGCCAGAGTTTGAACGCCGTGTACTGGACGCATTACGTGAGCCACTCGATGCGAGAGAGATTACTATTTCACGAGCCAAAGCCAAAATAAGCTATCCAGCGAATGTTTTACTGATAGGTGCATTAAATCCAAGCCCAACAGGACACTATCAAGGTAATCATAATCGAGCACCGATAAAACAGATATTACGCTATTTAAGCAAGGTTTCTGGGCCTTTTCTAGATAGATTTGATTTATCTGTCGAGATGCCCCTTCTTCCTCAAGGCGCACTGATTCATCCTTCATTTGAGACAGAAAATAGCATGACAATTAGAGCCAGAGTTTTAAAAGCAAGAGAACGACAATTTTTACGGTGCGGAAAAGTGAATACTTACCTAACAGGGAAAGAAATTGAATGCTATTGCTCATTAAATACCAGTGATGCCACTTTTCTCGAAGATACACTCAATAAATTAGGATTATCTATACGCGCATGGCATAAAATCTTAAGAGTATCGAGAACAATTGCAGATCTTGCTGATGAAGAGAAAATACAGAGAAATCATTTAATTGAAGCATTAAGCTTTCGCGCAATGGATAGATTAATGATCTATTTACAAAAGCAATTAGATGGATAAGTAAAAAGGAGCGAAAAAACGCTCCTTTTTACTAAAACTAATGATATTAATCATCAGAGTCGGTATAGTCATCAGATGGATCGAGCTGCGGCTTTCCACCCGATAATGTATGAAAACGTTTTGGACGACTTATACGACTAGTATATTTCTTCCAAATTTTTTCTTCAACCGTTGCTGCTTCTCGTTCGCCACGACACATGGCAACAAATAATTTTTCCGTTTCAGTTGTAGGTTCTCGTTTACCTAAATCAAGTTCATTAAAGGCTTGACCATGACGTTCCAATATCTGGGATTCCTTGATAGTGAAATCGCCATGACGAGAAAAACCACGCGGATAATGTTTATTGTCAAAAAAACGATTAGTCGTGATAAAACTTTCTGCCATCTGACACACTCCTAATTCTCTATCGTCATACTTATGGCGCGGAGTATTAGATAGTCATGCGGTTCTGTAAAACAAAATATTTAAATCGTAACGACAAATTTTTTTGGAGATAGATGTGGATACCGAATTACTGAAAACCTTTTTGGAAGTCAGTAAGACAAGACACTTTGGCCGAGCCGCTGAATCTCTTTATTTAACACAGTCTGCGGTCAGTTTTAGAATACGCCAATTAGAAACCCAACTTGGGACAAATTTGTTTACTCGCCATCGTAACAATATTCGCTTAACACTCGCTGGAGAAAGGCTTATCCCTTATGCTGAGTCATTAATGAATACCTGGTTACAGGCAAAAAAAGAAATTAGCCACGCCTCCCAACACTCAGAACTTTCAATTGGTGCGACAGCATCGCTCTGGGACGCTTATCTAACCTCTTGGCTACAAGAGGCTTACTTAAAAAGAAATGAGCTTAGAATTGAATCTAGAGTCTCTACAAGGCAATCTCTAGTAAAGCAACTTCATGCTCGTGAACTAGATCTGCTTTTTACTACAGAAGCACCAAAAATGGATGAGTTGGAAAGTAAAGTAATTGGTAATATCACATTTCAACTAATGAAAAGAGCATCACATCTGAACCTGCAAACCGCACAATTTATCAAAATTGAGTGGAGTGCTGATTTGTCACCACTTTCACAAAATAGCTCTGCACCAAAAACAGAACCTATTTTGACAACAAATTCAGCTATGATTGCTTATCAGTTAATGAAAACAACAAATGCCGTTGCTTTTTTACCTACTCATTGGCTCGATTTATATCCCGATCTCTCACCAGCAGCAGTAGAGATCATCCAAAAACCGATATTTGCTGTATGGCTCAATACCAGTGATCAACAAGTGTTAATTCAGCAACTACTTTCTCAACCTGTCTCCAACCATCAGTAGCATTGTGCTTCAGTCAAATTGATATATCAGTAATAAAATTGATGATTGAAGCACATGTTATTACTAATAACAGATTCAATACCCAGAAAAATATTATGTGAATAATGTTAGATTAATCATTTGGATGATACATAGAGTTATAAATACGATTTAGGATTGGCAGAGTTGGAAGGATTGGAGAAAAATATAGTGGTTTTTATATAACAAAAAGCCCAGTTAATTAACTGGGCTACAAAGTAGTATAAATTTTGTTATTACTTAATTGGTAACTGGCAGGGGCGGAGAGGCTCGAACTCCCAACACCCGGTTTTGGAGACCGGTGCTCTACC
>DVNI01000023.1 GCA_018714505.1 Candidatus Avacidaminococcus intestinavium
GCTTCATATACGGCAGTTAATAGATCTTTCGCTAATAACTGTTTTTCTTCTAACGTCGACTGATTATTATCGCTGAACTTTCTTTCTAAATTATTAATCGCTGTTTCTAAAGCAGCAAGCTTCATATTACTTGTTGTGTTCTTTTCATTTGTCATATAAAAAATCCTTCTTAATACTATTTAATATTAATTTTGCCTTGAAAAATTCGCCCATTAGCAGAATCAACAGTAACATCACTACCATCTTGCAATTTACTTAAAACATCTTCAACACCAATTACTACCGGAATACCATAACTAATGCCCAAAATAGCAGCCGAAGACGTAAGTCCGCCTTCCTCAGCAATAATCGCAGCAGCTTTAACGGCATAGCGTGCCATTTCGTCACCTAACCCATGCACTACCAAGATATCTCCATCCTGAAATTTTTCTTGTACATCTTTCAGTGATTTTGCTATGCAAACTTTACCTATGACGGATCTTTTACCAATACCGACACCGGACAGAATTATCTTTCCGACATTAATAACCTTAATTAAATTAGTGCTACCAATAATTCCTGCGGAAACACCTGCCGTCACCACTACGAGGTCCCCTTCACGAATTAACTTAGCAGTTTTAGCACGCAGTAATGATAATTCTATGAGTTCATCAGTCTTATCGGTAAACTGACCTTGTAACGGTGTAACGCCCCAGTATAGTTGCATTTTTCTTACGCTAGCTAATCGTGGGGATACGGCAATAACCGGCGAAGCAGGTCTATATTTAGCGGTCATACGTGCCGTATAACCGGATTCGGTAATCGTCAAAACTGCATTAGCTTCTAATTCTTCAGCAATTTGCACTGTGGCATGGCTAATCGCATCTGTTGTATTAGAGTTTTTACCAATACCTTTTTCTTGAAAAATACTCACATAATCAAGAGCTTCTTCTGTCATTACTGCTATTTTAGACATCGTCCTTACTGCTTCTAATGGATATTTTCCTGATGCAGTTTCGCCACTTAGCATAATTGCATCCGTACCATCAAAAATAGCATTAGCAATATCACTCGCTTCTGCCCTTGTCGCACGATAACTGTTTATCATGCTTTCTAACATTTGTGTTGCTGTAATAACAGGCTTGCCGGCTTTATTACACAGCTTAATGATTTCTTTTTGTACAAGCGGTACTCTTTCTGCCGCTAATTCTACGCCTAAATCACCACGAGCAATCATAATACCATCAGATACATTAATAATGGATTCTATATTACATACGCCAGCATGATTTTCGATTTTTGCAATAATACCGATATCGGCGCCAAGATCTTCTACTAACTTACGTATGGCCAGTACATCGGCAGCCGTTTGTACAAAAGATGCTGCTATATAATCCATGTTTTGACTAACAGCAAACTCAATATCTTTCTTATCTTCCTCTGAAATAAAAGGTAAGTTCAATTGAACGCCCGGTGCTGCTACTCGTTTACGAGAACTTACCACGCCACCATGTACGACTTTAGTAATAATGCGGTTATCCACGACTTTGTCAACTTTTAGTGCAATCATACCATCTGCTAATAAGATCGCATCTCCTGATTTTACTTCTTTTGGCAAGCCACTGTAATTAACTGTTGCAACATCCTTGGTACACACAATATCATCTGTAGTTAAAGTGAAAGTTTCCCCCTGCACCAATTCTACTTGATTGTCTTTAAACAGTCCTAGACGCATTTCTGGACCTTTAGTATCAGCAACTGTTGCAACTTCTTTATCTGCTAAAACTGCGGCTTGATGTAATAACTCGAGCATCTTAGCATGACCTTCATGAGAGCCATGTGAAAAATTGAACCGTGCTAAATCCATACCAGATTTTAACATTTCTGTTAGTATTTGTATGTTCTCCGTCGCTGGTCCCAATGTGCAAATAATTTTTGTTTTTTTCATCGACAGTCTCCTCTCTGGGAAAAGGCCTTATTAAAAATAAGCTTAAGTCCGAGGTCTTACACTTCGAACTTAAGCGACTACTAACTTATACAATAATTAAGCTTCTTTATATGCTTTTATTTTCTCAATTAATTTAGGCAAGATATCTTCAATCGTACCAACAATACCATAATTTGCGACTTTAAAAATTGGCGCATTAGGATCCTTATTAATAGCAATGATCACATTAGCATCGTGCATACCCGCAATATGCTGGATAGCACCAGAAATACCAAAGGCAAAGTAAATCTTAGGGGTTACAGTCTTACCAGATTGTCCTACTTGTTGAGGATGAGTAATCCATCCTTCATCAACAACTGCACGTGAACCACCGACAGCACCACCTAACAATTGAGCTAACTCTTCTAATTGTTTAAATTTATCAGCACTGCCCATACCACGCCCACCAGCACAAATAAGCTCTGCTTCTTCGATATTGCAAGCTCCTGTTGCCGTTACTGGTTCATTTCTCACAAGTTCGGTTCGCGCTATCACCTTATGCTGCACGATATAATGAATGATTTCACCGGTTCTAGAAGTATCTATTTCCTGTGCTTTAAAAACTTTTGGACGTACAGTACCCATTTGCGGTTTAGCTTCATCACAAAGTATAGTTGCTAAAATATTTCCACCTAAAGCAGGACGTGTCCACTCGATTAAGCCACTTTCAGTTGCATCTAACGCCGTGCAATCTGCACACAATCCTGTTTTTAATCTCGCTGCAACGCGAGGCGCAAAATCACGGCCATCAGCCGTTGCACCAATTAAAACCGCATTCGGTTTATATGTATTAACCAATTCGCAAAAAGCATTGGTATAAAGATCATTATTATAAACAGAATATTCATCACCCGTAATAAGATAAACGATATCCGCACCAGCAGCAATTAGCTTAGCTGGTAAATCCCCCTGCTCTTTTGCTATAAGCACTGCACAACAACGTTGTTTAGTTTTTGCCGCTAACTTTACGCCTTCTGCTAATAATTCATAGCAAACAGGTCTAAGTTCATTATCACTAACTTCTGCGTAAACCCAAACATCGCTATAAGTCGATGTTGTTTCGCTTGAACTTTTTGTTGAGCCACTATTACTAATCGCATCAACAGGACATTCACTAATACAAGCACCGCAACTTAGGCAGGTATCCTGATTAATTAAGGCTTTTTCTTCTACCATATCTAAAGCACCTACAGGACATACAGCAACACACGATTCGCAGCCTATACATTTTTCTCTATCAACATTAATCGACATTTCATCCACCTCAGCGCACAATTATTTTTGCTTGAATCAGTTTTTCCACTAAAAGATCAACCGCTGTCTGCGGATCTGATTCAGTAATAATTTCATTTTCAATTTTTTGTACCTGCGGAGTAAATATTTTTTTCACCTTTGTCGGTGAACCGCTTAGGCCAATAGATGCTAGATCTAAGCCAAGTTCTGCTGCCGACAATACTGGAATCACAAATTTTTTAGCTTTCATCTTGCCTTTAATACTAGCAAATCTTGGTTCTTTCTCTGCTCGTGAAACAGTAATCAATGCTGGTAGATTAACAGCAACCGTTTGGCTATGTGTTTCATTCTCGCGTTCTACCAAAAGTCTTTCACCGTCTTTAGTAATTTTAAGCGCACCAGTTACATGTGAAAAGTCAAGATGTTCTGCCATTTCAGGTCCAACTTGAGCGGTATCACCGTCAATAGCCTGCTTACCACATAACACCAAATCAACCTCACCAACTTTACGCACAGCAGCCGCTAAAGCAAAACTAGTTGCTAAAGTATCACTACCTGCTAATGCCCGGTCCGTAACTAAAAATGCATTGTCCGCTCCCATTGCAATTGCCTCTTTAATAATTTCCTCTGCTTGAGGTGGCCCCATGGTCACTACCGTTACTTCACCACCACTAGCATCCTTTAGGATAAGCGCGGCTTCTAAGGCATGACGATCAAAAGGATTCATAATATTAGGAACACCCGTACGCACCAGAGTGTTAGTTTCCGGATTTATTCTTACTTCTGATGTATCCGGGACCTGCTTTAAACAAACAACGATATTCATTAGAGAATCCTCCAAACTTCGGTTTTATCGTAAACTAAAATCAATATAATTCTAACATTTGCCGTAATTAAGTGCAAGAAGATGATTTAATAAGAATGCTAGCCAATAACAACTCCATCTTCACCCAACAACTTTTTCAAATCATCAATCGCTGCACTTTTTTTAATATCAATCCAAAAATTAGGTTCTGTTTTAATCATTTTTTTAGAAGCTACCAAGTGTAAATAAACAGGATTTTTACCACGATAACGAGCAAAAATTCTTCTTAATTCTTTTTGCGTTGCTCCCGTTTCTAATTCCGGTGAAATAATTAGTTTAACATCTTTTGGCACATCAGTAAATTCATTAATTTGCATTGCCATTAAACGAGGTTCTTCTTCATCTAACTGTAATCTACCTTCTACTAAAACGATACTTTCATTATAAATAAATTTAGCCGCTTGTGTGTAAGTTTTAGGAAATGCTACAACTTCTATCTTGCTGCTAAAATCTTCGAGAACAAAAACAGCCATGCTATCACCTGCTCTTGTCGTCCTAATTTTATTAGCTGAAATAAGTCCGCCAATCTTAATATATTGACCCGTATAGTATTTACCTTCTTGTAAATCAATAATTTCCGGCAAATCTTTAAACTGAGCACGATATTTATCAAGAGGATGACCTGTTACATAAAACCCAATAATTTCCTTTTCTAATGACAGTATTTCTTCTTTCGGTAGCTCAGGGATTTCTGGCAAAATGATTTTATTAATATCTTGGAATTCTTCACCACCAAACAGACCAATCTGCCCAGAGGCTTCATCTTTTTGCCTGCTAGCTGCAATTTCCATCGCTTGATCCATAACTGCTAATAATTGCGAACGTTTAGCGCCAAAACTATCCATAGCTCCACATTTGATTAAGTATTCAACTACCCTTTTATTAATTCTTCCGGCATCAACTCTTTCACAAAAATCAGTTAAAGAATCAAAAGCTCCTTCTTTTTCTCTAGCCGCTAAAATGTTTTCAATAGCAGCGTCTCCCACACTTTTAATACCTGCTAGTCCAAATCTAATTGCCTTACCATCCACTGAAAAACCGGACTGACTAATATTAATATCTGGTGGTAACACTTGAATGCCCATCTCGCGACAAGCATTAATATACCAGCTAACCTTTTCAGCATTAGCGATAAAACTATTTAACATAGCCGCCATAAATTCTATTGGATAATGTGCTTTTAAATACGCAGTTTGATAAGCCACCAGCGCATAAGCAGCCGAATGTGACTTATTAAAACCATAACCCGCAAAATGTTGGAGTAAAGCAAAAATTTCTTCTGCAAGTGGCGCATCTATATCATGTTCTTCTTGAGCACCACGAATAAATTCTGCCCGCATACTATCCAGTTCTTTAGCTTTTTTCTTACCCATGGCTCGCCTTAAAATATCGGCTTGACCCAAGCTAAAACCAGCTAAAACAGACGTTATTTTCATAACCTGTTCTTGATACAAAATAACACCAAAAGTATCTTTTAAAACTGGTTCCAGTAACGGATGCAACATCTTCGCTGTTTTTTTACCATGACGACCAGCAATAAAGTCGTCTACCATGCCTGTTCCCAACGGTCCTGGCCTATATAAAGCAACGAGCGGAATTAAATCTTCAAATCGTTCGGGCGCTAAATCTTTCATTAATTGGGTCATACCAGCTGATTCAGCTTGAAAAACACCAACAGTTTCACCTCTACAAAGCATCTCACAAGTTTCTTTATCTGCAAAATCTATCTTTTGTAAATCTACCGTAATACCTTTATTAGCTTTAATCATCTTGAGGGCATCGTCTATAACGGTTAATGTACGCAGTCCGAGTAAGTCCATTTTTAAAAGCCCTAATTCCTCAACACGATCCTTATCATATTGAGTGCAAACAAATTCTTCATCAGCAGTTCTTTGTAAGGGCACAAAATCTGTTAATTCTTGAGGCGTAATTACTACACCCGCTGCATGTGTTGAAGTATGTCTTGGTGCTCCTTCAACCATTTGTGCCAAGTCAAGCATTCTCTTAATTTGTTCATCATTATTACAAGCTCTAGTTAAATCTTTACTGCTTTTTAAAGCCTTACCCAAAGTAATACCAAGTTCATTCGGTATCATCTTACTAACCTGATTAACTGTCGAAATGGGAATAGTCAAAGCACGCCCAACATCTTTCACAGCAGCTTTTGCCGCCAAAGTTCCAAAAGTAATAATTTGAGCAACATGATCTGCCCCATATTTTTCGACTATATATTCTACAACTTCTCTCCGTCTATTATAACAAAGATCCACATCAATATCTGGCATGCTAACTCGCTCTGGATTTAAAAATCGTTCAAACAATAAATCAAACTTCAGCGGATCAATCGCCGTAATATCTAAAAGATAAGCAACAATACTACCAGCAGCCGAACCTCTACCTGGTCCTACAGGAATACCATTTTGTTTACTATATTTAATGAAATCCCAGACAATCAAAAAGTAGCCGGAATAACCCATCTTATCGATAACACCCAATTCATAGTCCAACCGCTGATAAACTTCCTCATTACCCACTTCATAATGGTTAGGAATTCCTTCTAAACAAAGTTCACGCAAATACTCTGTTGGTGTTTTGCCGGCAGGAACAGGAAACTCTGGTAAAAGAAGGTGACCAAACTCCAATTCTACATTACATCTTTCAGCAATTTTCACAGTATTATCCAAAGCTTCTTTCACTTCTGGAAATAAAGCTTGCATCTCACCACGACTTTTAATATAAAATTGATCATTAATAAATTTCATGCGATTCGGATCATCGACTGTTGCTGCGGTTTGAATGCATAACAAAATATCTTGTCCTGCCGCATCACTTTGTTTGACATAATGCGCGTCGTTAGTCGCCACAAGT
>DVNI01000024.1 GCA_018714505.1 Candidatus Avacidaminococcus intestinavium
TTTGATTATATTGATTGCTTTCAGTCAATACTTTTGCCATAACATAGGCCGTCATTACATGGCAAGAATAAGCATTCTTAAACAAAATAAAATCATCATCTTGTTTTTTTTCATTAAGCCAAGGTGTAGTCTGACGAGCATAACCATAAGCACTCAAATGATCTCTGCTTTGTGATTCTCCAATGACTAAAACATAGTTTTGTTCCTTTGCTGTTTTCTCGCCGTCTAAATAAGCAGTAGCAGGGTTCTTGGTTTTGTACTTTTGCCACTCCTTTAAACCTTTAAGGTAAACCAGACTTTCAACAACTATAATATAAAAAATTGATTTTTTAAAAGCTGCTTTCATATTAAAAAAGCTTACTATACATAAAACTAACATCGCTATAATTTGTTGCGTTGCTTGCGGTAGTTTAACCTCAAGCAAACCATTAAGGCAATATAGTCCACCAATAATTATAACGATTGACATTATAATAGCCATATAACCTTTTAATGAAAACGCTGTTTTAGCAAAGTTTTTAACACCGTTCCAAGTGCTTTGATAAATAGCAACAAAATAATCACTATTCAATAAATCGTGATCGATTAAATAATAAATAATATAAGATAATGGCATTAAAAGATAAATAAACTGTATAAGGCTACTAATGGTAATCACCAATTCATTAGGTAAAAACCAAAGTAATAATGTTTGTAATGATAACATAAAAGCACAAAAACCAGTTGCAAAACCAGTCTCTGCTAAAACAAAGCGTCCATAAACAGGTTGCTTGCCTTTGTTTTTCTTAAATAAAAAAGGAAATGTTGAAGCGCTAAAAAATAGTATTAAACCATATAAAATAATACCAGTCCAAATATCTGTAAGAAAAGAGGTCGCTAATACTAATAAAACTAATGAAAAAAAAGTGTAACGCCAAAACGCCCAACGCTTTGTCAAGATATTAGTAAAACCGAAATAAATTATTAATAAAATAATACTAAATACTAAAAATGCTAAAGCCAAAAGCTCATCTCCTTAAAAACGTTCAACTTGCAACAAATTGGACTAAAAAAAATATATATACTATAATTACACTAATAAATTTAAAGAAGGTGTCCAAATTTGTTTTTTATCCTTGTACTAATAATACTCTTGTATCTAAAGTTTCAAAACCGCATTCCTATCTTGATGTACCATCGTATAGCTGATATTCCTGGTGATCGTAATTCCTTACCACTAGCAAAATTTGAAGAACAGCTACAGTTTTTAGCCGCAAACGGCTATCAAACAATTACTCTTGACGACGTTTATGATTATTATACTAATAATAAATCTCTACCACCCAAAACCGTGGTCCTAACCTTTGATGATGGCTATAAAGATAACCTTACCCTAGCTTTACCGTTACTAATAAAATATAATATGCAAGCAACTGTTTTTGCTATTACTGATTGGGTAGGTAAAGAAAACAAATGGGAAAATTTCAATAAGAAATTAACAACCACAATGGATTGGTCTGAACTAAAAAAATGGCAAACTGCTGGTATGCAGGTTGGTTCACACACTGTTAGTCATCCATTCCTTGCGCACTTAGAACCGACTATGCTGAAACAAGAATTACAAAAGAGCAAAAAAGAATTAGAAGAAAGACTTGCTGTTCCGATTGATCATCTTTGCTATCCGTATGGTAATTTTAATAAAAATGTATGCATAGCGAGTAAAGACGCTGGTTATAAAACAGCTTTGGCCATTTTTGAACATGCACCACTTTGGCAAATTGATTTATTTGCTTTACCTCGTATTCCAATTCCTGCCAAACAAAAAATGTGGGAATTTAAACTAAAAGTAAGTCCCATTCATACCATTTTTATTTTTTTACGCCAAGCCGAGCGTGCCTTTAAAAAACTTTTCAAATAACTATTTTAAAACTTCATCATATATTTCAACTATATTCTTAACCATCATAGCACTAGAAAACTTTTCTCTAATATCTCGCTGACCATTTAATCCCATTTCTTGAGCTTGCTCTGGATTATCGGCTAGAAACTTTAACTTATTAAATAAATTTTCTTCATCATATATTTCAACTAAAAATCCATTTTTGCCATCACTTACTAGTTCTGGAACTCCCCCTACTTGATACGCAACAACTGGCTTTCCTACTGCCATTCCCTCAGCTAGAGCCAAGCCAAAAGTTTCAAATCTTGAGGGGACAGCAACAGTATCTAAAGCAACTAAAACATTCTTAACATTTGTTAAATGCCCCAAGCAGTGTACTCGCTTAGAGAGACCTGCTTTTTTTATTGCCCAATTTAATACTAGTAAACCTTTGCCTTTACCGACGACTACTAAATGCCACTCTTTAGCTTCGGCTTTCTTTGCTAAAATATTTAATAATGCGCCATGTCCTTTATGCTTTAAGTTTTTAATTCGTGAAATAATTCCAATAATAAACGCATCTGGAGGTAATTGCAATTGATCACGAGCTTGCTTTTTAGTTAGTTCTAAGTTTTCAAATGACTCCACATCAATTCCATTATAACAAGTAATCATTTGCTCAGGATTACAGCCATCTTTAATTGCCTTTTCACGAACATAGTTGCTAACGCAAATAATCTTATCGCTTAAAAATAGACCCCGATCATATTCTTTTTTAGAAAAAATTCCATGCGCTGTATAAATAAATGGTGTGCCAAGCTCTTTGCGTACTAGTGCCGCCACAAAACCTGCAGCGGCAGAATTAGCATGGATTATATCTATTTTATATTTTTTCACTATCTTTTTTACAAAAAATGCCGCAAAACGATAATTCAAACGAATTGGTAATAAAAATGTCTTTATACCTTGTTTAGCCAATTCATCAGCTAATTTACCTCCACCCGAAGCCAAAAATACTTGATAACCTTTTTGCGCAAGCGTTCTAGCAACTAACGCTGTATACGTTTCCGCTCCCCCAATATTCATCCTCGGTACTATCAACAAAACGTTTTTCACAACTTCACCCTTCATTCCACAATCATTCATGTAGACAATTTATGTCTAGCTGCATCATATACTTCGTCAACCGTAATTTTTTCCATACAATTATCTTTTATTTCTTCCTTTGTTCTAAAGTTATAGTTACAAGGAACAGGGCTAACAATAATCTGAATATGCTTACCATATGGGCCATTTCTTTCTGCTTTTGTCGGTCCAAATAATGCTATCGCTTCACAGTTCATAGCCGCCGCAACATGTAGCGGTCCTGTATCACCGCCAATACATAGCTTTGCTTTAGACATTAAAGCGGCTAATTGACGTAGGTTAGTTCTACCAATCAAATTAATCGCCTGTTGTTTTTGTAAACCATTTATTATTGCTTGTCCTTTTGTTTTTTCAACAGGTCCACCTGCTAAAATAATAATTTTACCATCTTCTATTAAACGTTTGGATAGTTCAACAAAATGATGAATAGGCCATTCCTTAGTTGGCCAGCCGGCACCCGGTACTAAGACAACCGTATCTTCCCACGTTTTACCGTAGGCTTCTAAATTAACCCTTTTATTAATTTCTAATAATTCCGTATCGAGGTTTAATTTTGGGAAAACAGGTTCTTCAATACTTGAGCCTAAATATCTAATAACGTCTAAATATTGCTGAACAACGTGCCCATTATCATGCTGACCATGAATAGGCTTACTAATTAAGCTACTACCTTCACGCATATAATTATACCCAATTTTTCGGTTAGCACCTGATAGGGCTGCTACTACCGCACTTTTAAATAAACCTTGCAAGTCTATCGCCAAATCAAATTTTTGCGCATGCAAATACTGTCTAAGCTGCCACAATTTTTTTATTTTTCCTGGTAATGCAAGACGATTAAATTCTACTTTATCAAAATATATTACTTCATCAAGGATTGGCTCTTCTGGTAATAATGCCCCAAATTGTGGATGTACAAGCCATGTAATGCGCGCCTTGGGATACAATTCACGCAAAGCAACCGCACAAGGCAATGCATGAATAACATCGCCTAACGCACTCATTTTTATTATTAAAATATTCTGGTACTGGTGCATCTATCTCATCCTTATTTACTGATTAAGCAAATTCTCTTCTTTAATCAATAATTTTTTTATAAACTCTAATAAGTTACCTTGTTCAAACAAGTAGCCTTTGATTCCCGCTGCTTTCGCTGACTCTACATCACGCATTTTATCGCCTATCAAAAACGATTTTTCTTTATCAACAGCGAACTCTGCCATCGCTTTTAACAACAGTCCCGGTTTCGGCTTACGACAATCACACTCAATAGCATATTCAGGCACTGAGCCATTGGGTAAATGCGGGCAATAATAAAAAGCATCAATCTTGCCACCTGACTTTATTATTTCCTCTGTCATATATTGATGCAATTTAAGCATATCGTCACAAGAGTAATAACCTCTAGCAATCCCACTTTGATTAGTTACAACAAAAATTAGATATCCTAATTCAGTTAAAAATTTGACGGCGTCTTTTGCACCGTCGACCCATTCTAATTCCTCAATCTTATATAAATAGGATTTATCTACATTTAATACACCGTCACGATCAAAAAAAACAGCTTTACTCGGCATATCCATTAGTTACCTCTCACAATTTTCCATTTTTTACTAGCTTTGCAATTTTTTCAATAATACCAGTCGTGGAAAAACCCTCTTCAAAATCAATAATCTGGACTTCACCAGCATCCTCTCTACCCACAACTTCTTCGGGTAAATAGTCGCCACCTTTCACCAAAATATCTGGTTTAATCGCTTTGATTAATTCGGCTGGTGTGTCTTCATCAAATAAGACTACACTATCTACACAAGCAAGTGCTGCAAGCACTCTTGCTCTTTCATATTCGCCAACTAAAGGTCTCGTTTCGCCTTTTAAACGTTTCACTGAAGCATCTGTATTTAGTCCCACGATTAAATGTTTTCCCAGACGTGCCGCCTTTTCAAGATAGGTCACATGTCCAACATGCAAAAGATCAAAGCAACCATTGGTGAAAACAATCTTTTCTCCGCTCGCATGCCAATTCGCACTTAGTGCGGCTACTTCCTCACGCATTAACGGTCTAAAGGCCATTCCACTGCGCCTTTGCTCAGTCAAAACTTCTTTCAAAAGCTCTGAGCGGCGTACAGGATAAGTACCAACCTTGGATACTACAATCCCCGCTGCAAGATTAGCAAGTTCTACAGCTTTTTGTAGTTCTATTCCACCCGCCACTGCTGCCAAAAGTACGGCAGCGACAGTGTCCCCTGCGCCAGAAACATCAAAAACCTCTTTAGCCGTTGCTTGTGCATGTATCGGCTTTCGATCACCAACTAACGTCATACCTTTTTCTGAGCGAGTTACAACCAGGTTTTTTATCGTATACTGCTGTCTTAAATCTTTAGCCTGCTCAACAATAAGACTGTCTTCATTCGAAATATTATTCCCTTTTACTTCACTCAACTCTTTAAGATTTGGTGTAATAAAATCTGCTCCAGTATATTTATGCCAATCAGTACCTTTAGGATCTACAAGTACAGGAATATTATAGGCGTGAGCAAGCTTAATCACCTTTTGGCAGAAAAAGTCTGAGCATACACCTTTAGCATAATCAGAAATCACAATGCCATCTAACCCTTGATCTAAAAGGTTTGCTAACCACTCTTTTAAAAAATCAATAGACTCTGGTGACAAATCACCAATTTCTTCAAAATCTAAACGCAACATTTGCTGCTTCGAGCCGATAACTCTCATTTTGGTAATAGTCGCTCGTTCACTTGATTTTAAAAGTCCGTCATAATTGATTACAAGTTTTGCAAGCATCTCTTCTAAGAGTACACGATTAGCATCATCACCAGTTACGCCGCCAACAAAAACTTGACAACCAAGCTGCGCTAGATTTGCTGCCACATTTGCCGAACCACCAAGCACTGATTCAACCTTTTTCACATGCGTTACCGGTACTGGTGCTTCTGGTGAAATACGTTTTACCTCACCATAAAAATAGCGATCGAGCATTACGTCACCAATCACCGCTATTTTTAAATCCTGTATTTTATTAGTTAGAAACTGTGCCGCAGTTAAAGTTTGCAAGGTTTATCCCTCCACATATTCACATAGGATATGCCCAATGAGGCTATGTACTTCCTGCGCTCTAGCAGTAATATTACTAGGAATACTAAGGCAAATATCACAAACCTGTGCCATTTTGCCGCCACCCGCTGCCGTAAGCCCAACTACCTTAATGCCCTTTTTCTGAGCTTCATCAATAGCCGCCAAAACATTCGGACTGTTTCCAGAAGTCGAAACGGCCACCAAAATATCGCCTTGCACGCCTAACGCTTCTACTTGTCTAGCAAATATTCGCTCATAGCCATAATCATTAGCAATCGCGGTTAGCACTGACGTATCAACGGTCAATGCGATTGCAGGCATCCCCGGTCTTTCCTTTTGAAAGCGACCAACAATTTCGGCCGCCCAATGCTGAGCATCAGCCGCACTACCGCCATTACCACAAAACATAATCTTGGCACCACTTACAAGTGCTATTTTTAACATGACTGCTGCTTCGGCAATTTTTTGCATTAATTTTTTGTCACGACGCACCAACTGCACTACGCGCAAATGTTCGTCGAATCTTTGCTCAATTAATTCCATAAGTCGCCTCTCTTACCACCTAAACAAATCGTATTTGATATGCCAGGATTTATCACGTTCCGCTTTTTTATCTCGGAACTCGATTTCTATCTGCCAACAACAAAAATCATGTGTATAACGCCATACTTGTTCATAAATATCACTTTTACCAAGATCATAACGATTAATAAAAGTCAGTCGGTTTTTCTTATCAAAAGCATAGCTCACACCTGTTTGTAGTTCTTCCGACATATCAGGTCTGTTATATTTAAATAAATCATTTTCTGTTTTTTCCCAATAATAACTATTCCAAGCATTCCAGCGGTCATCGAATTTGCGACCTACCGTTGCATTATAGGTCATCGTATCAGTTTTTGAGCCATCATAACTTTCTTTTTTGGTTTTACCACCTAAACCAAAAGTAAGGAATGTATTTTTTGCTTTACCAAAATAAATTCTCTCATGTTGCAGATGGATGCCATATTCTGTATGCCAGCTCTCAAAACGTTTTTCTTTCCATAAGCCACGATTATAATATAAAGAATATTGTACAGGCACATTGGCGAGTAAACGCTGATTCTTTAGTCCTGCTGTAAAATCGTTTTTCTTTTTAATCCAGTTGTCATCACTATCTTCACTCCAGCCTTGTTGAGCACGCAAATAATACTTATCCGTATCATAGCGAAGACCATACATTGGACGATAGCCTTCTTTTTCATAGTAATCAAAATCACCGACAACGGTTAAACGTTGATTCAAATAGTGTTCATAGTGCAAGCGAACTTTTAAACCATCTTCTTTGCTATAGCCAAGTTTTGGTGCAAAAATTTGCGAAGGACCACCATTAAGTCTTGAAACGTACAGTTTTCTAGTAAAAAGCAATTTACCCTTCATATATATCTTAACATTATGAGCTACAACTTTGTCTTGTGGATAAATCTCGATTTTTTCTGCGGCAATCAAGAAACAAGGATCATGTTCCACTGCCGGACAACGGGTAAGTTGCCCGCCCTGATCAAGCTCTATTATCTCGCCATTACTAATACCATGTTCTGCTTTAAAAATATCCTTGCCACTGTGACCTGCAAGTTTTTTGAACTCACCTTTTTTACTATTCATATTATAATACAGCCATTCACTGTCTATCTTCGAATCTGGTTTCACCACACTTCCACCATCTCGCAAATAGATATCACCTGTATTTAAATTACCTTCTACTTTCGTTGTATAAAGAACATCTTCACCACGAATAACACGCACTTGACCATCTGCAGTAACTTCACCTGTATCTTTGTGATAAATAAGATTATCACCAAACAAAACAATCGGTGCCTCACTTGTATTCTCACTTTCGCTTTTCTGCGGTGCTACTTTTGCAGCAGCGGCTACGTCTTCAGCAAAAGTACTGGTAGGCTCCTGTTTTTCAAAATTAGGAACACTCCGTTCATTCAAATTATCGCCAGCAGTAAAATCTGCGGCTAACGCTTGTGAGGCAATACCAAAACTCAAAACTCCGGCTATCAGTAAGTGCTTTTTCATACATATATCCCTTCGTCACAAATATTAAAAACACAAATATCTACGTTATATTTTACCACAAAATGCCTAACGTTGTAAGTAAGACAGGGGGACGGTCCTTTTTTGTCTGATTCTTGAGAATCAGACAAAAAAGGACCGTCCCCCTGTCTTCTGTTTTATTGAATTACAACAGTTTGTTCCTCATATGTTTGTTCTTCATAAGTCTCTGGCAAATCACTATCTTGCTCAGTTGCTTCGCCTTGAATTAAACCAAAAATATGCGTATCATCACTGACTTGCACAAAGGTTGTTGAGCCTACGGGAATAACCATAGACTTGCCGGTAACAAAAGCACCACCAATTGCTCCGATTGGTCCTAAGACAATCATACCACCGATTGATGCTCCCGCTGCGCCTGCTGCAGTCTTAGCTTCTTGCTTGGCCAAGTCACCAACAAACACTGGCACCTTTGTTCCATCAATAGCAGTAATATCAGTAAACGCAATATCAATTCTTGCATCTCGTCCAAAACTTCTAGCTGGTACAATTTTTTGAATGTTACCCGTACCAATAGCCCCTTTAGGCAAGGCTAATACATTATCGACATAAACATTTTCTTCTACTTTGAAGCGCACTGCATCGCCCACGCGATTTTCTTTACTCCGCAATTCTTGCAAGAAAGCTACTTTTACCAAAGTATCTTTCGGTAAATTAACTTCCGTACCGACAAGACTTGCCTCAGGAAAAGCGACTTGCAGTAAATTCTCTAAGCGTTCAGCTAGCGCATTATTAGTTTCCAAACTACCATAAAGCATATCTTCTATTTTTTCGAGTCTAGTTTTGGCTGGAGCATCCGACATTTCTTGCATTAGCTGCCATTCCGCCGCATTAAGTTTACTAGCAAAGGAAAGACTGCCATCTCCAGGTACACCAAACAAATAATCATAGATATTATCTACTCTAGTTAAAACAGGATTAGTAGTCTTTCTACCGTATACATCGATTTCTATGCTATCAACTCTGGCAATAAGAGCGCCAGATTGTTCTGTACCATAGAGGAATTTTTCCATAGTTACCATTTTATTTTGTGCTGTTTGTGGATCTAACGCAGCAGCAAAGCCTGGTGCTACAGCCGTCAAGCAAAACAATACGGTTAAAGCTAAAGTCAATATTCTTTTCACTTCGCAACACCTCCATCTAACTAAAATACTCTATTAACCTTTTACAATATCTTTGAAAGCACGTCTGCAAGTTTTAGCAAATTCATCGTGTTTCCAATCGCTACGTACAGTTAACGCATATTCAATGGAGTCTGTTTTATTAATTTTTTTAGCATAAACCTTGTTCGTAAAAGCATTTACAGCCATTACATCACCTTTAAGTGACAAACCAACTAGCATTTCTTTACCACGATTATCTGGTTTGTCCTCAAACTTAGTAACGCGCATCATAATAATCAAATCGGCTCCTGTCTCAGACATAATTCTGCGGAGCATAGCTTCGTTAGGTCCTTCTTTAGCAACCTCGGCAAAATTTTCTTTTGCCAAAATCGGTTCTAAAATATCATCGCCAACCATTTCATAAGAAGGATATTTGAAAAAACTAACAGCTTCTTTCATAAAAACAGCATTAGCGTTGTTTTCTTCTTCTTCTAAATTAACAAGTGGTAATACTACGACTTTAGCAGCTTCCGCTTTACTCATTGCCGGAGTAGCCACAAAGCACATCATTACGGCAACTAGCAACAAACCAAAAATTTTTCTCATTACAAGACCCCCTAGTTTTTTTTGTATACTTTAATTTTACCACATGTACGACAAACAATGAAGTCCAACTAAAGAGAAAAGTGTGTCTTATTCATGTTTTCCAACCATAATAAAAATCGTATCTAACATATATGAATAGGCTGCCAATTCCAGTAGTTCTTCCAATATTTCACCACTATAGTGACTACTAGAAATAGTAAAGGAACCACTTTCTGCGATTTGGGCCAAAATCATTAACAAAACGATAGACAAAAAATGCCAAAGCGGTAATTTATATTTAGCTAAGAAACCACTTAGGCTATAACGATAAAATAGATATAATACATAGATAATTAAAAATGCAAGTAATGGATAAACAAACTTACCATACCACAACTGTTCTAAAGGGGCAAAAGAATTAAGTATCTTAATAGGATAAAAGACTCGTCCCCAACTAAGTTCGCGCCAAAAAGCGATAAAAAAAAGTATTGCACCGGCAAGCCACAGCTTTTGCTCAGCTCTGTTTTTACTCTTCTTAGCTAAAGCTAGAGTAACTAACATACCTATTGCCAAGATTATTGCCTGCAAGTTTTCTATCGGTCCATTCTCATAAGCAATGCTAGGGGCAAAAAGAAAAGATAGACCGCAAATAACGATTGTTAACAAGGCTAACATTAAATCTGTTTTAAAAATTTTAAATCGTAAAAAGTTAGTAACCATTATGATCTCCATCAGTAGTAAATTATTATAATTATTTAGTCATAATGATAATTGTACTTCTGATAAATAAAAAAAGCAAGTCGGTAGTTAATACACTTTCTGCCCACTTAAAAATCTATTTTTTAGATTCTTGAACTTCTAACAACTCTTCAGTAAAGCCAATAATTGTTTTTGCTTTCCAGCTACCATCAGCAACTAACCGATGCTCATAAAACTCTTTTGGTGCCCATTGACTAAGTTTTAATTCATTACAAATATAAAAAACTGCAACAACGGGTACGCCAACCGCTATCGCCAAATGCAAAGTGCCGGTGTCAACACTAATCACAACATTACTTCTCTTCAAAACTGCTCCTAATTGTGCAATGCTAGTCTTATTAATAAGATCAATGTATTCATTACAACCATGTTCTTTTAACTTTTGGCTATAAGTAGCAGCGCTCGCACCAGCACCAATCAATATTATTTTTATGTTTTTCTTAGATAATTCTTTAATGATTTCACAACAAGTATCCATCTTCAGATCTCGTTCAACACTTTTTGTTGTGGTGCAGATACTAATCACACAATCATCTGTAGCTATATTATAAGAGTCAAAAAGTTTTTCTATATCTTTCAAAGCTTCGTTTGGTGGCTGGTAAATAATCGGGACAGATAGTGTCTTTTTTTCCGAAAAATATTCTAAGAGTAAAGCATGTTTATCTTGTTTGTGTAAATATTGATCTGAAATATATTTCTTATTTGCTAGTAAATAACGAAACAAGCCCTTGTTTTCACCATAAATTTTAGATACGCCTAAGCTTTTAGCTAGCAAAATACCTCTTTCGTTACCATAAATCACAAAAGCCGCTGTAAAATTCTTTTGCTTTCGATACTTTTTTACAAACCGCACAAAGCCAGCTAAACCTTTGTTTTCACCTTTTTTATCATAGCTCCAAACTTCATCTACGCCTTCTAAATAAGCGGCTGCTTCATAAAATGGCTTATTAGCAATATACGTAATATGGCTATCTGGATACTGTAATTTAATATTTTGGCATAAAGCCCCTGTCAAAATAGTATCCCCAAAATAAGATGTGCAAATTACTAAAAAATCTTCCACTAGTAGCCTCCTCTTTGCAATCTTGTCTTGATTAAATTCTATTTCTATTACTAGGAAAAAGCAAGAAAATATTTTCTCACTTTTTACTAATAATAGCTTGCATTGGCTACTTTTTTCACCACTAAAAATATATTTAACAAAAAATAAGGACGACCCCAAGGTCGTCCTTATAAAAGACTTAGATTAGAATGTGAAAGTCACATCACTCCATAGAGTTTTGGAAGTTTCGTCAGTTCCTTTTTCATCAAAGTCAAAGTATTGAACAGTTGCTACGATATTTTTAGCAAGAGTATAGTCAAGACCTACAGTGTAACCTTTGAAGCCATTATCTCCAGGGATATGACCATCAGTAGCATGTGCTAGGTAAGTAGTGCTTGCTTGGTCATGATATTTAGCCCATAGACCAAAAGTACCAGCTTTAGCAGCGTCAGCACCTTTGTAGCCCAAGGATACTACATAACCATCATCATCGCCATCAATTTTTTCGTCAGCTTTCAAATATTCGCCGCCCAAAGTCAAGTCTTTACCAAGACCGAATTTAGCACCAGCAGTCCAGATTTTAGCAGTATCAGCATCTGCTTTAGTTGCACCAACTGCATCTTCGAATTCATAGTAAGCAGCATCTATGCCTACAGCACCGAAGTCATAACCTAAAGTTGCGATGAAACCGTCAGTATTTTTGTCAAATTTATCACCATTTGCATAAAGACGGTTAGTGTCTACAGTGCGACCATAAGCTACGCTTGCTTTTAATTTGCTACCAAAGTCAACTTTTACGCCGTCCATATGGTCATCCCATACGTTACCTTCACCTACAGTGTAGTTGAAGCGACCAGCTCTAAGATCTAAACCACCAATGTTACCATCAACATAAGCGCGACGGAATTTAGTGTCAGAATCTTCTTTGTTAGTATCTAGTGTTTGAACGTTTTCAATCATACCAGTGTAAGACCAGTTATCATTGATTTCGCCATTTACGAACAAACGAGTACGAAGATCAGCTGTGTGACCTTTGTCTGTTTTGTCTACGTCAATGTAACGAGCACGAACAGCGCCAGTGATTTTTACATTGTCAGCTTTTTTCTCAAGCTTTGCTACGCGTACGCCTAGGTTATCTAGTTCGTCAGCGAATTCAGCCATCAATTTGTCATCGCTGCCGATAGCACCTTTAGCATAAGCTTTAGCTACGATTTGAGCCATTTCATAACGAGTCATCAAGTTTTCGCCTTTGAAAGTTCCATCAGGATAACCGTCAACAACACCTGCTGCTGCTAGTTTAGCTACTGAAGCGTATGCCCAGTGGCCTGCTGGTAAATCTGAGAATGGGTTTGCTGCAAAAGCTGTGGCAGAGATGCCCATAGCCATTGCCATTGCAAGAACTAATGATTTTTTCATTTGTGTTTCCTCCCTTAAGGAAATGTATTTTATATCATCCTGCAGGGCGAATCGTAATTACTACCTAAGTCTCTTCCTAAGAGTATCCATGTTTCCTCTTCTGTCCAAACCTAAGTTGAATCACTTTTCTTCCTACGGGAAATATAACAAACTTAGTCTTGATAATTAACATTGTAACCACTTTTTTCTAAAAATGCAAGTTTTCCCAAAAAGTTCACATTTAGTTATATTTCGCATTCAATACTCGAATCGCATTTAAAATGGCCAGCATCGCTACACCAACGTCAGCAAAGACCGCCGCCCACATATTCGCCATACCAAGTGCACCTAGAACAAGGACGATCCCCTTGACGCCAAGCGCTAGAATAATATTTTGCTTTGCAATGCGCAAAGTCTTGCGTGCGATTTTAATCGCTACAGCGATTTTAGAGGGTTCATCCGTCATAATTACAATGTCAGCGGCTTCGATTGCGGCATCACTACCCAGCGCCCCCATCGCAATACCGACATCACTTCTAGCTAACACCGGTGCATCATTAACGCCGTCGCCTACAAAAGCAATCTTGCTATTACCACGCTTAGTTTGTAGTAATTCTTCTAGTTTTGTTACTTTATCACCGGGCAATAATTCTGTAAAAGCTTCCGTAATTTCTAATTCTTGTGCCACGGCTTGCCCTACTGCTTTCGCATCACCAGTCAACATAACTATACGTTGCACGCCACTCGCTTTTAAATCACGAATTGCTTGCTTAGCATCGGCTTTTAGTTCGTCTGCAATAATAATCGAACCGATGAATGCACCGTCTAAAGCTACGTAAATTTGGGTGCCGACGAGTTCACTTGGCGTATGTTCAATTGCCTTTTGTGTTAATAACCGGCTATTGCCGGCTAAGACCACGTGGCCATCAACTATCGCCTCTACACCAAAACCAGGTATTTCCGTGACACCTGTGATTTTGTGCTCATCAATATCCTTGCCATAGGATTTTTTGAGTGACTGGGCAATCGGATGATTAGAATGATTTTCGGCATAAGCCGCCCAATATAATAGTTCTTCTCGTGTTTTTTGCACGGCATTAACCGCAGTTACCGCAAAGGTACCTTTAGTTAAAGTACCGGTTTTATCAAAAACAACAACGTCTGTATCGGCCAGTGCCTCTAAATAATTACCGCCTTTAACCAAGATTCCACACTTCGATGCTCCGCCGATACCGCCAAAAAAGCTAAGAGGAATAGAAATAACCAACGCACACGGACAAGAGATAACTAAAAAGATTAATGCACGACGGAGCCATTCAACAAAGGATCCACCTGTAACTAATGGTGGTACTATCGCAAGTAAAACAGCTAAAATAACCACAGTAGGCGTATAATAACGAGCAAACTTCGTAATAAAACGTTCTTGACTAGATTTTTTGATTGCTGCATTTTCTACTAGATCTAAAATTTTGCTAACCGTTGAATCGCCAAACTCTTTCGTTACCTCTACTTCCACCAAGCCATGTAGATTAATACACCCACTCAGCACTTCACTACCTACATGCACTTCTCGTGGCAAGGCTTCACCAGTTAAAGATGCTGTATCTAACATCGAAGTGCCAGATAAGACAAAGCCATCCAAGGGCACCCGTTCTCCAGGTTTTACCACAATGGTTTCTCCGATTTCTACTTCATCAGGATCTACTGTTTCTAGGTTACCATTACGCATTACATTCGCATAATCCGGTCTGATATCCATTAATTCGGCAATGGAACGTCTTGATTTATCTACCGCATAGCTCTGAAACAATTCACCGATTTGATAAAAAAGCATAACACCAACAGCTTCTGAATACTCACCAATTAAAAATGCCCCTACAGTAGCAATAAACATCAAGAAATTTTCATCAAAAACTTTACCACGACTGATATTTCTAAGTGCACGTTGCACAACATCTCCGCCGACAACAAAGTAACTGACAACAAATAATCCTAAAGTGATATAGTCATTAGGAAAATCTACCGCTAATGCTATCGTAAAAAATAGAGCCCCAATAATTATTTTATATAAGTGCTTATTTATTTTCATCACATTTTGACCAATTAAGCCTTAACAAGCTCAACATCAGGCTCAATATCTTTAATAATTTTTTGCACAGCGGTCACTACTGTTGCAAGGTGCTCTTTTTCAAGCTCTACAATTAACTTTGTTGTCATAAAATTAATACTAGCACTCTGTACTTCTGGTAATTTATTAATAGCTTCTTCCATCTGTGTCGCACAATGTGCACAACCTAAATTTTCCAAGCGAAATGACTTTTTCATCACTAATTCCTCCGTTGTATAGTTGAGTGTATGTTCAACTGTTTTTCTTTTATTATAGTTGAGCGAGTGTTCAACTGTCAAGAAGAACTTTACCCAAAGAGCAGTTTATTTTTATCAGCTTCTTTTGACAAATTTCTTAGTAACCACTTATAATTAGAGATAATATAACTATGCTATGAATTGAAGGAGAAACAACATGAAGAGAAAACTTAATGAGTGTGAAATGCTCCATATTGACATTGTTAAAGTTGTGCGTTCACAAATGTACGCTGAACCAGTTCTTGATGGGGTTTCCAATCTCTTTAAAATAATGGGGGATAAAACCAGATGTAATATTCTCTGTGCCTTAAGCCAAAATGAACTCTGCGTTTGCGCCTTAACTGTACTGCTAGATATGTCTAAATCCGCAATCTCTCACCAACTGCGTGTGTTGCGTGAAGCCAAGTTGGTCCGTTCACGCCGCGAAGGTAAAAATGTCTACTATTCATTAGATGATGATCATGTCAAAGATATTTTTCGTACCGCAGCTGAGCACGTAAGCGAGCGAGAATAACAGCTAGCTGCTTTATTTTTTTACTTAAAATACCATTGCACTACAAAAAAGGCGAACCCTAAGTGGGTTCGCCTTTTAATGTTAACTATGCATAAGTTAGATTGTATTACTATTTTTCAAATTAGAAGCTGAAAGTCAAACGGCTCCAAAGCATTGTGTTGTCGTCATTACCTTCTTTAGCTTCAAGATCGTAGTAGGAAACTTCTGCTACAATGTTTTTAGCAACAGCATAACCTAAACCGATTTCATAACCTTTGATTCCTGCACCATTAAAGTTCTTAACATCGCCACCCAGTTCAGAAGAATGGTCAATGATAGTAGCACCTGCTTGATTGAAGTAGCTACCATATAGTCCCCAAGAACCAGCTTTGGAAGCTTTAGCGCCTTTGTAAGCAATAGTTGCTGCCCAACCATCATCTTTGCTGAAACCAGTTAATTCATCAGAAGCTTTCATGTATTCGCCATAAATGCTGAGATCATCGCTGAAGTTATAGCCAAGACCTACTGCATAGATATCACGATCAACAACTGTTACAGAGTTATTGTCTTCAACACCATAGTAAGCTGCTTTGAAGATCACATTGTCAGCTACATCATAGGATAGACCTAAACCATAAGCATCATTTCTAACATCGTTAGTGAATGAGTTATCGCTATCAAAACGACCATAGAAAGCAGTTGCTTTCAATACTTTACCAAAGTCAACTTTCACAGCGTCACCAGTAAGGTCAGCAGTGTAACCACTACCTACTTTGAAGTATTGACGACCCGCAGTAACTTTAGCGCCGCCTAGATTGCCAGAAACAAATGCACGACGGAATTTAGTTTGGCTATCTTCAGCGTTAGTGTTTAGTTCTTGCGTGTTTTCAAGCATTGCACCATAAGTCCAGTCATCATTGATTTCGCCAGCAACGAAAAGACGAGTACGAGCTTGTGCTTTAAAATCGTTGTTACCAACAACATTGTCATAATCTTTGTAACCTGCACGGAATTGGCCAGTAATTTTTACATTATCAGCTTTTTTCTCGAGTTTAGCTACGCGTACGCCTAGATTGTCTAGTTCGTCAGCGAATTCAGCCATCAATTTGTCGTCGCTACCGATAGCGCCTTTAGCGTAAGCTTTAGCAACGATTTGAGCCATTTCATAACGAGTCATTAGGTTTTCACCTTTGAAAGTGCCATCTGGATAACCGTCAACTACGCCAGCTGCTGCTAATTTTGCAACAGAAGCATATGCCCAGTGTCCTGCTGGTAAATCGGAGAACGGGTTTGCAGCGAAAGCGGTAGCAGAAATGCCCATCGCCATTGCCATTGCGAGTACTAATGATTTTTTCATAATTCTTTTCCCCCTTAAGGAATTTTATCTTATAAACTCCTCTGGAGAAGGTTACTTTTCTTACTCCGTTTAGCTCTAACTGAGTATCCATGTTTCCTCATCAAAGCCTTACTTTGCGCCAAAAGCTTGTTCTCTTTCAGAGATTATAGCTACTAATAATAAACAAAATATTCTCACATTTCTTTCAACATTACTCATGATTACTAATCAGTAATAAGCAATTTTGCTGTGCTAGTTATATTCGTTGCATCTAATTAAATACCTTTTATTTTTTGTGAACTATTTGTGAACTATGCAAAAAAAGGACCTCGCTAGGCAAAAACCTAACGAAGTCCTTTTATATGCAAAACAAGTTATAGATACTTAGAAGCTAAATGTTACGCGGCTCCAAAGCATTGTATTATCATCGTCCTGACCTTCTTTGGTTTCAAAGTCATAGTAGGAAATTTCACCAACAATATTTTTGGCAAGTGCATAACCTACACCTACTTCATAACCTTTGATACCTTGTTTATTGAATTTGAAGTCAGATCCTTCACTTAAATGATCAATCATCGTTGCGCCTGCTTGATCATAGTAACTACCATACAGTCCCCAAGAACCAGCTTTTGATGCTTTAGCACCTTTGTAGCTCACAGTTGCTGCCCAACCATCGTCATCTTTCATGCCTTTTAGTTCATCCGAAGCTTTCATGTAGTCAGCGTTAAGGCTTAAATCTTTGGCAAGGTTGAATCCTAAACCAACGGAGTAAATATCGCGATCAGTAATATTAGCAGAACCATTATCATCAACACTATAATAAGCTGCATTTAATTTCAAAGAATCACTGATTCCATAAGATAGACCTAAACCGTAGACATCATTCTTTTCTGCTTTAGTAACATCAGTATCACCAGCAAAGCGACCATAAAAAGCAGTACCTTTTAAAACCTTACCGAAATCAACTTTTACAGCATCACCAGTAAGGTCAGCGGTATAACCATTGCCAATCTTAAAAGCTTGACGACCTGCAGTTACTTTAGCGCCGCCTAGATTGCCAGTTACAAAGGCACGACGGAATTTAGTTTCATTTTCTTCATTATTACTATTGAAATTCTGCGTGTTTTCAATCATCGCGCCGTAAGTCCAGTCATCATTAATAGCGCCGCTTACAAAGAGTCTAGAACGTCCTTCTGCTTTGTAAGTGCCTTTATCATAATCTTTATAGCCGGCACGCAATTGACCAGTGATTTTTACATTGTCAGATTTTTTCTCAAGTTTAGCTACGCGTACGCCGAGGTTATCTAGTTCATCAGCGAATTCAGCCATCAATTTATCGTCACTGCCGATAGCGCCTTTAGCGTAAGCTTTAGCCACGATTTGAGCCATTTCATAACGAGTCATTAAGTTTTCACCTTTGAAGGTGCCATCTGGATAACCGTCTACAACACCTGCTGCAGAAAGTTTTGCAACTGAACCATATGCCCAGTGTCCTGCCGGTAAATCTGAAAAAGGATTTGCAGCAAAAGCGGTAGCAGAAATGCCCATCGCCATTGCCATTGCGAGTACTAATGATTTTTTCATTTTCTTTTCCCCCTTGATATCTTGTTTCGGTGGTTGCAAAAGCAGGAGCAGTTTTGCCTTGCTTGCTTGAGAAAAGATTTAGCATTAGCTTTTACATAGCAGCTTGAGTGACCTTGTTTCCTCAATGGCTTTATAAAAAGCACATAATAAATCCCACCGGTTTATCTCTAGTAAGATTATAAACAATTTGTTTCCGGTGGGTTGTTAGGTTCTTATTAAGTTTTTGTTAATAACATTTAACAAAATATTAAGTAGTCTGCTCTAAATAACGGCGCACTAAAATCACTGCCGCATAATCATCTAATGCCACAGGTGGCTTTAATAAGCCTAGTGGTAAGAACTTCCGCCAACTGGTCGGTGGATTCAGCTGCCAATACAGCTTGCGTGCTTCTTCGGTTGAATAAGCTTCATCAAGCTCAATAATCGTGCATTGTGGCCAGCACTCCATAAGTCGCTTTTGATGCTCCTTACTCCTTGTTCCATTACCGATAATACACACCCGGGGCAACACTCCCGCTAAAAAGCTAACCAACTCTGCTTCAAAATTCGTGGTCAGTGCAATTCTGCGACGAATAATTTCTCCGCTACAAGTTAATAAAGCAAGTCCTGTTTTACTGCTACCGGGATCAATGCCCAGCAAAAAATCATCAATATTCACCTTTATGCACTTCCAGTCTCACAATAACAGGCCCTGCGACATTAATATCATCTTTGGCATAAGCGGTCAGCTCTAGCTTACCGCCTAAAGCCTCCATCTTCTCAGTGATTTCAATCATGGTCGCTGCATCAACATTACCAACTCTACCCGTTAAGGGATCAGGAATAACACCGTCCATCACTGCTTTTTTATTAATCTGCGCCAAAAAGTTCAGCAAGATTGCATTAATATTACGTCCGTCACTCGCCACATTAACTTCTTCTGTCACAATTTTAGCATTTTTTTCATAAACTATTTTGTTAGGAATAAGTTCTAAACCAGCAACCGCTCGTTCGCCTTTAATAATATTACCCGCCGCTATCACACGCACAAACATTGTGCCCTTATTTTTATTTAATACTTGTTTGGCGTTTTCTACTAAAACTTCTGGTAACCAAATAAACTGCAAATCTGTTGCCTCAATGCCCATTCTTTCGCGAACCTCTTGGTTCGCACCTGCTAAGAAAGCATCCATTTGATTATCGTTCTCTACATCTGTTAAGCCAGCTTTTAGAATCCCAGCGGAAATAACTTCTCCAGCTCGAAAAACAACATCACCTTCACGAATCGCAATTAAACCGGCACGTAAGCGTTCTGTTTCTTCTTCTAAATCGGTAATTTCTTGATTTAGTTTATCTCTCGCTGCCTCTAATTCAACTACTTCTGAGCGCATCTCGCTAAGTTCTACGCCAGCCTGTGCATATTTTTGTTGCAAACTCGTTAACTGCTCATCTAAGGCATCGCGTTCTTTCTGCAAATCAACTAATTTTTCTGTACCTACTTTAATTTGGTTATCTAATGAAGTAATTACTTCGTTCTTATCAATCAACTCTTGTTGCGCATTTTCTCGATCTTGACTAAGTGTAATAAGTTCTTGCTTTAATTGATCCATACCAAAAAGTGCAGTTCTAGCATCTTTTGACGCAACAGCGAGCACGGCCAGCGTTACTGTAGCAATTAAGATACCGGTAATAATAGTCATCAGGACAGATGTATGGTAAGGACGCAAGCCAAAAACTGAGAGTCTTTTCTTGCCAATTTTACTCCCCAGCTTGTCGCCAATAAAAGCAATGGCGCCGCCCATAACTGCTAGTATCAGAATTAAAGTTACTCCAAACATTGCTGCACCCTCTCCCACCAAACTTTTACTACCTTACTAACTTTTACCTACTGACTTTTTTTGCGCATTAACCATATGCCAGCAATTAAACACAGGGCATTAGGAATAATAGCGGCCAAAAGCGGCGGCAAAGCGCCACCTCGCCCTAATCCTGAGGTTAAGGTCATGATTGCATAATACACAAAGATAACAATTATACTAATACCAAGTCCGATTGAAGAACTTGCTCGCTGTGGTTGTAACCCTAAAGGCACACCAACCAAAGCAAAGAAAAAGCTTGCCATTGGAATAGAAAAACGCATATAAATTTCCATCCAATATTTATTAGTAGGCAAATACTGTGCCTCTAAGATATGAATATATTCTTGAAGCTCGTTGAGCGTCATTTCATCAGGTTCTTTTTGGTCTAGCGTAATTTCTTTTGGTGTCACGGTAATCGGCAGCACTTGTTCAATAAAATGCAGGGACTGATTAATACCGTCACTCGTCACCGTAAAAACACTACCATCTTGCATGAACCAAGCGCCATCGCGCCACTCTGCAGTCTTCGCTTTTTGAATACGGGACAATTCGCCATGTTCAAACTCCTCAATCGTAATATCTTTCATCATACCCGTTTCTTCATCAAAGCTACGAGCGTAAGTTAAGCGTGATAAATTATCTCCGCTCAAAGATTTAATTACGACGTGTTCTTGTGAACGTGGCTTGGTGTCATGCTTAATTTCATAATTTAAAATATGCGTATAAGCTACTTTGGAAGCTGGCACAACTTTTTCTGCCCAGACCACGGAAAACAAACTAACAACAAACCCCACAACCAAAACCGGTGCCGCAATGCGTGCAAAACTAATCCCACCAGATTTCATGGCAGTAATTTCACTAGAAGCGGATAACCGCCCCATTGCAAGGAGTGAGGCCAATAACATCGACATCGGAAAAGTATAGTTAATTACTTCTGGTAAACTATACAAAAACAGCTGAAACAGACTCTCAATAGAGGCACCGTATTTAGTCATATATTGCGTCAGCTTATAGAGCATAGAACTGGCAATAAAAATACTGGAAAAAGCCGCTATTCCAAAGAAAAACGGTCCCATCAGTTCTTTTAATATATATTTATCGAGTATACGCATCTATGCCAACCTCACAATGTGAATTTCTCACCCAAATAAAATTTACGTGCTAGCTCATTACTAGCTACGACATTACTGTCACCAGAAATAAGGATTTCTCCATTATTTAGTATATACGCTTTATCGACGATACTCAAGGTTTCACGAACATTATGATCCGTAATTAAAACCCCGATCCCACGTTTCGCTAAGTGGGCAATCATCCCTTGAATATCCGCCACAGCAATCGGATCAATACCGGCAAACGGTTCGTCCAACAGAATAAAAGAAGGGTCTGTAGCAAGCGCTCTCGCAATTTCTACGCGACGACGTTCACCGCCTGACAACTCCGAACCTTTACGTTGCCTAATATGTTCAATACGAAATTCTTCAATCAAATCTTCGATTTTGTCTTTGCGTTGCGCTAAAGATAATTCTGTTCTTTCTAAGATTGCCATGATATTTTCTTCTACCGTTAGTTTACGAAAGATAGAAGCCTCTTGCGGTAAATACCCAATGCCGGCCAAGGCCCGTTCATGCATCGGCATATGCGTAATTACGCGTCCATCAATCAGGACTTCGCCGCTATCGGGTTTTTCAATGCCGACAATCATGTAAAAAGTAGTGGTCTTACCAGCACCATTTGGCCCCAAAAGGCCTACAACAGTGCCCTGCTCCACATTAATGCTAACTTCATTAACAACTCGTCTAGGACCATATGCTTTAATTAAATTACGAGTTTCTATGTGCACGGCTATTCCTCCATCATTAGAATCAAATTATTCAGGCAGGTTCGGCACTTTTCGTTTCTGGAACATACACAAGTACTACGTTGCCATCAGCTTGTGCAGTATTACCGTCACCAGTAATGCGCAGTTTTGCCCCAGAAATCGTATTACCATTTTGCGTAGCCGTTGCATTACCAATCAGCTCAATAACACCACCTGCACCTGTATTATATGTCGCTTGATCACTAGAACCGACTAGATTGTTAGGTATACTTTTGATTCTTACATTACCGTTTGCGGTAATCATTTCTGTA
>DVNI01000025.1 GCA_018714505.1 Candidatus Avacidaminococcus intestinavium
AAACTAGGCAGGTGTCTTTTTTGACATAGTATAGTTTTTGATATTTTGTTAAAACAAATACATAAAATCTTGTAATGTTTTTGACTGTCAAACGTCTCTTAAGTGCAAGGAGGGCGATGACGATGGATCGAAAAATAGTTGAAGAAAGTTATCTTGCGTTTTCGCCTTCATTGTATTTGTATGCGCTATCACTGACGAAAGATGAAAGAAAAGCAGAACAGTTAGTTAGCGAGGCCTATTATAAGCTTCTTTGTCAAACGCATGCCCCTGATCAGTTGAAGTTTTGGTTATTACGTGTAGTTAAGACAAGTTTTATCGATCAATATCGGAAAAAACAATATCGACAGTCAGTGGATTTAGCGAGCCAACAAATCACTTTTACTGAAAGCTTCGAATCACAAATCTTGCAAAAAGAACGAAATCGGCAATTGTATTTAGCTATCTTATCCTTGTCGATGCCTTATCAAGAGTTGATATTGTTGTTTTATTTTGCGGATTGTTCTACGGCTGAGTTAGCCCAGTATTTTCAGTTGACCGTCAATCAGGTGCGTGTTTACTTACATCGTGCACGCAAAAAATTAAAAGAGGTGTTACAAGATGAGTACTAAATTATTAGAATTATTAGCAAAATACCGTCAAAACCAAGCCACACCAGAAGAAATTGCCTATATCAAAGAACGCCTAGCTGAATTTCAGGAATTACAGGATTTAGCCTTAGAAGAGGAACATGCGGAATGGGAAAAACCAGATTTAAGTGTGGAAGATCAACAGTTTAAGCAAAAAATCAATCGACAAATCAAGAAAAATTGGTTTAAAACACTTTTGATGACGATTAGTATTTTATTAGTATTAACAGGAATCGGCTATTTCGCTTTACCAAAAATTGTCGATCAGTTTTACTATAATCCGATCGGTAAAGATGGCGATAAAGTTGCGCCATTCTCTTTATCTTTCATGGTTGCCTATGAGTTGCAGAACCCTTTTATTAGTATCAATGACATTAAAATTAATGCACTCGGTTATGGCAATTATGATGTTGAAACAATATTAGGGAAGCGCGGCGAAACAAGCTTTGATTATCCACTTCCTACTAAAATGGAAATCAGAAAAGGCGAAGTAGTTAATAATAACTATGCTATACGGACGTCTTCTGCGTTGTTACGATTTTCAACTAAGGCGAGTGAAACATTTGAGTATCAAACGTTTGAGAATCTCAGAGAAAGCATGCTTAAACAATTGGCTACTTTGCCGCCTTATAGCCAAATCTATGCCTCACTTACTTTTAAACCAAGTGTGACTTTAGAACAAGTGCAAAAAATTGAGGAAGAAGAGTACACACATATTTATTGGTATGGCGTTCAACCACCAAATGATAAGACTGGACTGCTAGGATTTCGCGATATTGGCACCGTGCCCTATACGTTAACTGCCGAAGATAAGGATAAAAAATATTTAGAAAAACTGAATCAAAAATATCCTTATCTGTTTATGGGAATTCAAACAAGTAATCAATATCCGGAAAATTTCCAGTATGATCGTTTTCAATCCTTGTTGCAATTCATGTTAGATAATCAAGAGCATTTTCAAAACCTCTTCCATTATGAATATTTGAATAAAGAAATCAAAGCTTATCAAAAAGAACTGCAAAATAAAGATAATTTTAAGATTAGCAGTGTGTATACGGTGACTACAGTAGCTTCTTTACAAAATATTCTCAAAAAATATCCAGACTGTTTTGCCAAGATTGAAAAGATTGAATTATACAATCAAAATATGTAAACCAAAAGCTAGACTCGTATTTGTTACAGGTCTAGCTTTTTAGAGTAAGTAGTGTTTTTAGTAAGTATGTCAACGGGATGAAATGAAATCGCTTGTGAAAAAACGCGCAATAAGTTATAATAAATGCATAAGAAACAATCTCAAGCAGAGGTTTGTTGAACTTTTGAGCGCAAGACGGCCTTCATGCGAGACGGTTATTTCTTTACTACTTTTTAAAAATGCCGATGGGAATTGCTTCTCATCGGCATTTGTATTTTATCGTAAACGTCTAGCCATGACTTTGTGTAAAGCCGTAGCAATGGTGGTATAAACGGCAATTTCGCCAATAACTGGTAAAGCAAACGGTAAGGTCCCCGCAATTAAGGCTGCTTTTACGCTCATGCCAGCAATGAATGGTAAGCATAACCATAGAGAACCAAGCACTAAATAAATCATCGCGGCACAGACATTGGCTACAAAGATATTAATCCAAGTTTTTTTACGATTACGCAAGAAAAGAGCGGCTAGTACAGCGTAAACGAAAAATGCTGGAAGGTAGCCACCACTTGGCGTTAAGAAAGCACCAACCCCTCCATAAGCACCAGCAAACACAGGTAAACCAACTGCTCCTAAGGATAAGTAAGCTAAAATGGTTGCCCCAGCCCAAGGTAAAGGTAATAAGGTGCCAATCATACCCACGCCTAATGGTTGCAAGGTTAAAGGAATCATCGGTAATGGCAAGACGATTTGGGCGCAGATAATTAATAAGGCTA
>DVNI01000026.1 GCA_018714505.1 Candidatus Avacidaminococcus intestinavium
AATGTTTTTTCCATTCCCTTATTCCCCCATCTAAAAAACAAAGGGCGGCTAACAGCTCCGCCCTCAATCAAAATTTTACTGCATGTTTTTGAGAACATCATCGGTTACATCGATTCCGCCTTGCGGTACCGCATCTTTAACCAAAATCGCACCTAGTTTCTTATCAGCAGCGACTTTATTAGTTGCTGCTTCAAAACTTGCTTTTAATTTGTTTTGAGCTTCTGATTGGATCATTTGCATCTCAGCTGATTTGTTTTCCATAATTTTTTGTGCTTCGTCTTGTGGTTTGCCTTCCATTTCTTTCATTACTTCTTCTTGTGCCGTTGCTGCCTTTTTCATAACATCTTCTTTAACATCTTTAAAAACTTGACTTTCCGACTCAATTCTCTGCATATCGACTACACCAAAAGCCGTATTACGACCACCGCAGCCAACAGCGGCTAATGCAAATAATACCATCAAAACTACTAATAAACTTTTTCTCATTCAAATTACCTCTTTTTAATTAGTTTTCTTATTTTGTAAAGCTCGTTTAACCTGTTCCGTTAGATCTTCAGCATTAATATTAACGATTGCATTTTTCACGACAATCACATTACCTTGTGGCGCTGTTACTTCCTCTAAAGCGCTTTGCACGTCTTTATCAAGTTCATTTTGTACCATTACAAAAGTTGCATGTTTTAATTGAACTTGTTTATCTAGACCAATTAAAACTTTTGAAAACTCTCGTGGCGCCTTAGCTAAATCAGCTTGATCTAAGCGCACATAAGTAGTTTGTGCCAGAGCAAGGTCTGTTTGTAGCTGTCTACTATAACTAGCAGTTTCTTCCGCTAATACTTGTTTTTGTTGACTAACTGCCGCGGTCAACAAATGTTCTTTACTACTTTCTAAAGCTGCAAGTTCATCATTTTGCGCTTGTAAAGCCGCAGCCAGCTCTGAGTCTAACGTTGCCTTTTCCACATCGCTCAATCTTACATTTGCTAATTTCAAGCGTAAATTAACAATCGGTAATTGATGTTTTTCAATAATAGCAGCATGTTCTGCTGCTAAAAGTTTGTTCTTTTGGCTTAAAAATTGCTGTTGCCAGGCTACAAATTCTTCTTGTTGACGTGCTTTATGCTCCGCCATTTTAGTAGCATAATCAGCAATAGCAAAATTGGCCCTAGTTTGTTGCTTTAATGCAACTAGTTTATCTAATAAGGCTAATTGTTTTTTACCAGCAGCGACTTGGTCAGCTCGCATTTTTTCCGCTCGATGCCAATCTTCTTCGGCTTCTACTAACAACTCATATTTAGGATGAGCGGCAAGTACCTTTTGCCAATCTACAATTTTAATTTTTTCATCATTATTAGCGGAGTTAAAACCACAAGCAGCTACTACTAAACAACAAGCAGCTATACTTACCAAACATGCAAGTCTTCTCATGAACTCCCTCCTCTAATACGACAGAAAGCCGGGCCGATTGCGCAGCCCGGTAATACAGTCAAAATGAATTATTTCGCGGTTAATGATGTGCCTACTTCACTAGTAATATCAACACCGCCATATACAACAAAGCCTCTATCTACTACTACAGACAAACCTTTCTTTTTTGCAATACGTTCAATTGCTTGGTCAATTTTTTTATAAATTGGTTCTAATAGTTCACGTTGTTTATTCGCTAAACGTTCGTCTAATTGTTTTGCATAATTTTGCTTTTCTGTATCGTTCATACTTGCACTCTTACTCTCAAAATCGCTTTTAGCCGTTTCTTGTTCTTGTTGCATCTGCGTACGATAAGCTTGCATATCTGGGCTTTGTGCAACTAAAAGTTGATAATTAACAACACCAACCGCTGATTCCGATGCCGCAGCCGAAGCTACATTCGTAAATCCTGATTGAGTAAATGCCATACCAAAAACGCCTAAAACAAAGACTGCCGCCACAACTAAAGAAATCATTTTGACAGTTTTTTTGTCTGCTAACTTTCTCATCATAGAAATCCCTACTCTCTAAAGTTAATATTTGTCTACTTTATAATTATACCAATACCCACTCAATCTTTCAACATTCTTACAGGTTGCCAATAATGCGTAAGTATGGTTCATCGTTAGAATAAACATATTCAATGCTTAAAAATTCATGAATGCGATACCGAACACCAAATTCATTAGTATTTAGTCTAGAATAGTGTTCTGCCCTTAGACGCCATTTAGGAGAAAAAGCATACTCAAGGCGATAGTTGTTTTCTTTTTCTGTCAAACCTCTCGCATAAGTAACTGTTGTCTTCCCCTTATTATAAGCTAGCCCCGGTGCAAATTCCCAATCCATATCTTCTAGCTTTACGCCAATTTCGCCAAAAACCTCAACATTATCTGAAATGTATTTACCGAAATGCGCACGTCCAGATAACGCATCATTCTCTTTACCTAAGTCACCATAACCTTCAAACCAAATTTTATATTTATCTGCTTCCATCCGCACCGTCGCGCTGGTCGCCACGCCTGGTACAATGGTAATCGTTGGTTGCAAAGAATACAAAGAGGTCACTGTTTCTGCTTGCATTAAATCCAGTAAGTTTTTTTCAAAAACGACTTGATTGTTCTCTACAAAGGTTACTGGTAAGCCCCGCAACATTTCTGCTCTTTTGTGCATCTTGTTTTTAGTCTTCATTAACAGAATATTGGGCACTGTTTCGGAAAGCATTTCAAACTTCACGTCTTGCACTAATTGTCCTACTGGATAAACAATTACTTGCACCACAACCCCACCATCATTTTGGTGACTTAAATCAACAGAAGCTTTAAACTCGGGCAAACTTTGCTCGAGTTCTTCACGTACTCTTTGCCTGATTAAACTACCCATCCAATCGACAGCGTCAACAGAAGCGCCTCTTACAATAGTTTGTATATCTTGTTTTAAACTAGGCACTTTACTTAGCAAAAAGGTTTCTGCCTGCTCGGCGATACCTGAAAATTGCAAATCAACATCAACTTGCTGTACCGTTTCAAACCACGGTGCAACCGTTAAATAGACCACGGTTTCTGCACCTAAATTCATTGTACTTGTTTCAATCAAATAACCAGTAAGCGCTCGTTCACCAACTTCTCTTAACAAACGTAAATAATCAGTTTGTACTGTAGAAAGTTGCTCAGTATTCTTGGTCAGTAATAATTGCTCGGCAACGACCTGCATACTGCTTTGCATACGCTTTACTAAAGTTTCAGACGTTTGCCCCGTAGCATCAGTAATTACTACACGTACCTGTTTAACCTGTTCAGCCGAAACTGTGACTGGCAGAGTAAAGAAGCAAAGGAAAACAACTAGTATTCTGCCAAAACTTCTTATGCTTTTCCCCACTAGTATCTACCTCCCCAATGGTTTTAAACGTCAATTAAAATTGTCCGCCAAAACTAAAGTGGAAACGACCGCCATCATCACCAATACCATAATCTAGGCGTAATGGTCCTAGTGGCGAATTAATACGCAAACCTACACCATAACTGTATTTCATCAAACCTAAATCAAAGTTATCTTCTTTTTCTCTTTTCTTATCCCAAGCATAGCCGACATCAGTAAAGAGTACTCCTTGTACTTTCTTAATTAAAGGAACGCGATATTCTAGTGTACCACGTAGCATACTGTTACCTTTAAATTGATCATCTTTGTAACCGCGCAACGTATCTGAACCACCGACTGCAAAACGTTGACTAAGTGGCATCGTGCCATCAGCATAACCAACACCTAGTTGCAAAGCAATAACGTCATCACTAGCTCCCATTCGGTAATAATATCTAAAGTCCGCGGAATACTTAGTGAAATCGAAATCGCCGCCTAAGCCTGCCCATTCAATGGAATAAGAGTTACGTTTACCTTCTCTTGGATCGGAGATATTATCACGTGAATCAAAAGTACGGGTAAAGCCAATGCTCCGCGTCTTACCAAAGTTTTCTTTCTGACGTGCTTCTTTATCCCCTTCTTCAAAATATTGGTCAGAACCTTCGTAACCGTCAGCTACGCCTTTATAAATATCTTCACGATTTTTAAATGTCAAATAATTAACAACATATTCATTATTTGTGCGGCGACTGAAAGTCAGCTCTTGTCCTCGACGTTGTTTATCATAACGCGCAATTTCGTCAGCATTACGATCATAGTCCGCATACTCATTAGTCATATCATATACGGTAAAGCCTAGACTAGTTTCTTTATCGTCAAGCCACGGTCTCATATAACCGAATTCATAGTTTTTATTATTATCACTATCGCCGCCGAACTCCCAGCGAATATTGATTTTGTCACCCGTACCACGGAAGTTCTTATCGCCAAGCGAAACCATTCCTAGAAAACCATCAGCATCACTATAACCCGCACCAATACCAAAGGTACCAGTGTTCATTTCTACAACGGTTATTTCTACTTCAATAGCATTAGGTGCCTTACCAGGATTTAATTTAATATTGACATCTTCAAAATAACCGAGATTATAAATACGCTGCATACTGCGTCTAGCATCCTTAGTATTAAAAGGTTCGCCTTTTTTCAGCTTCATTTCTCTGGTAATAACATAATCTTTAGTTTTTGTATTACCTTTTATTTTAAAATCTTCAACAATACCTTCATTAACTTCGACATACAATTCACCACTTGGTAAAACGCGCACATCCGTTATCTTCGCCAAGATAAAACCCTCTTGCGCATATTCACTTTCTAGCTTACGTACTCTTTCATTAACATCTTTAAGATTAATAATCTGTTCTTTAGGCAAATCAAAAATTTCAGCTATTTTTTTATCACTTAGTTTAGTATTGCCTTCTATCTTGATATCTTTAAAAACAGGGTTTTCTATCACATGATAAACCACTTGCACGCCTTCTGGCACTTCTGTAAATTCTGGAGCAACATTATAAACAAAGCCCAGTTCGTAAACTGCTTGTAAATCTGCCGCCAAGCCTTCTTCAGTCAAGGTGTTACCAGCTGTGACTTTGAGAGTTTCAGCAACTGTTTTTTGTTCAATTGAGTCTAATCCTACAATCTCTACTTTGGTCACTGTACGTCCTAAATATGCTTTTATATTGGCATTCGCTTCTTCCGCAGCTTTAAGGGTTGCTTCCACTTGAACCACTTCCGGGTTTTCTACCGCCACAGCCTCACTAGCAACTGCATTACTACTTTGTTCAACAGGTGCCGATACTTCTTCAGCATAGGCTGTACCTACCGCCAAAAATCCGGCAGTAATACTTAAGGCGATTGGCCTTAATATAGTCTTTTTCTTCATAACTAGCCCCCTAATTAATTCGATTCACTCAAAGTTTTGCGTGCAGCCCTAACAAGATTTCTTATTTCAGCATCTGGAACAGGCAAACTTGGTTCAATCTTATTTTTTTCTTTATATACTATCTCTCCACCAATAGGTTGAGGTTGCTCAAGCTTAGTAGGTAGAGGCAATTCACTATTTTTTGGTGCTTGCTCCGCTTGATTTACGGCTTTTTCTTGGACAATTGGTTTGCCACGTGCTGATTGGGTTTCCGTTGCTACTTGCGTAGGCATCCCCGGTTGTACAAAAGCTTGTTTTGCCCAAAGCCAGCCACCGGTGCCAGTCAACGTTAGTAACACTGCAAAAGCAAATGCGAGTTTTTGCCTAGTCCACTTAAATCCAAACCCTCGCTTCTCCCGTAGGTGTTGCATTTCCGCTTCAGCTAACATCAAATCAAGTTCGCCGCGCATATCATTGTTGGAGCGAAAACTATCCTCAGCACTTTTTAAGCTCTTACGTACATTCTTAATATGCTCGCAGACGCTTTTAATGTTGCTTGGCATCAGCACTTCGCCTCCTATCCATAAATTTTTTCAAAAAAATTATATAAATATATAATCTTCTCACGCATTTAAATTATAATATCTTATTTTAAGCGTTTTTAACGAATAAAATACTGTTTATTATTGATTTGCTCTTGTTTCCTTCATTACTTCACTTATTATCTCTCGTTTTCATTGTTTTAAGTCAGCTATAAAGCGTGATAACATTCCACGAACTCGCTTAACCGCTTTCTTTTGAATTCGGTAGATATGACTCGTAGTCACATTAATGTCACTTGCTAAATCGCTTGCCGATTTATCCTGCAAATAAATACCTGAAAGAACCTTTTGCTCGTTGACCGTTAGACGATCCATGGCTTCCATGACTTTATCAGAAATAAAATGCTGTTCAGCTGCTTCTGATGGTGTTAATCCGCCAGAAACTAGACATTCTGACCAAGACACACCACTACCAATAGACGTCTCGCTATCTAAAGACAACGTGCTCTTGCCACGTTCGCGGGCCAAAAAGTCTAGCATCCTACCTCGCACGCGATGCACCGCATACAAACTAAAAGCAACACCTTTAGTATAATCAAACTGTTCTGCTGCTTCCAAAAGACCAACCGTTCCCTCTTGGATAATTTCACGTAATTGTGTTTCCGGCAAAGAAAAACTCATTGCTACTTTAAAAACCAAGGGTTGATAAGCCGTAATAATTTTATGATGTGCTTCCGCATCACCATCTGCTCTTCTTTGCCACAAATCGCGTTCTTCTTCTAAAGACAACAACTTTATTTTTTTTAATTCTTCTAGGTAGTTTTTTAGCATTTATTTACTCCTAACCGGTCAGAAGGAATGATGATATTCCACACCAATCCATTTACGTTGTTTTTCATCTAACGAGAAATTCAAAACTACATTACCATCTATATCATACTGCGTAAAAACATTATGTGAATCACCATCAAGGCTACTTGCGTAACCAACTAAGACGTTATCTGAAATATATTTACCAATCAGTACGTTGTATTGTTCACGCTCGTCTTTGGTAAACTCGCTAACATCTTTAGAGCTTAAATCAAACCCAATGCCAGAAGCCGTATTGCCACTGTAAACACGGAATTGATCCAGCTTCAACTCTTCTTTAAATAAACTCTCCACATCACTTAAAAACGTCATTTCTAAACCAACGTCTAAAAGCGCTTGTAAGTCTTCTCGTTCCAGGCCATTAGTTCCTGACCCCATACCGCCATTAGAATAGCTTTTCAACGTCAGCATCCGGAATAATTCTTGCTGACTAAGCGGTGGATCAGACGTTAGTGTTAAGTTCATTTGTTCTAAAGGTCCATCAATTTTCATATTGATCGTATAACGCCCAAATTTAGTTACTGAATCTAAACTAATCTGCGGCAAAATAGAACCCGGTGTCGGGAATCCTGCCGTAGCACGTCTGACTTTAAATGGTGTTCTTAAATATGTAACAGTACCCTTAGTCGCTGTAATCGAACCATCCACATTAGTATAACGTGTACTACCTTGAATATGCAATCCTCCAGCTAAAGCTAAGTCATAAAGATATTTATTATATAAATGTACTTCTGGTCCTAAGACTATTTTGACGTCTAACCCGATATTAGAATCGCCTTCTGCGATTTCTGGAATTGTAGGCATATTAATCAACACTTTATCAAAACGTAATTCACCCGCCACTAAAGGACGATTTCTTTGCGGCGTTATACTTAAATTGCCATTTATTATACCGGTAAAAATTGAAGAATCTATGGCAATTTCTTCCGCCTTCATATCTAGTTTATAATTTTCACCCGTTCCTAAGAAAGCAAAATTACCATTAGCAGTTAAGCTGCCCTTTGGTCCAATCTTTGCCGATAAATTTTGCAAGCGCAAGATATTTCCGTCAAAAACTAGTCCCACATTTAAGTTCTCAATAGGGGTATTTACTTGTTTAAGTTTGACAACACCATTAATAATATCAAAACCACCATGAAGAGTTGGTTCTTCCAAAGTGCCAGTTACAAAAACTTCACCTTTAGTATCACCACTGCCAGCTTCAATATTTTTATTAAGAGTCGGCAAAATTGCTAAATTGGCATTATCTAGTTTTACGATAATATTCATTTGTGCATCATGAGCAAGACGACTACCTTTAGGCCTGAATAAATCATAAGGCACTGTGCCATACGCACTGGCTTTATAGATGTCTTTTTGAATAAAAAGTTGTTCAATCTTAAAGATATCATCACGCAAGGTAACCATGCCGTATAAGTTATCAAAAGGTGTCTCCATCACCGTTCCTTGACTAATCGCTAGTGAGGCATTCGCCTCTGGATGGTCAATCGTACCCGTAATTTGTGCCGCAAAATTCATTTTTCCGCCAAATTCAATAGGGTTTTGCATAAAAGCAGTCAGTAAAGCGGCATTCGCTTCATTACTAAAAACTTCTAAATCTAGGTTTCTATTATTAAAATCAATCGTACCACGAGCCGCCATAAAGCCTTGTGTATCTTCTTGTGCATAGAGTTTATTAATCATTAAAATGTTTTTTTGCAAAGTAACATCAAAATTACTAGATACATATTTTATGCCGCGAATACTGCAGTTTTGAATATCGCCCGTCATATGAATACCACTGCCCTTGCCAGCTTTATTGATATCGATATTACCATAAAGTTGTCCAGTAATATCGTAGTTTAGACCACCGATTTTAAGCAAAGAAGCAATTTCCCCACCGCTAACTCCTATATTGCCTTGGAATAACGCACGTGGGATATCTAAGAGCAAATCAATATCATAGGAACCTGTGCCTTGCTGCGCTTTGCCTTTTAGCGTATTAAATGTACCGCCAAAGCTATTGAAGTCACCAGTTACGTTTGTAAATGGCTGCCTATTAATCGTCACTTCAGCTGCTTGAACGCCACCTACAAATAACGGATTATCAAGTGTACCCGTAATTCGTCCATCTAAATTAGCTAAGCCCGTAATCTCGGGTGACGACAAATTAACTAATTTTTTTAGATCTATTTGATTCGCCGTTAAGATAAAATTAAGATTTTTTTGGCTGTCCATCGTACCATTAAACAATATTTCTGCCCGTAGAGCATGAATAATAAAATCAGATAAAGTTAAAATATTATTTTCATAAGTATATTCGCCAACAATATCATCAATCAAAAACTCATTATAGCTGCCATCATAGAGTTTAAGCGTACCCTGAACGCTAGGATTTTTTAATGAACCACTAAACTTTACCTCATTATCAAGATTACCGGTTAACTGAAGCTCTGGTGCAACTAAAGCTACGAGTGGCTCCACCCTAATCCCCTTAGTAAGGAGCGTGAGTTCTGCCCGTGGTTGGTTCTCACTAAAGTCCACAAAACCATTTACCAGATGCGTTCCGGCGGACATCGCCAACTTCAAATCATTGATTATTAATCTATGTGTGCGCCATTCTAATACCCCTTGCGCGCTGCGAATCTCCTGTTGATAAAGATTAGCGTCAGTTAGTCGAACATTAGCCTCAACCACTGGATCTTCCAGCGTACCACTAACCAAAAACGTCCCCGTTAAATCACCAACACCGTCCTCTTGCACGAAGTGCAAAAATGGTGTTAACGGCACCGCCGCTAATTGTCCGCGTAACTTTAACTCACCATCTAACAAACTACCTTCTGCTCGCAGTGCACCATCACCATTAACAGCAGCAGAAAAATTATTAATAATTACGTTATTATCTAAATACTCAAGATCAAGATTCACGTCACTAAACTCGGTATCCGCATAGTTAAAAACTAAATCACCAGTAGTTAAATTAGCCCGCAGTCCATCTTGCCACTGCCCAGTTAGTGCTAGGCTTCCATTAACTAAAGTCGGTTCTCCTAACTGAGGAAATAACGTCGTTGCATTAATATTACGCAGTTCTGCTGCTGCCGAAAAACTACCACTTTCTAGCTTCGCATCCCCATATAAAAAGACTTCACCATTACCAAAGTCTGCCTGCGCACCAGCAAGCGTCACAACACTATGTTCAGCTAGCAAAGGGATTTTCACATTAGCAAACTTCATGTTTTCATAGCTAAAAGCTTTACTTGTCAATAAACCATTTAGACTAAAATCAGCAACTGTACCGGCAATTGATAAGTAACCATTGATTTTACCTTGAAGTGGTTGTCCTTGCAAAACTTTTTGTAGTTCAAAATCTTCAAATTCAACAAACAAATCTTTTGCAAGAGGATTCTGTTCGTCCGCAAAATTGATTTTTCCATCAATGCGCCCCTTTTCACCATTAACCGTAAAACGCACACCATGAGCCTCTGCTTGCTCATCCGAAAAAGCAATTTTACCATTAGCCGTTACTGGTAAGCGCCTACCCTCGACCGTTACTATTGCCGCAATTTCTTTTAAAGTACCTACACCTTCTAGTTTGCTGGCGTCACTTTCGCCGCTCCAAACCATACTTAAATTATTGACGTGTCCTGTTAAGTTCTCTACAGCAAAATATTTTTCTGCCAAAGCATTAAAAGGCGTTGTCGTAAGGCTTTTACTACCGACCACTAAACGACCTTGCATTTTTGTATTAACACGTCCAGCCAAATTCAGTGTATCATCATCATGTTTAATCTTGAAGTTTACATCATAATTAGGATTCGGACTAGCATCTACACTACCACTAACACCAAAATCCCATTCGCCTTCTGGCAAGCTTACGTGTGCTTGTCCGTCCTTTATTGCTATACGTCCCACAAAACCACTATCTTCTTCCTCAGTGCTTTTTAGAAGCGACGCTATATTCCATTCTTCTTTTTCGTTCATTTGTAAACGCAAAAGAGGCTGTTTTATCGTAATAAGATCAACAGCCCTAATTGGTTCAGCGTGCAAAATACCACGCAATAAATCAAAACTAATCGTAATCTCTGGCGACGCAAATATCTGTTGACCATTAGCGTCATCAACACTTACTCCATTTGCCATCACATGTAAAGAATCAGACACGCTTAAATTTTCTATATGTAATTTACCATTTAAATATGCAGTTGCGGTCGTTTCAACTTGCGGCAAAACTTCTTGTAAGAAGCCTGGCATAAAAATACGTAAAACCGCAAAATAAATTGCTACTAAACTAACTGCAAACAAAAAAACTGTCTTTTGTATCTTCGACATGAAGTACCCTCCATGAAACCTTTTTGGTCATAGCCATTTCGCTTGTATTCGACACAGCATTCACTCATACCTGCTTCTTAATTATAGCACACAAAAAATTCACAGATATAATAAATAACGGTTGCCTCAAAGTTAGCTTCGAGACAACCGTTTACTGTTTCCTTTTAATTAACGCTGACAGGTACGCCCATTGCTTTTTCTAATGATGCTCCAGAAGTATTGTAATCATATAAGGCTTGCACATAATTGTTTTTAGCTTGCGTTAGTGCAACTTGTGAATCCATTACATCTAGATTCGTGCCTACACCAGCTTGATAACGCACTTGTGCAATATGATAATCTTCTTCTGCTTTTAAAACCGCGACTTGAGCTGTACTAATGCGTTTTTCTGCTTCGCGCAAATTTAAATAATTATTACGTACATCTAATTGAATTTCATCTTTAGTTTTACGATAAGTTTCTTCAGCTTTTAAAAGCGTTGCTTTAGCAGATTTAACCTTACCTGCCGTCACCCCAGAATCAAAGACATTCATGCTAAGGCCAATGCCAACGCCCCAGTTTTCGTCATCATCGCCTGGCCAGCTATGCGAGCTCCATTTATTAGACGCTGACGCTGAAACTTGTGGAAGATAACCTGCTCTTGCCACTTTCACCCCAGCTTTGGCTGATTCTACAGAGGCTTCCGCTTGATACAGTTCCGGTCTATTAGCTAAAGCAAAAGTAATACAGTTTTCTAGAGCATTCGTATATTCTTCATAACCTAGCTTTTCGGCAACAACAATCTCTGACTCATGTGGTAAACCTATAATATTGTTTAAATTCGCTACCGCTAAATCATGTGCGTTTTGTGCTTTAATCAAAGTCTGCTCCGCATCAGCTAATTCAACTTCACTACGCAAAACATCGACTTTAGCAACTACACCGACTTGGTATTGCGCATTAACATTGTTTAAATGCGCTTTTAGGCGGTCCACTGATTCTTGACTGAGTGCCACGACATTCTCTGTTTGCAAAACCGTAAAAAAAGCATCTGTAGCGCTAAGCTTAACCGCTTGGTAAGCTTCTGCCACTCCATATTCACTCGCCCGATAATTCTGCACGGCTTGTTCAATTGTTCCGCTTAACTTACCACCAGTATAGAGTGGTACCGATGCTGAAAAACCATTGTTATAAGTGTCTTGTAACCCTTTAGAAGGTATATTAGTCACAGGATTGGTTACTGGATCATAATATCCTCCGCGTGAAAAATCGCTGTTAAAGTTAATCGTAAACCAGCGGGATGCTTTAACCGCGTCTTTTTGCCCTTCTGCCGCTTCACTTTCTGCTTCCGAGATCTTCACTGTCGGATTCGTCTTTAAAGCCATACTGACAGCCTTATCCAAAGTCACTTCCACAGGGGCAGCGAATGCCGTCTGCATAGAAACCAGACCAGCGAGTACAGTAGCCATTAATAAGTGTTTTCTTTTATGATATTTAAACATTTTTCTTCCTCCCACACTAATTGACCACTCAGTCAATATGTAAATTAATTATATAAACCTATGAAAAAAAAGTCAACTTTTCTTAAAAATATGATCGTACTCCAACATAAGCCTGGTCACTACCTTTTTTACGCACATCGAGCGTACCACCCACTAAAGAAAAGTTTGGTTGCAAAAATATTTCTCCGCCAACCTTAACTTTAGTATCGTCAAAATCATAGATATCTGTAAAAACGCGGAAAGAGTCACTAAAATGATAATCCATGCCGACTCCAAATTTACCTTGCATTGCTCCAGCACGTACGCCAAAATCATTGAGTTCACGACCGAATTGTAAGTCTAATTTGTTCTCGCCGCCTAAATCATAAACCCCGGCGTAAACAAAATTATCTTCACTTGGTCTTACCGTTACCCCCATATTAGATAGCCAATCATTATTTTTGTCATTATATTGGACATCTGCTTGAAAACGTGCAGTACCGAAAGTATCTAAAATTTGATTAGCTTTTTGGCTAGTTTCTTTGGCATTTCTGATGGTTTCTTGTAAATCCGCCTCCGTTTTAGGATCGGTCACTACTTTTTCCAAAGAAGCGGACATTTTTTCAATTCGCGCACTCGCTAGCGCAAGATTATTCGCCATTTCAGCGACATTTTTACCAGTTTCACCATTATTATCAGCACTACTAACAATACTTTCTAAATGTGTTGCTACCGAATTCATGCGCACGGCCATACTACTTAGTTCCGTAATCATCGTTGATACTTCCTGTTGATTACTAATCGCAACTTCAGCCATTACGCGACTAAAAGTATTTAAATTCGCACTAATCTCATTCAAGTTTAAAAAACCATCACGCATTGATTGCTGCACTGCTTCATCACCAAGCACATTATTCAGTGCATCAGCAACGCCTTCAACTTTTTCTAAGGCTTTAGCCGCCGAAGCCATGAATTCATCAAGTCCAGTACCTGGTGCACCTTTAATCGTTTGCCCCGCTTCTAAATACCTCCCACTCAAAACTGCTGGTGGCGTAATCGCAACAAATTTCTCGCCCAGCATACCGTCTGCTCCTAGCGAAAAAACTGCTCCTTCAGGGATTTGAATGCCTTCTTTAATCTTTAAAACTGCGGCAACTTGATTACCCTCAACTTTGACCGTCCGGACCGTTCCCACATCAACGCCGGCGTAACGCACAGCATGACCTTCTTTTAGTCCACCCACTTCGTTGTAGAGAACTGATAAATCATAGCCACTACCAGCAAAAGAAAAAGTGCCTAAAAAAGAAATGATCGCCATAAATAAGGCAATACCGACTAACGCTACGGCACCAACTTTGACTTCACTGCGTTTATCATTCATTTCTCCACCTTGCCCCTTTCCTCATTGCTCAAATTCGTCTGTGTTTTTAAAAACTTTTGTAAAATCGGATGTGTATTGTTTTTAATTTCTTCTAATGTACCAATTGCTGCTATCTTCTTATCATACAAAAGTAATACACGGTCAGCTACTGCCAAAACAGAATTCATATCATGCGTTACCAAGATAGACGTCACCCGCATACGTTTTTTGGTTTCTTTAATTAGATCATTGATGTTTTCTGACATAATCGGATCAAGCCCTGCCGTTGGTTCATCATAAAGCATAATTTCTGGTTGTAAAGCCGTTGCTCTTGCTAGTCCCACTCTTTTTTTCATGCCGCCTGAAAGTTCTGCTGGCCATGAATTTTCTAAATGTGGCAAACCGACTTCTGCTAAGCGTGCCGCAACAATTGCTTTAATTTCATCATTTGTTTTCTCAGTATGCTGACGTAGTCCAAAAGCGACATTTTCGCCAACTGTCAAAAAATCAAACAATGCTGAATACTGGAAAACCATCCCCATATCTTGCCTTAATTGATTCCACTCATCTTCTTTAAAAGTACTAACATCCTGTCCTTTAATCAAGACCTTCCCTTGAACTGGCGTTAATAAACCAATAATCAGACGCAAAACTGTACTTTTACCAGTACCACTAGGTCCAATCACGGCTAGTGTTTCACCTTTATAAACGCTAAAGGATAAATCCTCTAAGATAGTTTTATCGCCAAAGCTCATCGTAACATTTTTAAATTCAATCATCGTATCCGTCACTTTTTTATCCTCCGCTGACAAAGAGAATCAGAGATAAAAAGTAGTTGCTGATAAAAATTAAAATAATCGACAACACTACCGCCGCTGTAGTAGCAACTCCGACGCCCTCAGCCCCTTGTTTAGCGTTAAGCCCTTTATAACATCCAATAATAGCAATAATCCCACCAAAAACAGCTCCTTTAATCATACCACTCACTAAATCAAAGGACTTCATAAAAACTTTAATCGAATTAATATATGTAAAACTACTAATATCAGCATAATTAGTAGCAACTACCCAACCACCAAAACTTCCTATCGCATTAGCAAACACAACTAAAACGGGCAGCATCACTACCGCTGCTACAAAGCGAGGAACAACTAAATAAGTAATTGGATTAGTCGCCATAACTCTAAGCGCATCAATTTGTTCAGTTACTTTCATCGCTGCTATTTCTGCTGCAATAGCAGCCCCTACTCTGCCTGCTACAACTACACCCGTTAAAACGGGTGCCAATTCACGTCCCATTGCTATCGCCACTACGCCGCCAACCGAAGCCGCAGCACCAAACCGCACAAATTCTTTAGAAGTCTGTACCGCTAGCACCATACCAGTAAACATGATTGTCATTAAAACAATTGGCAAAGAATCTGCACCTAAGCGTGCCATTTGCCGTATAGTTTCACGCCCATTGGTTTCTTTAAGGCGAACGCAGGTGGCCAAGAACAGATTAATAACCCTACCGGTAGCACCGCAAAAATCCAATATAAAACTGCCCAACTGCTCACTCATTTTTTTTAACAAAGGTCTTACCTCCGCACCACCTTTAACTAAGTGGCTATCAATAAACTACCCATACTTATTATTCAAGAAAAAAGTATTTTTCCCTGCTACATAGTATCTTATTTATTTGTGAAAAAACTGTGATACTCATATAAGAATACCACAGTCAGCACTACTTTAGTTGTCTTCAACAGTTAAAGTTATTTCCGCTTCACCATTAATAATGAAGTCCATCGGATAAGTTTTTTTAGCATTGGTACCTTTAAAAAGTGTACGCATAGCAAGCAGTGGATTTTCCTCTTCATCCACAGGTTGTGCACCAGACATACCGGGCGGTAAAACGTCAATAATCAATTCATTATTAGCATCGAATTCATTAAATCCAGCAATAAAATCGGTTAAGTTCTTTTTCTCCGGCATAATTTCTTCAACTGCACCAGCTTGTTGATTTTGTAAAACAGCACTGAGCCAAGCTGAAGAAGATCCTCCCCGTACAATCAACGACATTTTCCCACTACGCTGTTTCTTCGGTACAGTAAAGGTAAATGTTTTTGTTATTTTAGTACCTCGATAAGGCAAGAAGTCTACATCAATCGCGACCTTATCACCTGGTTTAACCACTGCATTTTGGGCTCTAACACTAGTTATCTCACTTACTCCACACTCTGAGCTAGCCTCTATATCAACATTGATATCAAAAATTGTTGTTTTTTCGAATTTATTGCGCATCAACATATCGGTGGCATAAACGATTTCGCCATTAATCGCTTTTGCTAAATCCCCCGGATTATAAAACATGTTTTCTCTCGTCACAGTTAATTCACCGCTTTTTTCGCCACGTGCCGTTATTCTAAAACTTACCCGTGCTGTTCCACCGCCAGCACGATCAATGGCTGTTTCTACAGAGTTATAGCAAATAGCATCAACGAGTGGCGGGACCAAAGCTTCGTCCGTCACGAACTGTACTGCTGCCGTTTTATGCAAACCACGATCAATATCTGTTACAGAAATAAATAATGGAATTATTTTAGGTGTTTCACCTAGTTGACCTGCAATACCAGCCGAACGATCTTGCGTTATTTTTCCTACTGACTTACCCAATGCTCCTACTTTGTAAGAACTCTCAACATTTGGAATAGATGCAAAAATCCAAGCGTTGGTCATAAAGTAATCTGTAGCACCGCGTTTCATAAAGGGATGCCCAAACGCTAAAATTCTTCCTGCTTCATCCATCCACGTTACCGTACCAATAGCACCTAAACGCATATCACCGCGCACTAATTCAACACCGATCGAACTTCCTGGTTCCAAAGTAACATTATTTAATTCTTCTTTTTGCCCTGTCGGCACTGCTAAAGGCTGTAAATCAAAAGGACTTAATTTTTTAGACAAGTATTCTAAACCCGCTTTACTAAAACCACTAACCATTAAACTCGTATTTTTCGGCAAAAAATACGAAGGGCGTGGATCATTAGGTTCAAACATTTTAAGCATTTCCTCAATCGGCGTTAAAAAGCAATAATTAGGATCAGAAAAAGCCTTGCCATAAGCAACCGCTCCTGCCAAACGTCCATTAATATAAACAGGGCTACCACTCATTCCTTGTGCAATGCCACCAGAACGCTCAATTAAAGGTCCCGATGCCTTAATCAAAATACTATGGCCTTCTGACTCAGAGCCAGTCACCCCCAGTATCTCTACGTCAAAGGTTTCAATTGTTGCGCCTTTAATAACGGTCTTTGCAATTCCATGCATACCTGTTTTAAGTTCATTTACTGTTATAATCGGTGTGGGTTCTGCCGAAGCCACACCTGTAAAAAACATGGCTAAAAATAATACTAAAAATGAAATTTGCTTTCTCATTATAACCTCATAACTCAAAAACCGGCGCACAAGCTTGCACGCCGGTCTGATCTTTTTCTTAGTTTGGCTGAATCTTAGCAACAACTTGGCCCGCAGTTACATTATTGCCCGGTGCCACAAGCACTTCAGTTACAGTTCCATCCAATCCTGCTCTTGCTGCTGGCGCATTCCCCGCAAAGGTTTGTACCATTACCAGCACCTGTCCTTCTTTTACCGTCGCGCCCACTTTCGTTAGGCTCTCAGCAACGACTACACCGTTTAAAGTGCTAGTCTGTGCAACAACTGCCGAACCAGCATATGCATTATCACTAGATCGAACGACCATAAAGTAACCCGCGACAGCGACTAACAAAATGGTCATCATTATAGAAATATTTCTAAAAAATTTGTTTTTTAACATCATTATAAGGACCTCCTTTCAA
>DVNI01000002.1 GCA_018714505.1 Candidatus Avacidaminococcus intestinavium
CTGCCATAATTATTACCTCCTTGTATATAGCGAAGACTTCTTTCCTTTCTTACTATATATAATTCTGCATTACACATTTTTTTCCTGCTAACTTCTGTGAAATTCATCTAAAAGTTTACAAACAGAGGCACACTTTGCAAGCAAAGTGTGCCTCTGTTTACATTCTATAAGATTTTTGACAAAAAGCTACGCGTTCTTTCTTCTTTCGCATTAGAAAATATTTCTTCTGGGTCGCCTTCTTCTACAATACGACCACCATCTACAAAAACTACTCGATCACCAACTTCACGTGCGAAACCCATTTCATGAGTTACAACTACCATCGTCATACCTTCTTGTGCCAACGCTTTCATTACATCCAGAACCTCTTTTATCATTTCCGGATCCAGTGCTGAAGTTGGCTCATCAAACAATAAAGCTTTTGGTTTCATCGCTAAGGCACGTGCAATTGCAACGCGTTGTTGCTGCCCACCAGAAAGTTGATCTGGATAAGCACCGGCTTTATCAGCTAACCCAACCTTTTCAAGTAAAGCTAACGCTACCGTCCGCGCCTCTTCTTTTGGAAGATTACGTACTTTTTGCGGTGCAAGCATCAAATTATCTAACACCGTCATATGTGGAAATAAATTAAACCGTTGAAAAACCATTCCCACTTCACGCCGAATAACATTAATATTAGATTCCCCACTTAAGGCTATACCGCCTACTGAGATAGTACCTGAAGTTGGCTCTTCTAAATAATTAATACAGCGTAATATGGTGCTTTTTCCTGACCCAGATGGTCCGATAATAACAACTACTTCTCGCTCTGCAATTTCAAGGTTAATACCATTTAATACTTCCAATGAGCCAAAACTTTTACATAAATTAGCGATTTTAATCATTTTGTTTGATACCTCCGTTCAAGATATGCGACAAAACGTGAAATCGTAAAGGTCATAATTAAATAAATAAATGCAACTGCTAACCAAATCTCAAAAGATGCATAAGTTCTAGCAATGATCAATTGTCCTCGCCGCGTAAGTTCCTCAAACCCAATGACCGAAACTAGCGAAGAATCTTTCAGCATAGCGATAAATTCATTACCTAGAGGAGGAATAATCCGTTTAAAAGCTTGTGGCATAATAACATACCGCATTGTTTGAAACCAGCTTAATCCCAGCGAACGTCCTGCTTCCATTTGTCCCTTATCAATTGACTGAATACCTGCTCGAAAAATTTCAGCAATATAAGCACCGCTATTAATTGAGCACGCAGCAATTGCTGCCAAAAAGGGATCAATACGCGAACCAGTTAAAAGTGGCAGCGCAAAATACACTAAAAATATTTGTACTAAAAGCGGCGTACCACGAATAAAGTCAACATATAAATTCGCCAGATATTTAACAATTTTCATATCAGAAAGTCTGGCAACACCCACCAGCATACCAATTAAAAGACCGAACCCTACACTCATTGCCGTAATCTGAATAGTAATACCCGCTCCTTGTAAAAGCAGCGGAAAAGCATTGAGTATTATGTTAAAATTCAGTTCCACACCAGACACCAACTTTCAAAAATAAACTCGGAGTACATCTTAATACTGCGTTATGGTGTACTCCGTGTTATAAAAAACTATTATTTAACTTGTTCACCAAACCAAGTCTTATAAATTTTATCGTATTCGCCATTCTTTTTCAATTCTGCTAAAGCTTTATTAAGTTCTCCAACCAACTTATCATTGCCTTTTTTCACTGCAATTCCATATTCTTCTGAAGTAACAACGTGTCCAACCATCTTTGCGTATTCTTTACCGCCACCTTGTTCCAAGAAGTAAGCAACTACTGGTAAATCATTTACCACTGCACTAACGCCACCATTTTTTAGTTCCAAGGCAGCTTCAGTATTAGCATTAAATTCAACAACCGTAGCACCTTCTATTTTATGAGCTTCCATTGCTCCAGTTGTACCAATTTGTACTGCTATCTTCTTACCTTTTAAATCTTCAATTCCTTGAATTTCTTTTTCATCTTCACGTACCATAACAGTTAGTCCTGATTTATAATACGGTTCACTAAAGGTCACATTTTCTGATCTTTCTGGTGTAATTGTCATGCCAGAAGCTATAGCATCAATACTGCCAGCATTAAGTGCTGGAATTAAACCATCAAACCCCATACTAACAATTTCTACTTTCATATTCAGTTGTTTGCCAATAGCTCTTGCCAAATCCATATCAAAGCCATCGTATTCTTTGCTACCTTCTTTCTGAAATTCAAAAGGAGCAAAAGTTGGCTCCATACCGACACGCAAGACTGGTTGTTCTGTAGCTTTTTTCTCTCCACCACAACCAGCAACCAGCAAGCCAAAAGCACAAACAACGGCTAGTATTAGTGACATACTCTTTTTCATATAACTTCCCCCTAATTCTTTATGATCTTTGATAATTATACAACCAAAATGAGTATACGTGCAATCATTTTACTAATATTTGTTGTTTTTTATTAAAGAAACAGGTTTTATCAGGTTTTATTCAGATTGATCCAAACCACTTTGCATAAATTTTATTATATTCACCATTTTCTTTTAATGTTTCTAATGCTTGATTTAGCTTTTTAGCTAAATCTGGATTGTTTTTAGCAATTGCAATACCATAGTTTTCTGAAGATAATGTTTCACCAACTATTTTTGCATAATTATTTCCTTGTTGTTGCAAAAAGTAAGATTCAACTGGCAAATCACCGATCACCGCATCTACCGCTTTATTCTTGAGTTCTAAGCAAGCTTCACCATTACTATTAAAAGTTTTAATCTCGGCACCTTCAATTGTTTCAGCCATCATCGCGCCCGTTGTACCAATTTGTACCGCTATTTTTTTACCTTTTAAATCTTCTACTCCCCTAATACTATCATTTTCTTGGTTTACGACTACAGCTAAACCAGAACGATAATATGGCTGCGAAAAAATAATCTTTTGTGCTCGTTCTTCTGTTATTGTTATCCCAGCGATAGCCACATCAATGTTCTTTGCTTCTAATGCTGGAATTAGTGCATCAAAGCCCATACTTTGGATTGTTGTTTTTTCATAGCCCATCTCTTTACCAAGAGCCTTAATTAAGTCAATGTCAAAACCTGTAAACTCCTGCGAGTTTTCTGCTTGAAATTCAAATGGCGCAAAAGCGGGTTCTGTACCGACCAATAGCTCATTTTTACTTTGTTTCTCCCCACCACATCCAACGAGCGCCAAAGCAACTGTTAACGTTATCAAACCCACTACTACCTTCAATATTTTTTTCATAACCAATTCCTCTCATTTTCAGAACCATACTGAAACTTTTTTATTTATTATAAAACAATCACAAAAAAAAACAATACCTTAGATAAATAAAACTCTACGGTATCGTCATTAGCATAAAAAAGTAAAACAACCTAGCTGACCTGGTCTTCGCCCCCACACTCGCCTGCTGGCAGGTTCGCTCCTAAGCATTAGCGCTCCCCACTACTACTACTCTCGCCATTTAGCGGCAGGTCTTACTCCTAAGCTGCACCGTGCTCACAATACTTTGATTGCTTACGTGGATCGTTTCGCCTGCAACTGGCCTCGATTTACAACCACAGACCTAAGTTGTTTACTAGTATTCATTATAATTTTTCATTACTAAAATAGCAAGCAATAAACTAATATACTGCACACTTAATGCTAGTTTTTTAAATATTATTACTATTTTTTCTTCCTTTTTTTCTGTTTTTTGTAGTATACTATGGATGATAATCAAACTTTAAGGATGGGTTTATATGCTGACAATTCCCCAATTTCTTGAATTTCCAAGCGAAGGAAATATCAAGGAACTATGTGTTTTTTTCTTATCTATACTTGAACATAAGAATAAAGCGCTTTACTTGCATAGCCAGCAAGTAAGCAACTACTCTGTCAGCATTTCTGCTCAGATGGGTTTGCCTTGTGAAGAAGTGACTGCAATAAAAACTGCTGCGCTTTTACATGACTTAGGACACTTAGCAGTTCCTAATACTATACTTAATAAGTATCCATATTTAAGCACACGTGAACTATCAACTTACAAAAACCATTGTTTAGCGGGTGCTAGTATGCTAGAAAACATTCCTGAATTTATGCACATCGTCAAAATCATTATGTGCCACCACGAAAACTGGAACGGAACAGGTTATCCCAAACGACTTAAAGGCGTCAATATTCCCTTAGGTGCCCGCATCATTGCCGTCGCTAACTATTATGATCGTTTCATCAATCCTTGTACACAACATTGGCAAAAATCGCATAATGATGCAGTAAAAGAACTACAAAATCAAGCCGGCTTAATGTTTGATCCAGATATCGTACAAGCTTTTCTAAAATCCTTGATCATAGCCAAAAAAAACAAATAAAATTGAGGTTGATATGCTTTTATTCAAAAGCATATCAACCTCAATTTTTTATTTTCCACCACCAGCAAATGCTAAAGCCCAGATATTGTTAGCGCCACGCTGATTTAAAAATTTAGCAGCCTCTTCCATCGTTGCCCCACTTGTAAAAATATCATCAACTAATAAAATATCTCTAGGTAAACATTTGTTACTTTTAAGTTCAAAACACCCCTGAACGTTTTTGCGACGTTCATTTTTTTTTAATTTAAACTGTGGTAAAGTTGCTCGCTGACGATATAACAAATCTTGCCAAGCTAAATTGTTTTTCTCAATATACTTATGAAAAATTTTCTCTGGCAATTCATAACCACGTAATTTAATCCTCTCTCGACTCGTAGGGATTGGTACAGCTACTGTAGCATCTGGTAAATGCCATCTCTCCTTGATTACTTTTAAACTCTCTGTTTGCATTACTTCGCCGCCTAAACGTGCTGCTTTCCTTTGCGACGGTCTAAATTTAGCATCGTGTAGCAACTCTTTAATTACGTCTTCGTAGTCATACAATAAGCAAATCCCTCTAAGCTCCGGACAGTCAAAGGCACTAGGCTCTAAAAAACGGATTTTCAAATATTTCTTTCGGCAATTTGCACATAAAACGCCCTCAGTAATTTCGCTTTTACACAATCTACAGGTTAAAGGAAAAAGCACACTCAATAAAGTGTGCCATAATTGAATCATAGTTGTCGCCCCACTTAAACTAAGTTCTGTTCTTCCTGCATTCTTTCTGCTAACAATGAATAACGCCTGCGTATATTATCATTGCTAACAGCAGTATTAACGGCTGCAGTAGTACCTACTAAAACAACTTTATTTTTAGCTCGTGTGATTCCTGTATAAAACAGATTACGCTGTAACATTATGTAATGACTGGCTACTAATGGCATAATAACATAATTATATTCACTACCTTGTGCCTTGTGAACACTCATCGCATATGCTAGTTGTAATTCATCAATTTCCGCAGAAGCGTATTCCACGTTTTCGCCTTCTGGTCTTCCCGGATAGGTCACCGTTAAATTTCGACCATTGATGCGTACAATCTTACCAATATCACCATTAAAAACTTCTTTTTCATAATTATTGCGTATTTGCATAACTTTATCACCAACACGTAATATCCCATTAGCAGTTATTACTTCTGTTTTACCAAATGCTGGCGGATTAACTTTTCCCTGCAATAGTTTATTTAAATTCATCACACCACAGGGATTTTTATGCATAGGCGATAAAACTTGCACCGCTTCCCAGCCAATTTCTCTAACAATTTCAAGATATTTTTGTACAATAAAAGCCGCCGCTTCACTTTCATTAAGTATTTCAACAAAAGCAAAATCACTTGCCTTTTCACAAATTGGCGAAAGCCCCCGATTAATTCTATGTGCATTAACAACAATGGGGCTTAAAGCTGCTTGCCTAAAAATATGTTGCAAACGCACTACAGGAACCATCTTGCTTCGAATAACGTCTTTCAAAAAAGAACCCGGTCCCACTGAAGGTAATTGATCCACGTCACCTACAAAAATCAGACGACAACCAACTGGAATTGCTTTTAAAAGATAGTTCGCCAAATTAATATCAAGCATTGAAGCCTCGTCAATAATAACAGCATCAGCCTCTAGAGGCGTTTCCTCATTGCGCCCGAAAAAGTACTGTTCTCCGTTTGGCGTGTACTCTAACATTCGATGTACTGTAGCAGCCGAATGACCAGCTGACTCTGCTAATCTGCGTGCAGCCCTACCAGTAGGAGCCGCTAAAAGTATCTTACAACCAGTTTTTTCTAAAACAGCCATAATACCTTTGACAACCGTGGTTTTACCGGTACCAGGACCACCAGTCAAAACAAAGACGCCATGTTCTAATGAGGCCTTAACCGCTTCGATTTGATTTTCTGCCAACTTTATACCCGTTTCTTGTTCCCATTTTTGGATGACCGCTTCATAATCAATACGCAATAAATTATTAACTTTATCTTTCAAAAAATTAAGTCGTTTTGCCACATTGGTCTCAGCACGAAACAAGTACTCCGGATAAACTAACCGTGTATCACCATATTCTTCTGTTCTCAATAAATTATTATCTACTAATTTCGTATAAGTAGTATATACATATTCTGAATCAATTTGTAATAACCTAGTAGCCATCGTTAATAACTGTTCTTCTGGCAAACAAGTATTACCAGCTGATGCTATTTCTGCTAAAGCAAAATCTAGCCCCGCGCGTATACGTTCCTGCTCTTCCTTTTTTATTCCTAAAGACATCGCTAAACGATCTGCGGTTTTAAAGCCAATACCATTAATATCCGCCGCTAAACAATACGGATTTTCTTCTATTCTTCTTAACGCACTACTTCCGTAACTTGCCTTAATCTTAACCGCATAGTTAGAACTAATACCATGTTCTTCTAAAAAAAGCATTAGTTCCTTCATATCCGACAATTCAGCATAAGACGTAGCAATAGTTTCTGCTTTTTTAGCCCCGATACCATTTACTTCAGCTAAACGTTCTGGCGTTTTACTTAAAACTTCCAGTGTTGTCGCACCAAATTTTTCTACAATACGTTGCGCAGTTGCTTTACCGACACCACTAATAGCCCCAGATGCTAAAAAACGTTCAATACCACTAATGGATGATACTTGTGCCACCGTACACTGCTGAGCTTTAAATTGTCTACCAAACTTTGGATGTTCAATCCATTCTCCACTTAACTGCGCTTGATCACCATTAAGAGGAGCCGGCCCTTTGTATACGACAGTTATTTTGCCATTAGTCTTACTTCTAGCTTTAAAAACCGAAAAAGTATTATCAATTGCTTGAAAAACTATACTCTCTACTGATATTTCCAGCTTTTCCATTACGTCACCACCATCTAAATAACCATGTTAATTATTATATCATATCTTTACTCTCATTTTGACATTGACTTAGCAATACGCTATAATATATCGAATGTAAACACACATATTTTAATATTTTTGGAGGAATTTTTGGTGGCACTAAAAGGCGCTCAAATCGCGATTGATATGTATAGTTGTAAATATGATTTTCTTAGTAATAATCAACTAGTTGAAGCTACTTTAAAAAAAGCAATAACTGATTATAAATTTGGCGCTTACGCTATTTATCATTATACTGATGAAGATAATGAATATTCTTTTTGTATCCCCTGCCAACGCGGACATATTAATCTTCATGTCTATCCAGAACTAGGCTTTGTCGCAGTCGATATCTTCACCTGCAAAGAAGATGCCGATTCTGATCGTTTGGCTGGCTTTTTGAAAAAGCAGTTTTCCCCCGATAAAGCTAAAATAACATTTTTACAAAGAGGCGATTTTGGTTCCCAAAACGATATGAAGCCTCGTCGAAAATCACAAGTAAAACCAATGCACCGCGCCAAAAACGCTGGTAAAAAACTTTTAAAAATTGTGATGGGTCCCAAGAAATCCTGATTACTACAGGAGGAGGAACTAACCATGCACTATTTATATTGGGATATTGATGGTACCTTGCTATTGACAGGTCATGCTGGTATTGCGGCTTTACAAGAAGCAATACGCTTAAAGTTTAATACTAACGACTTTCAATTCTCTCATACTTTAGCAGGCTGTACTGATACTCAAATTGTCAAAACAGCCATTAAAGAAATAAAAGGAAGTTGTACTGCCGCCGATGCCGCTGGGGTACTTATTCATTACTATAGACTTTTACCCGACTTTTTAGCAAAGCATCATGGCTATCTTTTACCCAATGTCGAGCAAACACTAGCAAGTTTACCAAAAGCTAATTTTACTTCTGCCCTTTTAACAGGTAATGCTTCACCTGCTGCACACTTAAAATTAAAACACTTTGGACTAACCACTCATTTTGATTATACACTTAGTGTCTTTGGTGAACTCAGTGAAGACCGAGATATGCTAGCACAAGTAGCATTACATAAACTTAAACTACAAAATCCTAAAATAACTGCTAACCAAATCACCATTATTGGTGATACACCAAATGATATAAAATGTGCTCATGCAATAGGCGCTCGTTCCCTGATTGTTTTGAGCGGTTCTACTTATTCAGCAACCGAACTTGCTAGCTATCACCCCTGGAAAATTATTCCAGAACTACCAGTAGCTATAAAAGATTTATTAGCTATCTTAGAGGTTAGGAGCTAAATATGTATAAAAAAATTTTAATCACCACTATTCTTTGTTTTATTAATACTTTAACAGTCTTTGCTTATAATGAGGCTGATTTAGTCCTTTTAAAAACTACCGGAAATTGTCCTAATGGTGACTTGCGTGGTGCTAACCTAGCCGATCACAATTTTACTAATAGCAACTTAAGTGGTGCAAATTTAAGCTTTGCTGACTTAAGCAATACTATCTTTAAGAATGCAAATTTGCAAAATAGTCAATTATTAAAAGCAAACTTAAGCAATAGTTATGCTGAACAAGCAAATTTACAAGGAGCTAATTTGACTGGTGCAAACCTGCGCAATGCTGATTTATCTCGTTCTAATTTATCTGGTGCTTTAGCTTATAGAGCTAATTTTACTCATGCTACATTAGACTTCGCTAATTTGCGTCAGCTTGTAGCACAAGAAGCTAATTTTGATTATGTAACAGGCACCCAAACAGATTTTTTTGCAGCAAATCTTGCAAGTGCTTGGTTTTATGATGCCCATTTGCCATCGGCAAACTTTCGCTCCGCAAACCTCTATAATACAAAATTACAATTAGCAAACTTCACCGAAGCTAGTTTTATAAACGCAAACTTAACTAATAGTCTTCTCAATAAAGCAAATTTAACTAAAACTGATTTACGTAACGCTACTTTAGAAAATGCAAATTTACGTAACGCTATCATAATGGAAACCAACCTAGAAAACACCAATACCCTCAACACACTTAAAGACTAATTCATTTTAATAAAAAGGTCGCCGAACAATTCGTTCGGCGACCTTTTTATCTTCAAACTTATCCTTAATGATGAAATAACCTCAGTCCAGTAAAAGCCATCATTATATTGTATTTATCACAACTTGTAATAACATGATCGTCACGAATCGATCCACCAGCTTGTGCAATAAACTGCACTCCACTTTTAGCTGCTCTTTCAATATTATCACCAAAAGGAAAGAAAGCATCTGAACCTAGTGCAACTCCACGCAAAGTTTTAAGCCATTCTTTTTTTTCTGCAAGAGTTAATAAAAGCGGTTGTTGAACAAAAAAATCTTGCCAAATACCATCCGCTAAAATTTCACCACAATCTTCTGATATATAAATATCAATTGCATTATCTCGATCTGGCCTACGCACATTATCTTTAAAAGGCAGATTCATCACTAAAGGATGTTGACGCAAATACCAATTATCCGCCTTCGTTCCTGCTAATCTAGTGCAATGGACGCGGGATTGTTGTCCCGCACCAATACCAATAGCTTGTCCATCTTTTACATAGCACACTGAATTTGATTGTGTATATTTCAATGTTATTAATGCTATTAATAAATCACGCTCAGCATTTTTAGGTAATTCTTTCTTAATAGTTGGACGATTTTGTAAAAGTTCTGCATTGATTGTAACCTCATTACGCTCTTGCTCAAAAGTAATACCAAAAACCTCTTTCGTCTCAACATGATTAGGTTGATACTTGGTATCCACTTGCAAAATATTATAAGTACCCTTTCTCTTTTTCTTTAAAATTTCCAGCGCTTCTTCACAATAACCAGGCGCAATAACACCGTCTGAAACCTCGCGTGATAACATTAGTGCCGTTTCTTTATCACAAATATCCGACAACGCCACAAAATCACCATAAGAAGACATTCTATCTGCACCACGTGCTCTAGCATATGCTGTTGCCAACGGCGAGAGCTTGAGATCATCAACATAGTAGATTTTGCGTAATATATCACTTAGTGGTAACCCAATAGCGGCGCCCGCTGGACTAACATGTTTAAAAGAAGCTGCGGCAGGTACTCCTGTTGCTTCTTTTAACTCCTTTACCAACTGCCAACTATTTAAAGCGTCCAAAAAATTGATATAACCTGGTCTGCCATTTAAAACTTTAAACGGCAAATCGTCACCATTTTTCATATAGATTCTTGCCATATTTTGATTAGGATTACAACCATATTTTAATTTAAATTCATGCACAAAACCATCTCCTCTCAATAATAAAAAAACCGCCAATCTAGGCTTTACTTTGCCCAGACGGTCGGCTTAAACAGTCATACTCCCTTGTGGTATTCCACTTCCGTCAGTTATATGACTTTCACCTCTTGATTATACATTTGCTCAAAGATTTTGTCAATTTAAACTCAATTTATTCATATTCATGCTTTGCATCTAGTGTTAAAATATTAATAACGCAATTACTTTTATTTTTAAAAAATAAACGAAAGAAGAATCAAACAATGCATCAGTATAAATTTGGGCTAAATGCTTTAACCAAAATAGGCATCACTATGCACGTTGCTAAAACCGCCTTAGCTGCCGGCATATCCTATACTCTAGCGCTGACGATGTCCAATAACCCCTACCCTATCTTTGCACCCCTCGCTGCGATTCTCACTATTCAAATAACAATTGCTGACTCAATGCAAAAAGGCCTTTATCGAACACTCGGCGTAATCATTGGCGTTGCCCTTGGTGATTTAATCACGCATTTTTTATCCATCAGTGCTTTTTCAATTTTTATTGGCCTTTTACTAGCCTTTGCTGTTTCTACTGCTTTACAACTAAACCAACAGATTATTTCACAAATAGGGGTAAGTGTTTTACTCGTCATGGGCTACGGGCAAGAAAATGGTTATATGATTGGCCGCATTATCGAAACCATTCTCGGTGCCGCCAGTGCTATCGTCATTAATATATTCTTACAACCATTAGATCCTTTTATTCTTATAAAACAAGCAATTCTAAAACTATCTAATAAAATGTCTAGAGCTTTATTAAATATGGGTAGTTGTCAAGCTCCCCATAATCTTAGCCAGCAATTACAACAATCGCGCGAATTAGTTAAGCAAACCGAACGAGAACTAGAAAACTTTCTTGGCTTGCTCAACTCTTTACGCTTTTCTCCTTTTCATAAAAGTAATAATGAACAATTACAGCATTTAATTGAAGTCGTAAATAAAATAGAACGTCTATCCATTCAAGTTAGGGGCATTGCACGTAGTTTACATGATCTTAAAGTCCAGCGTCATCAAGATTACGACTTCACTCCTGTTTTGCGTGAAACTGCGCTCTGCATTAAATTATTTGGAGAAAATAAAGCACACCCCACCGAGCAATCTTTTCGCCAGTTACAAGACTTACTTGCCGCTGCACGAGTTAATCAAAGAAATACTTATAGTCAGCTCCAAAGCCACAATAGCGAAGATTTTTTACCAGAAATAGGCAGTCTTTTTACAGATTTAACTCGCATTCTAGATGAAATTGAAAACTAAAGCTAAACAATCTACTTATCGTATAGAAAATAAACATAAAAAACTTGTAAACAAAATTCAAATTTTGTTTACAAGTTTTTATTTTAGTTAAAATTATTATTCTACTGTTACTGATTTTGCCAAATTTCTCGGCTTATCAACATCACAACCCCGAGTCAAAGCCGCATAATAAGCTAATAACTGTAAAGGCAAAACCGCTAATAACGGCGTTAAATATTTATCAGCACGTGGTACAAAAATTACATGATCCACATATTTACCAATACTATCATCACCTTCTAGTGCAATTGCAATTACGACAGCATCTCGCGCTTTAACTTCCTGTATATTACTAATTGTTTTATCATATACATCATCTTGAGTTGCTAAAGCAATTACAGGCACACCTTCAACAATTAAAGCTAATGTTCCATGTTTTAACTCACCAGCAGCATAAGCTTCAGCATGAATATAAGATATCTCTTTCATTTTTAAAGCGCCTTCTAATGCTACTGCATAATCAAGAGAGCGTCCTAAATAAAAAGCGTCTTGGCTATTGCCATATTGTGTGGCGAAAACTTTCAATTGTTCAATATTTTCTAGTAAGGTATGAATTTGTTCAGGAACTGCTTTCAGTCCTTGCACTAGGCTAAGTGCTTTCTCTTCTGGTAACGTTGCTTTAATTTCACCAACATAAATAGCTAACATTAACATCACGATTAACTGTGTCGTATAAGCTTTCGTAGAAGCTACTGCAATCTCTGGCCCAGCATACGTATAAACCACTTGATCTGCTTCTCGTGCAATAGAAGAGCCAACAACATTAGTTATAGCTAAAGTTCTTGAACCTAGTCTTCTCGCTTCTTTTAGTGCCGCTAATGTGTCACTAGTTTCACCAGACTGACTAACAATAATAGTAAGACAATTGCTATCAATAATTGGTGAACGATATCTAAACTCACTAGCAATATCAACTTCTACAGGAACTCTTGCCAATTGCTCAAAATAATATTTACCGAGCATACCCGCATGATAAGACGTACCACACGCAACTATAAATATTTTATTAATATCAGCAAATTCTTCAGCCGTCCAATTTAACTCGCTAAAATCGATACGCTTACCATCTTTAGTCACTCTACCCGTCATTGTATCGCGCAAAGCCTTTGGCTGTTCATATATTTCTTTCAACATAAAATGCTCAAAACCGCCTTTTTCAGCCGCCTCAGCATTCCAATTAACTTCAAAAACCTTTTTACTAATCGGTGTACCATTAATATCCTGTACCCAAACAGAATCCTTGGTGACAGTAGCAATCTCACCATCATTCATGATATAGGTTCTACGTGTTTTAGCAATAATAGCAGGAATATCCGAGGCGATGAAGTTTTCACCTTGCCCTAAACCAATTACCAAAGGATTATCTTTTTTAGTACAAATTATTTTATTCGGTTCTTGTGCACACAAAAATACTAAAGAATAAGAACCCTCTATCATTCTTAAGACTTTTTTTACAGTTTCTTCAAAATCACCATCATAGTTTTCTTCTAAAAGATGCGCTACTACTTCTGAATCAGTTTCTGATAAAAACTGATGACCTTTTTCTACTAAAGCTTCTTTTAGTACTAAATAGTTTTCTATAATTCCATTATGAACAACTACAAAATCACCATTACTATTAGCATGTGGATGTGCATTACGGTCAGACGGGCGCCCATGGGTTGCCCACCTAGTATGGCCAATACCTACCGTCCCTTCCGGTAAATTGCTCGCTAACTTTTGCTTTAATGCATCTAATCTGCCAACACATTTTTCAATACGAATTTTTCCACGTTCAAAAATAGCAATTCCCGCAGAATCATAACCACGATATTCTAACTTACTCATGCCGTCCAACAAAAAAGGAGCAGCTTGTTTTTCACCAATATAACCGACGATACCACACATATGAGTATCCTCCCAATTTAATATATTGCCGTTTCTGCCACAGACTCTTTGTCTTTGCCGTTGCCGACAAATTTTGTTATCTGCTTACGGTTGCAGCCAACCGAGAGGCATCCGCTGACTTATCGATAAACCTCTCCCTCGTCTACCACCCTATTATAAATAAGTGGTACTTGCGCTTTATATCTTCAAGTTTCTGGCACGTTCTCCTTGTACGTACATAGTGCCGCAAGGATGGCTTTCCCCGCGGCACGACTTGATATTCATATATTACTATAAATATATAGTATGGTCAAGCTACACTACTTAAAGCTATTAGTATACCCTAAAGCCTACGCCAACTCCTTAGTAATAACTTCGGCAATCGCAGCTGCTATGCTTTCTAACTGCGTTTGGCAAGGTCCTTCTGCCATAATTCGTATAAGCGGTTCTGTTCCCGAAGCCCTTACTAAAATCTGTCCATCCTCACCTAGAAGTTCTTCATAATGTTTAATAATTTTATTAATATTTTCTTTTTCTTCCCACCCATTTTTATCATTAACACGTACATTTAAAAGAATTTGTGGATATTTTTTCATCAAAGCACCCATTGATGATAGCGTTTGATTGTTTTTAACCATAGCACCTAATAATCTTACAGCAGTCAAAATACCATCACCAGTTTTGGCGAATTCCGAAAAAATAATATGTCCTGATTGTTCTCCGCCCAATTGATAATTTTCTTTGAGCATTTCCTCTAATACATAGCGGTCGCCAACTTTTGTTTTAATACATCTTCCACCGTGTTCTTTAATCGCTTTATGTAAGCCAATATTACTCATCACGGTCGTAACTAAGACATTATCTTTTAATTTACCTTTTTTAAGGAGCTCTAAAGCACAAATCAGCATAATCTGATCGCCATCAAGAATGTTACCTTGTTCATCTACAGCTAAACAGCGATCAGCATCACCATCATTAGCAATACCTGCCGCTGCACCTGTTTCTAAAACTACTCTTTGTAATTCTTCCATATGAGTAGAACCACAACCATTATTAATATTAATGCCGTTTGGCGTATTAAAAAGAGGAATCACTTCCGCCCCTAAGCGCCGAAGAACTTCTGGTCCAATAACACTATTAGCACCATTAGCACAATCAATAACTACTTTTAGTCCATTTAAATCTGTATCTGCACTTTTGACTATATGCTTAATATACTCTTCATCTTTATCTTTTTCCCAAATTATTCTTCCAACAGAAGAACCAATTGGCGTTTTCTCAGCCTCTACAGGTTCTGCAACAATATCCTCTATTTCATCTTCAACAGCATCAGGCAATTTATGTCCTGTACGTGAAAAAAACTTAATACCATTATCTTCAAAAGGATTATGAGATGCTGAAATAACAGCTCCTGCATTAGCCTTCATCTCTGCCGTCAAAAATGAAACTGCTGGCGTTGGGATAACACCAAGTAAATGCGCATTTCCTCCGGCTGAACAAATACCAGCAGCTAAAGCCGCCTCTAACATTTGGCCGGATAAACGTGTATCTCTCCCAATAATAATTTTTGGTGCAACCGTTTCACGTCCAAAATAAATCGCTGCTGCTCTGCCTAATTTAAAAGCCAACTCTGGTGTTAATTCTAAATTAGCAACCCCACGCACACCATCAGTTCCAAATAAACGTCCCATACAATAACCTCCAATAATAATTATCTTGATTTAAAACTTCACTTATAACGTATTACCGCTAAAACCTGCTAACATCAAGTCTAAAAAACTCTGCTAGTCTTGTATCATTGCAAGGGTTTAAACTTCTTGATAACACCACTGGCAACCTTATAACCATCTAATGCCGCACTCATAATCCCACCAGCATAGCCAGCTCCTTCACCTGTTGGATAAAGTCCCATATGAGAAATAGATTCATAACTTTCGGTATTACGCACAATTCTAAGTGGAGCCGAAGTTCTAGTTTCAATACCCGTTAAAAAACCTTGGGGACCAGCAAACCCTTTGATCTTACTATCAAAAGCGATTAGCCCCGCTTTAAGCGTTGTGCTAACCATATTCGGCAATAGCAACTCTAAAGCGCTCAGCTTTATTCCTGGTCGATAAGTAGGCTTTAAGTCGTTTGACCATGTTGGGCTAGTATTACGAATAAAACTTTCTACACTTTGTCCTGGTGCCATGTAGTTTGCGCCGCCAGTTATATATGCCAAACGCTCATAATAGCGTTGGAACTCCACTCCTCCTAAAGGATTATTATCAAAATCTCCTGGTCCTACATTAACTACGACCGCACTATTAGCAAGACCCGAATTACGACTATGCATACTCATCCCATTGGTCACCACGCCACCTTTTTCAGACGAAGATGCTACCACTACGCCGCCTGGACACATACAAAAGGAATAAGCACTACGCTTCGTAGTGGGTTCATGATGGACTAAGGCATAATCAGCTACTCCTAAAAGCGGATGTCCCGCAAATTCACCATATTGTGCTTGATCAATTGTTGTTTGAGGATGTTCTATCCGCAAACCAATAGAAAATGTCTTGGCTTCCATTGCGACGGCACGTTTATGTAGCAATTCATAAGTATCGCGTGCGCTATGTCCACAGGCAAGTATAACTACATTGCTGTTTAACTGTTCAGAATGGTTAATCACAACACCACACACTTGGTTGTTTTTTATCTTTAAATCAGTAAGTTGGCTTTGAAACCGCACTTCCCCACCTAAACTTCTGATTTGTGCTGTGATCTTGGCAACCATTGCGCGTAATTTATCAGTGCCAACATGCGGTTTTTGTTCAGTTAAAATAGTTTCTGGTGCACCACAATCTACAAATAATTTTAATATTTTCTGCATGATCGGATCATTAACGCGAGTTGTTAGTTTTCCATCAGAAAAAGTACCAGCGCCACCTTCACCAAACTGCACATTGCTTTCCTCGTCAAAAGCGCCACCACCCCAGAATCTACTTACATCTTTTATGCGCTCTGGTAATGCTTTACCACGTTCGAGCAAAAGTGGGCGATAACCATGTTTAGCTAGCCAATATGCCGCAAGCAAGCCAGCGGGGCCAGCGCCCACCACAATCGGTCGTTCATCAAGCTCTGCCCCACCATACTTAAGTGATTCTTCCTGAGCAACCCTAAATTCAGTAATATCATTATCACGTAACAAACGGTTTTTGTTTTTTGCACCGTCACTAATACTTAGACTAACATGATAAATAATACTAATATTACTTTTGCGGCGAGCATCAACAGCCCGCCGCAAAACTTTTATTTCTGAAATTGTCTCTTTATTAACTTTAAGCTTTTTAGCTACTGCGCCCACTAAGTCTTGCTCATCATTCAAAGCTATTCTAACATTATTTACTTTTAAATTTAGTTTTTTTGTCATTTATTTAGTTCTTTCTATTTCAATTTTTACTAAAGCACTATGCGTTTCCACTAATGCTTTTTCAGGAATATCAAGTGGCATTTGCAATTCGACATCACCACTAATATTATCTAAATTAACTGCTCCTGTTTTTATCTCTTTTAACTCTGCTAACATTGCCGGTTCTGCTGTAATTTTGATAGTTTTAGGAATACTCGTTATCGCTCTTACTTTATACCCCTCTTTTAAACTACCCGTTGTCGGCACCACAATAGGAATATCAGCCTTCGCTAACTGTTTTAACATCAAGGCTTTCACACTAACTTTGCCTGGCACGACACTTAGATCATACATTTCACTACCATCTAATGCAATCGGCGTTAAATTTGCTTCATCTTCAAAACTAGTTTCTTTGCCTGTAATGTCAACCAAAGCAATTACCTTAAATGCGTTAGCTAACCTATTGCTAGCCCCTGTTACTCGAACTTGCTGTGGCTCAAGATCTAGTTTACCGACAGCAACCCCTGATTCTGGACTACCCATAATTCTCGCTTCAACATCCATTAATCTTTCACCAATGACATCAAGGTCCAAAGATACAGTCTTAGGACTAATTTCAATCACATCGCCAACCTCACTCGCAGCTACAATAGAATATGTATGACGACCTTTAACCGCACCCGTGAAATCAATAAATGCCTGCAAGTCTTTTTCTCTAGCTGATGAAACCATTGTTCTAGTTCCTTTAATTTTTACAATGACTGTATCTTGTAAATTATTTACAACCATGTTCTCAGCTAAATTAGCTTTGGTCAGCGGTATCGTAAAAGAACGTTCGATAATAGGATTTTGTTCATTCATTACATATAACCATAGAGCACATGCCGTTAAGAAGGCAAAGATACGTACAACCCATTTATCGCGCTGTTCGCTATCTCTCATATCTTTTTCCTCCAACTATTAATCTTTTCCACCAGTTCCTGTCGCCATCCTAAAATCGGCTGGCTTACACTTGGACGTAAAAGTTCTTTAAGATCATCTCCAGTTAGATATCTTTGTAAAGCTCCACCTCTGGCCAAAGAAATAGTGCCAGTTTCTTCGCTTATAACTAAAACCAAAGCATCTGACTGCTCCGAAAGCCCCAGCGCTGCCCGATGTCTTGTCCCCAGTTCTTTACTTAAGTTTCTCGCCTCAGTCAAAGGCAATAAGCATCCAGCCGCCTTAATTCTATTACCACGAATGATTACAGCTCCATCATGAAGAGGCGTATTCGGAATAAAAATATTCATAAATAATTCATGTGATACCAAGGCATCAATACGAGTACCTGTTTCCACATAATCATCGAGTCCCGTCTCACGTTCAAAAACAATCAAAGCCCCAACTTTATTTTTAGCCATCTCTATAGCGGCACTTTCTACCGCATCTAGCATTGACTCAACCTCTGCGTCGTCAAGCGCAACTGTTTTACGAAAAAACCTTCCTCGACCAATTTGTTCTAGCGCTCTTCTTAACTCCGGTTGGAAGACAACGGGCAAAGCTACTAACATTACGGTCATACTCTTTTCTAACAACCAATTAATCACATGCAAATTAAGCCAATTGCTAACCAATGCAGCAATTAACAAGACCAAAAGTCCTTTCACTAACGATGCTGCCCGTGTGTTTTTGAGCATCTGATAGAGTTTATACAAAAAATAGGTAACAACAAAGATATCAACCATATCAAGTAGCGACATGGTTTTAATAATGCCTTCAATTTGTGAGAACAAAAATACCCATCCTTCCTGTAATGATGGTTTATATGGACTATTATACAAAAAATAACCTGCTAATACTAGGCATTAGCAGGTTATTTGTGAAAAGATTGTGCCATGTTTCTATAATCTTTGTTTTAAACTATCTAAATCTTCTAACTGTTTTTCCAGCACAGCCTTGCCTCTAATCAATTGTTTAGCGTTTTCAGAAAAAGCTGGACCGCCATAAGAAGTTCTAGCTGCTACACATTCTTCTGGGCGCAATATTACTAATAAATCAGACTCAAATAATTCTGAATAAGTTTTATATTCAGCCAATGTCAGTTCTGGTAAAAACTTTTCTGCTTGAATCGCATGAGCAACACACTTACCAACAACCTCATGCGCCTCTCGAAAAGCTAAGCCTTTGCGGACTAAATAATCAGCTAAATCCGTCGCATTAGAAAAGTCTTTGGCTAATGCCTGTTCCATTTTTTCTACATTGACCTTCATTGTTGCTATCATCTCACTATATACCGCAAGACTAAATTTAATTGTATCAATAGTATCAAAAAAGCCCTCTTTATCTTCCTGTAAATCTTTATTATAAGTAAGAGGTAAACCTTTAACCGTCACTAACATTGCTTGTAAATGTCCATAGACTCTACCTGTTTTACCCCGCACCAGTTCAGCGATATCAGGGTTTTTCTTCTGTGGCATCATACTAGAGCCCGTAGCAAAGGCATCATCTAATTCAATAAAACCAAACTCAGTGCTAGACCACAAACAAATTTCTTCACTTATTCTGCTTAAATGGCTCATAAGAATTGAAGCGAAAGACAAAAACTCTAAAATGTAATCCCGATCACTAACCGCATCCATACTATTAGCATATACTTCACTAAAATTAAGTTCTTTGGCTACAGCAAAACGATCTATGGGAAAAGTGGTTCCGGCAATTGCTCCTGCCCCCAATGGCATTATATCAGCGCCTTGCCATACTCCTAACAAACGGCGAAAATCTCTTTGCAACATATTAAAATACGCTAATAAATGATGTGCAAAAGTAATAGGCTGCGCTCTTTGCAAATGAGTATAGCCTGGCATTAAGGTCTTTTGATGTGCCTGCGCCGTTACTAGCAAGGTTTCTTCAAACTTAAGTAGTAATTCACCTATTTCTACTAACTCTTTTTTAGTATACATATGTAAGTCAAGTGCTACCTGATCATTACGACTACGAGCCGTATGCAATCTAGCACCAGCCGTTCCAATACGCTCAGTCAAACGTGCTTCTATATTCATATGAATATCTTCTAGCGCAATGGAAAAATCAAATTTATCTTCTTCAATTTCTACTAAAATATCCTTAAGGCCAGCAATTATTTTTGTAGCTTCATCAATAGAAATGATACCACAATTTCCTAACATTCTAGCATGGGCAATACTACCTCTGATATCTTCGTGATACAGTCTTTTATCAAATTCAATGGACGCATTAAACGCATCGACCATCTTATTAGTATTTTTACTAAATCTACCGCCCCAAAGTTTACTCATTATTTTAATTTCCCTTGTTTCATCAAAGCACGAACAGTTAGAGGTAAACCAAACAACGTAATAAAGCCCGTAGCATCTGACTGATTATATACCTCATCCGCTCCAAAAGTAACATATTCTTGGCTGTATAAAGAATATGGTGATTTTGCTCCAGCACTAATCACATTACCTTTATATAGTTTTAACCGTACAGTACCAGTTACTGTTTTTTGTGTTTCATCAACAAACGCTGCTAAAGCCTCACGCAAGGGAGAAAACCACATACCATCATAAACAAGTTCAGCATATTTAATAGCAATCATCTGTTTGTAATGATTGGTTGCACGATCCAAGCACAGATTTTCTAATTCAGTATGTGCATAATAAATAATCGTACCACCCGGTGTTTCATAGATGCCACGCGATTTCATGCCAACTAAACGATTTTCTACCATATCACAAATTCCTATACCGTTACGAATTCCTATTTCATTAAGTGTTTCTACAATCTTAGCTGGACTTAATTGCTTACCATTAACAGCTACAGGAACACCTTCTTCAAAATCAAGTTCTAAATATTCCGCTTTATCCGGTGCTTTTTCTGGTGTGTTGGTTACAATAAATAACTCGTCCTTAGGTGCATTCCAAGGATCTTCTAAATCAGAACCTTCATGACTCAAATGCCACATATTGCGGTCCATACTGTAATCATGTTCCTTCGTAACTGGAATCGGTATATTGTGGGCACTGGCAAAATCAATCGCATCTTCACGAGAACGGATATTCCACTCACGCCAAGGCACAATGACCTTTAATTGAGGTGCCAAAGCTTTAACTGATAATTCAAAACGAACTTGATCATTGCCTTTACCAGTCGCACCATGTGCAACTGCATCCGCGCCTTCTGCCAAAGCAATTTCTACTAGTTTTTTAGCAATCAACGGCCTAGCAAAAGAAGTCCCTAAAAGGTATTTTTTTTCATATACAGCACCTGCTTTTACCACCGGCCACACATAATCAGCAATAAATTCTTCTTTTAAATCAAGAATAAAACATTTACTTGCACCAGACTTCAATGCTTTATCGTGAACAGGATCTAATTCTGCGCCTTGTCCAAGATCTGCCGTAACAGCAATAACTTCACAATTATTATAATTTTCTTTCAGCCAAGGAATAATTACCGATGTATCCAACCCGCCTGAATAAGCAAGCACCACTTTTTTGATTTCTTTTTTGTCCATTTTTAAAGAGCCTCCTCAATTTCATCATCAAAATATCTATAGCAAATGAGTAAACTACACTCATTTTTTGTTAAAGTTTTTCATCACTCATCAATAATGCCATAATGGCTTTTTGAACATGCAAACGATTTTCTGCTTGATCAAATACCACGGATTGCGGCCCTTCTAGCACTTCTTCTGTAATTTCTTCGCCACGATGTGCCGGCAAACAATGCAAAACAATTGCATCTGGTCTCGCAACATCCAAAACTTCCTTATTAATTTGATATTTACTTAAAGCTTCTTTACGAACATTTTGTTCATCCTCTTGTCCCATAGACGCCCAAACATCTGTGTAGAGCACATCAGCACCCTTAGCTGCAGCTAACAGGTCTTCATTTATTTCAATTGTGCAACCTGTTTTTAGCGCATCTTCTTGTGACAATCTTAACACTTCGGCATCTGGTTGATAGCCCTTAGGGCAAGCGCAAACCATATTCATCCCCACTTTAGCACAAGCAAACATTAATGAATGCGTCATGTTATTACCATCACCGACATAGACTAATTTACGACCTTTTAAAACTTTTTTGTGTTCTAAAATTGTAAATAAATCAGTTAAAGCTTGGCAAGGGTGCTCTAAATCCGTTAAACCATTAATAACCGGAATTGTTGCATACTCGGCTAACTCTACCACATCATCATGCGAAAAGGTCCTAATCATAATGCCATCAGCAAAACGTGATAACACTCTCGCCGTATCACGCACCGGTTCACCACGACCGACTTGAGAAGATGCATCATTCAAATAAATAGGATGTCCACCTAATTGAAAAAAACCAGTTTCAAAAGAAACCCTTGTTCTAGTCGAAGCTTTGGAAAAAATCATAACTAGAGTTTTACCTCTTAAATATTGGTGTGGTTCACCATTTTTTTGTTTGCTCTTTAGTTTTTTTGCCACATCAAAAATTGTCGCCACTTCACCAACCGATAATTCATGCATCGACAACAAGTTTTTATTACGTAAACTCATATCCAACAGCCTCTCATTTATTTAAAATTCCACCAATGCTTGTTCTAAGACTACTAATAATTGCTCACTTTCTTCCTTCGTCACAATTAGTGGTGGTGCAAGACGAATAACATTTCCTGCAGTGCAGTTAATAATTACACCCTTTTCTAAACATGAAGCAACTAGAGTACCGCCTGCAGCAGTTAATTCCAAACCTATTAATAACCCGCGGCCTCTGACCTCTTTAATTTTACTAGGAAACTTATGCTGCAACTTTAGTAATCCTTGCTTTAAATAATCACCAATTTCTACTACATGCTTGGATAGCTCTGTTTCTTGCATTACTTTAAGCGTTGCATTTGCCGCTGCACAAGCTAACGGATTGCCCCCAAAAGTCGAGCCATGATCACCAGGTGCCAAAACATGTGCTAGTTTTTCAGCTACTAAAAACGCTCCTATTGGTAAACCACCACCCAAAGCTTTTGCTAAGGTCATAATGTCCGGTTTAACATTGCTATGTTGCCAAGCAAACCACTTACCGGTTCGACATAAGCCAGTCTGAATCTCATCAAAGATTAAAAGTGCTTCATATTTATCGCATAATAAGCGTACCTGTTGCAAATATTCATCGGTCGGAACATGAACTCCACCTTCACCCTGTATTGGTTCTAGGAGTACTGCACAAACATCATTATCCATCATTTTTTCTAAAGCCTGAAGATTACCAAATTCTACATATTCAAAACCAGTTGGCAATGGTTCATAGCCTTGTTGATACTTCGGCTGTCCAGTAGCCGTCAAAGTGGTTAATGTACGACCGTGAAAAGAATGGATAGCTGAAATTATTTTAAACTTAGATGGCGATTTTTGCTTACCAGCCTTTCTCGCTAGTTTAATAGCTCCTTCATTCGCTTCTGCTCCACTATTACAAAGAAAAGAACGGGGAAATCCGCTTACTTTTGCCAATTGTTTAACTAAGAGCGCTTGCTCTTCTGTATAGTATAAATTAGAGCAATGAATTAGCTTTTTAGCTTGAGATGTGATTGCCTCTATTAACGCTGGATGAGCATGCCCCAAAGCATTAACAGCAATTCCTGCCAAAAAATCTAGATATTCTTTACCATCTTTATCATAAACCTTACACCCTTTACCGTGATCTAAAACTATTTGATTACGACTAAAAACTGGCAAGTAATACTGCTCTGTGGTTTGAATAATTTCTTGTGTATTCATTATGTTTTACCTTCTATTCAATTATTAAAATTTTATTCTTTAACTACTTCTGTTCCCACACCAGAATCACTAAATATTTCCATTAAAATCGTATGCGGTTCTCGTCCATCAACAATGTGAGTCTTACGTGCACCACCGGATAACGCAGTGATACAAGCCTTGACTTTAGGAATCATACCGCCATCAATATTGCCACGAATAATTAATTCTTGAGCTTTTTCAAAAGTCAAAGTTGAGATAAAGGTACTTTCATCACGATAATCAGAATAAATACCTCTAACATCAGTTAAAACAAGTAGCTTTTCGGCTTTTAAAGCTCCCGCGATTTCTCCTGCAACACTATCAGCATTAATATTATAGGTTTCACCATTAAGACCCACACCAGTAGGTGCAATCACAGGGATAAAGTCATTATCCAGCAGAATGTTTATAAGTTCTGTATTAATTTTTTCCACATTACCAACAAAACCAATGTCGACTAGATTCACTTCACCATTTTCATAAACATCTGCTAAATGTTTTTTGGCTTGAATTAAATTAGCATCTTTACCATTAAGTCCAACTGCTCGACCACCTAGCAAATTAAGTCTTACAACTAAATCAGTATTAATTTTACCGACCAAAGCCATTTCGGCTAATTCTACACTTTCTGCATCAGTTACCCTTAAGCCGCTAACAAATTGCGTTGGTTTACCTGCTTTTTGAAGCATAGCTGTAATTTCCGGTCCACCACCATGTACCACGACAGGGCGCAATCCTGCACATCGCAAAAATACAATGTCTTGTAATACTTTATCTTTTAATTCATCATTTAACATTGCATTACCACCATACTTAACTACTACAGTTTTACCTTTAAAGTCGCGTAAATATGGTAATGCTTCTACTAATGTATTAATTTGTTCTTCTTTAATTAACATAATTCATACTCCCTTTACTTTTTATGTATGATACTCAGCATTTATTTTCACATAATCATAACTAAAATCACAAGTCCAAACGGTAGCCTTAGCATCGCCAACCGCTAAGTCAATAGTTAAACTAATATCATGTTCTTCCATAATGCCGCTTAAACTGGTTAGCGGCACTCCTACGTTTAAACCGTTTTCAACTAATTTAATACCGCCGATACTTAACGAAACTTTATCAGCATTTAGCTCCGCTCCAGAATAACCAGCGGCGCACACAATGCGCCCCCAATTAGGATCTTTTCCAAAAAATGCTGTTTTAACCAATGGTGACTTGCAAATAGCCATAGCCGCAGACTTCGCATCAGCGAAAGATTTTGCTCCCGTAACCTGTACTTCTAAAAATTTAGTAGCACCTTCACCATCACGCGCAATCAGTTTTGCTAAATCCTGTGCGACTACTAAAAGAGCCTCAAAAAAAGTAACATAATCTGGATGCTTTTCCGATAAAATTATTTCATTTTCGGCTAACCCATTAGCTAATACAATCATCGTATCATTAGTACTAGTATCACCATCCACAACCACCATATTAAAAGATAAATCCGCAACAGCCTTAACTGTACGCTTGAGAACATCTGGACTAATAGCGGCATCAGTAGTAATAAAAGTCAACATCGTGGCCATATTAGGATGAATCATTCCCGAACCTTTAGCAATACCGGCAATTCGCACTATTTTACCACCTAAAATAAATTCATAGGCTGCTCTTTTAACAAAAGTATCTGTTGTTTGAATAGCTAGTGCTGCACTTTCACCTTCTTGCTCATCTAAATTATCAATTGCATCAGCAATACCTGTTTTAATCTTATCCATTGGTAAAAACTGTCCAATAACACCCGTCGAACAGACATATATCTTTTCTTGTTCAATAGCCAACAATTCTGCCGCCGTTGCTTGCATATCTACGGCATCTAATAAACCTTGTTCACCTGTACACGCATTAGCGCAGCCTGAATTCACAACAATCGCTTGTGCATAAGGTTCTTGCGCAACCTTTCTACTAACAAGAACTGGCGCCGCACACATCTTATTCTGAGTGAAAACAGCTCCAGCTGCTGCGGGAACCGTACTTAAAATAACGGCAACATCTTCCTTACCACTACGTTTAACACCAGCTTTAACACCGGCTGCGACAAACCCCTGCGGTGCCGTAAGCCATCCTGCTATCTGTTTCAGCATAATAAGTTCCTCCTTAGGGATAAATTGGTAATTGCCGTAAGCCCATAGTTTCCTTAAGGCCAAACATTACATTCATATTTTGCACCGCTTGTCCGGCGGCACCTTTAACTAAATTATCCAGCACCGACATTACCACAATTTTGCCAGTACGTTCATCTATTTCCCAGCCAATATCAACATAATTAGAAGCCCTTACATACTTAAGTTCTGGATAACCACCTTTACCTAATAAGCGAATAAAAAATTCATCGCTATACATTTGTTCATAGGCTTTGGCTATTTGTTTTGCGTTTACACCATCATGTAAAGAAGCATATAATGTAGCAAAAATACCTCGATCAAGCGGTAATAAATGCGGAGTAAATTGTACACATACACGCTCTCCGGCTAAAGCCGAATACGCTTGCTCTATTTCTGGCGTATGTCGATGCTTTGCAACGCCATAGGCTTTAAAGTTTTCATTAACCGCACAATACAAACTTCCCTGCTTCAAGCTACGCCCTGCACCAGTAGTTCCAGATTTAGCATCTATTATAATACTGTTTATATCAATTAGCTTATTTTTTAAAAGGGGCGCCAAAGCCAAAATACTACAAGTCGTATAGCACCCGGGATTAGCCACGATATTCGCTTGAGCTACTTCTTTACGATATAATTCAGTCAAACCGTAAACAGCCCTAGTCTCTGGATCTTCATGTTTGACCTGATACCAGTGTTCAAAAGTCTCAATGTCTTTAAATCTATAATCTCCGCCTAAATCAATTAAGCGCACCCCAGTGTTTTTTAATATTTTACCAATCTTCATAGCATGCCCATGCGGAAGTGCAATAAAGATAACATCGCTATCTGAGGCAATTTTATTTAAATCATTCATTGTCGTCAAATTTAAGTTAATTCTTTTTTTTAGATGTGGGTACATAGAAGCAATTGCTTCACCAGTACTGCTTTCAGACGTAATATGTATTATCTCTGC
>DVNI01000027.1 GCA_018714505.1 Candidatus Avacidaminococcus intestinavium
AAAAACTTCGTAAAGATGGAAAACTAGAAGCACTTGACGTCTCTGAAGAGATTAATGCTTGTAGTATTGTTGTGCCAGTAAAGGTGAATGGTGAAACCGAAGAATGGCTAGTAATGTTTAAAAATGAAACACATAATCACCCAACAGAAATAGAACCATTTGGTGGCGCAGCTACTTGTTTAGGCGGTGCGATTCGTGACCCGCTTTCGGGTAGAGCTTATGTTTATCAAGCAATGCGCGTAACTGGTGCTGCTGATCCTAGAAAACACATTACCGAAACTTTACCTGGTAAATTACCGCAAAGAAAGATTACACTTGGTGCTGCTGCTGGTTACAGTTCTTACGGAAATCAGATTGGTCTTGCGACCGGTCATGTCCAAGAGTACTATCATGATGATTTTGTTGCCAAAAGAATGGAGCTAGGTGCTGTTATTGGAGCTGTACCACGCAAAAATGTGTATCGTACAGAACCGCAACCTGGTGATGTGATTATTCTTTTAGGTGGACGGACAGGACGAGATGGTTGTGGCGGTGCTACTGGTTCTTCGAAAGAACATACGTCGGATTCATTACTTGATTGTGCAGCAGAAGTGCAGAAAGGCAATCCACCGACTGAACGCAAAATACAACGTTTATTTAGAAATCCTGAAGTTACTCTCATGATTAAACGTTGTAATGATTTTGGCGCTGGTGGCGTTTCTGTTGCGTGTGGTGAACTAACTGATGGGTTAGTCATTAACTTAGATAAGGTACCTAAAAAGTATGAAGGACTTGATGGTACTGAACTTGCCATCTCTGAATCACAAGAAAGAATGGCCTTAGTTATTGCAGCAGATAATGTTGATAAGTTTATTGCTCTTGCTGACAAGGAAAACTTAGAAGCAACTGTTGTTTCCGAGGTAACTGAAAAGAGAAGACTAGAAATGTATTGGCGTGGTGACAAAATTGTTGATTTATCAAGAGATTTCTTAGATACCAACGGTTTGCCACAAATGGCAGAAGCTATTGTTAAAGAAGTCGGTGCAACTTCTGCCTTTGATACTTTACCAACAGAAGTTGCTGGAGCTCAAAATATAGAAGAAGCTTGGTATAAAAATCTTGGTCGCTTAAATGTTTGTAGCCAAAAAGGACTAGCTGAAAGATTTGATAGCACAATTGGACGTGGTACAGTTCTTATGCCCTTTGGCGGACGTTATCAATTAACGCCTACAGAAGGTATGGTAGCAACTATACCAGTTTTAAATGGTACAACGACAACTGCTACAGTAATGAGTTGTGGATATAATCCACATGTTGCTGTCTGGAGTCCTTTTCATGGGGCAATGTATGCTATTGTCGAGTCTGTTGCTAGGGCTGTGGCCTGTGGTGGTAATCCAGCTAATTTATATCTAACCTTACAAGAGTTTTTCCCAAAACTAGCGCAAGCTGAAACCTGGGGCCAACCTGTAAGTGCCGTACTAGGTGCCTTCTTAACCATGATGGAACTTGATATAGCGGCAATTGGCGGTAAAGATAGTATGTCTGGAACCTTTATGGATAAAAATGTTCCACCGACTTTAGTTTCTTTTGCTGTTTCAACACTTGAGAGTGAAAATGCTCTTTCTCCAGAATTTAAACAAGCTGGGGATAATGTAGTTTTTATTGCTCCTCCACGTGATGTTCATGAAGTGATCGATTTTAAAGTATTTAAAGATATATTAGATGTTTTGCATAAGGGAATTGTTGAGAAAAAGATTCTTGCAATTTCTGTTGTAAAAGAGGGTGGAATTGCAGCAGCGTTATCAGCAATGTGTTTAGGCAATAAATTAGGTTTTGAATTTATTAAACCATTTAATGATACCGATAGTTTATTTGCTCTCCAACCCGGTGGTTTTATTGTTGAATTAGCGCCAGGATTAACTCCAGAAGACGCTTTGGTAGACTCGGAATATATTTATTTAGGAACTGTCACCAATGAACAGGCAATATATCTTAATGAAACTAAATTAGAATTAACTTTGTTAGAAAAAACTTATTTGACTACATTAGATACTGTTTTTCCTCGTCAAGTAAAGACAACTGCAGTAAATAAAACAAAGGTTGACTTTGATTTTATTGTGCCAGAGTTACCCTTGACTGCACCTTATAATATTGCGAGTCCTAAAGTATTCATTCCTGTTTTCCCTGGTATTAACTGCGAATATGATACAGCCGCAGCCTTTACTGCAGCTGGTGGTAAACCAGAAATTATGGTTGTTCGCAACCTAACGCCACAAGCAATCGATGAATCAATTGCCTATATGGTTAATGCTATCAAAAACTCTCAAATACTTGCTCTACCAGGCGGTTTTAGTGCTGGTGATGAACCAGACGGTTCTGGTAAATTTATTGCCACCATGCTTCGTAATGAATATATTAAAGAAGCAGTTCATGAGCTGCTTTATCAACGCGATGGCTTAATTATCGGTATCTGTAACGGTTTTCAAGCTTTGATTAAACTAGGTCTTGTACCTTACGGTGAAATAGTTGATATGAAAAGTGATTCGCCAACATTAACCTTTAATACGATTGGTAGACATATCTCACAAATTGTGCAAACCAAGGTAGTAAGCACTAAATCTCCATGGTTAAATTTAGTAGAGCCAGGTGATATTCATTCAGTAGCGGTTTCACATGGAGAAGGTCGTTTCTTTGCGACAGAAGCTGAAATCAAACATTTGTTCGCTAATGGTCAAATTGCAACACAATATGTTGATCAAAACGGCCAACCTGCCCTTGAGATGCCTTATAATCCAAATGGGTCATTATATTCTATTGAAGGTATTACCAGCCCAGATGGGCGAGTTTTCGGCAAAATGGGCCATACAGAACGCTATGTACCAGGTTTAATGAAAAATATTGCTGGTAATAAAGACCAAAAAATATTCTTATCCGGTGTTAAATATTTCGAATAGAGTAGGTAAGAAAACAACAAGGTCGGCAGAAATTATTCTGCCGACCTTGTTTAGTCTATATTGATTTTGCCACATTTTCTTTCATAATCTTCAATAATCCATTTTAAAATCTGCTCAATCTCTTTGTTAACGGAACGGCCGTTATTATCGGCAATATACTTTAGTTTTTTTAGAAGAATAGGATTAATTCTTAAAGTAAAGCGAGATAGTTCCATGTAATTATTCACTCCTTTAATGACGTCATAATTATACCATTTATGCATCTAAAAGATGCTTACTACTATCATAATCGATATGAACTTAATTAGCAACTCAATTATTATTTTCATTGCGTACACAAAGAAAGGTGGGTTTTGTGGTAAAATAAAAAGAATAAGATTGATCTGTATCATAGGAGGAACTCATAATGAAACTTGTCAAAAATAAAGACTACTCTGGATTTTTAGTTACACGTACTATTTATATTGATGAAATACAAGCTGAAGCAATAATGCTTGAGCATCAGCAAAGTGGGGCGAAGATTCTCTATCTTGGCTGTGAAGATGATAATAAAGTATTTACTATTGGCTTTAAAACTCCGCCAGAAGATGATGCTGGTACACCACATATTCTTGAACATTCAGTTTTGTGTGGTTCACGCAAATATCCATTAAAAGAACCTTTCGTGGAACTAGTAAAAGGTTCTTTAAATACTTTTTTGAATGCAATGACCTATCCGGATAAAACTGTTTATCCTCTAGCAAGCAGAAACAATAAAGATTTTCATAATTTAATGGATGTCTATTTAGATGCGGTTTTTTACCCTAATATCCATAAAAATGAATACACGTTAGCGCAGGAAGGCTGGCACTATGCCATTACGTCTAAAGACGAACCTTTGGTTTACAATGGGGTAGTCTATAACGAAATGAAGGGCGTCTTTTCGACAGCTGATGCCGTTATGGATTATGAAGCAATGAAAGCACTTTTTCCGGATAATGCTTACCGCTTTGAATCGGGTGGTCTTCCTGAGGCAATTCCAACGTTAACGCAAGAAAAATTTCTTGAGTTTCATAAAAAGTTTTACCATCCAGAAAATGCCTATATCTATCTATACGGTGATCTTGATATCGAAAATACTTTAAAATATCTTGATCAAGAATATTTAAGTGCTTTTCAAAAAACAGGGCACGCTGTCCAGGCTATTACTCCGCAAACTCCTTTTCATAAAACAAAAGAACTTTCTGTCAAGTATCCTGTTGGTGAAGACGAAGATACTAAAAACAAAACTTATTTACAAATGCAAATTATTGTCGGTAATTCGACAGACGTAAAAACCTCTATGGCAATGCGTCTTTTAGAAACTGTATTGCTAGAAATGAATTCTTCACCATTAA
>DVNI01000028.1 GCA_018714505.1 Candidatus Avacidaminococcus intestinavium
TTCTTTCAGTGCTCGAGTTTTCGCCAACGCTACGCCTTTAGCTAAAACTTCTTCACGCATTTTCTTACGTTCTTCTGCCATTTTTTCTACTAATTCTGGATGTTTTAATGCTAAAATCTGCACTGCAAAAATTGCTGCATTCTTAGCACCATTAACAGCCATTGTCGCCACCGGAATGCCTGCTGGCATTTGAACAAAGCTCAAAAGGGCATCGACGCCATTAAGCGAAGTCGCATTAATCGGAATACCAATTACTGGTACTGTTGTAAAAGCAGCAATTACGCCGCCCAAATGTGCTGCCGCACCAGCAGCCGCAATAATTACCTCAATCCCATTTGCACGTGCTTGTGAAGCAAATTCCTGCACAAGATCAGGTGTTCTATGTGCAGACGCTACCAAAACCTCAACTTCAACCCCATAGGCTTTTAAAGTTTTTTCTGCTACTTCTAGAATTGGCCAATCTGAATTACTCCCCATAATTATTGCAACTTTCATCTTTTTACCTCCCGTGAAAACCATTTCTTATCAGATCAATTTTTACTTTAGTATTTTAAATACACTTAATTCTACCAATGCACCTTTCAAGTGTCAATCAATTTTGTGAACTTTATTGCAAAAGTTTTATTTAATGTTCGTATTTTTACGGTTATCAAAATGCTTTGTTTTTTGATATAATTGTTGTAATAAATACAAAGGAGGGCTACCTTGGATAAAAAACAGCTTCGAACTACAATACTTACAACAAGAAATAATCTTGATTCTAACATGCAAAAAACAAAATCCATGTTAATTATCAACAAAATTTTAGCTTCTAAATATTTTCAACAAGCTAAAAATATTATGCTTTTTTCTGCTTTTGGTAGCGAAGTAAATCTAACTCCACTCTTAAAAATTATCGTAGAACAAAATAAACAGGCATATCTACCCTTTACCGATAAAATATCACGTAAAATCCTGCCAATTAAAGTTCGCGATGTTGCACAACTCGTGCCTGGCACTTATGGTATTCTCGAGCCTAAGGCCGAGGGTTTCGACCCCCAAAATTATCAAGACTTAGAATTAATTATTACGCCAGGGTTAATCTTTGACCATTCTAAAAACCGTATTGGTTATGGAGCAGGTTACTATGATAGACTTTTCCCTTTGCTTAATGTTAATGTAATCAAAATGGGAGTTTGTTTTGAAGAACAAGTTCTACCTAAAATTCCAACAGAAGAACATGATATTCCTTTAGATCTTATTATTACTGATCAACGGCTGATTAAATAAAAAAAGAACTTCGTTATGAAGTTCTTTTTTTATTTAATCAATATTTTCATTTTGCCAAAGACCTTTACCCGTACCATAACAGGCCTCATAAATATCTTCTACCGCATTTACCATATATTGTGATGAAGACAACATATACTTATCCGAAATTATATACAAGCGCCCTTCTTTAATAGCTTTTACTGTTTGTAACGAAGGGTCCTCAATAATATTAGTAACATATTGCTTAATATCTATCTCACCACTATAATCCCAAGTCGGTAACAATATAACATCTGGATTAAGTCGCACAATTTGTTCCTTAGGCATCAATTGCGTTCCCCAAAATTCCATTTGAGCTGCAGCATTTTTTACCCCAGCCAAATTACAAACGTCATTAAATGAACTATTCTTACCTCCGCTGCCGCCACTAATAGAAAATCTGTATACAACAACTCTTTGCTTTTCCGGTATCAACTTTACTTTTTCTTCAATGATGCGTAAGCGTTTTTCCATACCTGCTACGATTTCACCAGCTCGCTCTTTCACCCCTAGCAAGTTGCCCAACTCTAAAATCATATTCTTAGAATCTTGCACGGTTCTAGGCAATGGACAAACAAAAACAGGTATTCCCAAGCTACGCAAACGATATACTAAATCATAAGGTTGCGATTGACTAACAATTACTAAATCTGGTTTTAACGCAATAATATGTTCCTCTGACAACAACGTTTGACAAGGTAAATCGCCAACCAAATGGGTAATATTAGAAACATTAGGATCAGCAGCCCATTTGCTCAAACTAATAATTCTTTTACGCTCAACCATTTCTAGTAATATTTCATCAGAACGTAATGCTAAAGATACAATTCGCTCAGGAGGTCTTGCTAAATGAACTAACTTGCCTGTATTATCTCTAAGACCCAAATATTTTGCTGTTCTTTCTTTGTATGGTGCACCATCAAACGAGTCCGCAGCACACCCCACGCACAAGACAGCTACGATAATAATGCTCAGCATTAAATTAAGTTTTTTTAATACACTCATTTGGTAACCCTTCTGCCACATCATTAGCTCTGCTTAATATTATTTTAACGTTCAGACTGCTCTTCTAATTGTCCCTCAATCTCTAAATACACTTTAGCTAGAGCCGCCTTGGTCGTTTCTTGTGCTTGCCACAAGTGCCTTTGCTCCGCTTCTAGAAGTTTACTTACAATCCGTTCTAAGGCCCAAGGATTAACCTCTTTCATCCATGCTTGCATATCTTTATCTAAGGCGAGTTTTTCTGCTAAACTTTCATACATCCAATCATTCATAACCTTACTTGTTGCGTCCCAGCCATAAGCATGTGCTACTAGACCAGCTAAGTCAGAAGCACCTTTATAACCATGTTTCTTCATACCTTCTAGATATTTAGGATTTAAAGATTCACCACGAAAAACTCTGCGAAACTCTTGATCCAAGCTTTTAGTTTCGGCTTTACTACGGTCCGAGCTATCACCAATATAACACCTAGGCATCACACCCCGAATGCTTTTTACTGCGGCATTCATGCCACCACAATAGGCATTAAAATCATCCGAATTTAATAAATGAACTTCATGATTATCAATGTTTTTGATTGTTATATCAAGCGTTCCTAAACGTCTACGAAATAATTCCGGTTTATATTCTCCAGCCAGCTCTTTTCCATAAATATGTCCGCCCCACCTTACATAAACATCAGCTAAGTCATCTATATTTTCCCAATTCTTTTCTTCTAATAAGCTTGCTACACCAGCACCATAGCCACCAGATGGACAACCAAAAATTCTACAAGCAGCCAAGGTCTCTGCCTCTTGATTTTCATAACCATCTTGCAATAAGTTTTTTAGTTCTTCATTATAATGTTTAACAATATAGTTTTGCGTCTCATCTTCTTGTAAATTTTTAACCAGATTAATCGCATTTTCAAGTAAATTTACTGCAACCGCCATTGAATCCCTAAATAACCCACTAATTCTCGCCATGACATCAATTCGAGGTCTTTGTAGTTCACTTAACGGCAAAACCTCTAAACCCGTAACTTTCATACTGCCCCGTTGCCAAATAGGTTTAACGCCTAGCAAGTATAAAAACTCAGCAATACATTGACCATTACTTCGAATATTTGAATCAGACCACATAACAATACCAATACTTTCTGGATACCGGCCTTCTTCTTTTAGATAACGCTCAATAGCTTGTTCCGCTAGTACTTTACCAACTTCCCACGCCGCTGGTGTCGGTAAATTATTAGGGTCAACACCATAAAAATTGCGTCCAGTAGGTAAAATATCGGCTCTACCAGAAGTTGGTGCTCCACCCGGTCCAGCTTCAATAAATGCTCCTTCCAAAGCTTTTATAGTATTTAAAATTTCTTGCTTTGTTTTCAACAAATTAGGGATAATAGTTCTCACAATATATTGCGCAACTTGCATCAATTGTGTTTTAAACGCCGCACTCTGCAAACTGTTTTTCACAAAGGGCTCTGCACATAAATTTGTGCAAACCCGCTCATTCTCTTGATGAAGAATTAAATATTCAACAATACTTTCAGCTAAAGTCCATAGCTCGCCTAAAAGCTCTGCGCCACTTTTACCATTAAACACTTGTCCACTTTTTGTTTCCAGTTCATAATAATCAAACCCCCATGCACCAGCAATCGTCTGAGGCAAAGAAGGTATTTCATTATTTTCTACCCGTGTCAACGCTAAAACGTAGTTTTTCAATTCTTCAGCCAGAGGAATTTTTCCTAAGATGTGCAGTCCTGTTCTAATTTGCATATGCTTTAAACGTTCTATATATGTATGTATTTTTAATATATATTCATCCTCTGTTGCATCTTCTTGCGGTAAATCTTCTTCTAAATGCATAACTCTAATTTTTTCTTGAATCTGTTTGGCAACAACTGCATTACCTGGACTTTCACTATTAAACTTCGCATATTCATCCAGTAGTTTTTCTAATTCAGCTAGGTCATCATATGTGTCAGCACGATCTACAGGTGGATTCAAATGCCCGATTAAACAAGCAGAACTTCGCCGCTTAGCCTGAAGTCCTTCACCGACAATGGTCACTAAATAAGGATAAATATTCGGCAAATCACCTAAAGCCACATCCGGATAACATTCTGCCGAAAGGCCTGCATTTTTACCAGGTAACCACTCTAACGAACCATGCGTACCGACATGAATCACTGCATCAGCCCGCCAAATATTGCGCAGCCAATGATAAAAAGCTAAATAATGGTGTGGCGGAGGACAAGTTGGCGAATGAATTATTTTACCTGGGTCTTCGCCAAAACCTCGTGGTGGCTGCATGGTAATATAAAAATTACCATTTTCTTTCCCTGGTAACACCAAGCTGTCATCGTACTTAAAAACGTCACCAGGTGCTTTCCCCCACTCTTCTTCTAGACTAACTTGCACTGCCCGTGGCAAAGTTCTAAAGTACGCATCATATTCTTTAGTCGTAATTTTATTACTATCTTCACTAAGTTTTTGTTCAGATAAAAATCGTCGGTCATTAGTAATACCCTGCGTTAGCTCTTGTATCAGGCTTTTCCCATTAGTTGGTAGCTCATCTAATTTATAGCCACATTGAACCATATATTTTAGAAGATCGACGACGCTTTCAGTAGAATCTAATCCTTGTGCACTACCGATACTATCATTAGTTGGCGGATAGTTATGAAAAATAATGGCAATCCGTTTCTCCTCATTTTTCTTCATCGATAACACTGCCCATTTTTTGATCTTGCGCACAAAAGCTTGAACTCTTTCGTCAATGCCTATATATTGCATTCCCTGATTAGCCGTGTTTTCTTTACTAGAAAGCGGTAAACCATGAATCACGCCATCAAATTCTGGTTGGACAACATTACACGATAATTCAATAGGGTTCATGCCAGTAAAGGTTTCTTCCCACTCACTAAGGCTTCGTAATAGATTATAGCCTTGTAAAACTGGTACATTTAAATTTTTAAAAGTATGCTTATCATTACTCTTGCTCTGCGTCAAACCCACCTTAAAAGTATTAATAACCACATTTACTAAACATTGATTATCTTGATAAAAATACTGTGTAACCGCTTCGCTAAAGCCAGGTATTTGCTCCTTAAGATTAGCGCTCCACAAACAAAAGACCGGTAAAGCAACCATCCCATTATTTTCTATTTCTTTAATCAATAAATCAATATACGCTGTTTCCTGCCAAATCCAGTTTTCTCTAGCAAATAAAATACCTATAACAGGTTTTCCCTCAGTACGCTCTTGTTTTATATAATTACCCATCCAAGGAAGTGTTTTTGGTGGTTGATAAGAAACACTGTTACCAGCAAACCGATTCGCCACATACAAAAGTAACTGTTGGTAATTTTCAGCACCACTTGCAGCATAATATTTCCGAATAATTGCTGCATCTTGTTCATTAAAATTATAATTAGCTTGGCTTTCGTCTTCAGTAGATGACAGCAAAGCACAAGTAATTTTTTGCCGCTGAGCAATTTTTAAAGTGCTGGAACTGATTTCGGTTTGGGCAAGCGGTCCTTGCCAACAAATAAGCACTACACTTGACTGCACAATCAAACTTTCTAATCGTTGTGTCATCTTGCTTTCTCTATTAAAATAAACTATTTCCGTACCTTTAGGCAATAAGCTTTTTTCCTCTAAAAATATTCTTGCCGCTTCCAAATGTTGGTATTGCTTTTCCACATTAGTCATTAATAAAATTCCATGCATTAACTAATTGCTCCCTTCTAAAAAACAAAGAACCCTCCCATAACGAGAAGGTTCAGAATATCACCCAAAAGATACATTTGGATAAATACACTCCCTTTCACTCGTAGGAAGATGTAACATAGATAAGGTAGTTATCTGACTTTGAAACACATGGTTTCTAACAGCGACGGGATCGTATGGATTTACACCATTTTTCTATTAAGCACAAAGCACCTTATCTTAACTATATATAATTTTAAATTTTAATTAGCTTTTCTACATTAAACTACATCATAGAATACAAGTCAATAGCGTATTTTTTGTTGTTTTGGTCTACTCTCGTGTTCCATTTTTCTATAATATAGTTTATACTTTAAAAGTATGATCGCTTATTTATAAGAGATAATTTAAACTACTATTACTTTTATCACTTCAATAGTATTACATATTTCTACTAAAATGACGATTATTCTTGACTTTCAGTAATTATTTGTTATACATTTTTACTAATATCAATTAAGGAGTGATGAAATGCTCAAGGATTTTAAGCAAAATGGTAAAAGCAAAAAAAGTCCCGCCCTCCTGACGGAAGATAAATATGTTGAATGGTATCAAGAGAGTATTGAAAACCCAGATCGGTTTTGGGGCAAGCAAGGTAAAAGTATTGATTGGTTCAAACCTTACACTAAAGTAAAAAACACATCTTTTAGTGGCAAAGTTTCAATCAAATGGTTTGAAGACGGTGTAACAAATGCTTCTTACAACTGTATTGATCGCCACTTAGCTAAGCACGCAAACAAAACAGCGCTCATTTGGGAAAGTGATAATCCTTATATTAATAAAAAAATTACGTATAAAGAATTACATGAAAATGTTTGTCGATTAGCCAATGTTCTAAAGAAACAAGGCGTTAAAAAAGGTGACTTTGTTACCATTTATATGTCGATGATTCCTGAAGCGGTTTATGCAATGCTAGCTTGTGCTCGCATTGGTGCTGTACACTCACTCGTATTCAGTGGATTTTCACCCGATGCTCTAGCTGGTCGCCTCGTTGGTTGCCGCTCAACCTTTGTCATAACCTGTGATGAAGGTGTTCGTGGTGGCAAAACCATCCCACTTAAAGGTAATACAGATATTGCAGTACGAATCGCTGCCAAACAATATGTTTTTGTAAAAAAAGTCTTAGTCGTGCGCCGTACTGGCAATAAAATAAATTGGGCGCCTAGCCGTGATCTTTGGTATCATCAGGAAACAGCATCGGTTAGAGCAACTTGTGCACCAGCTAGAATGAAAGCTGAAGATCCTTTATTTATTCTTTATACGTCTGGTTCAACCGGTAAACCTAAGGGCATTGTTCATACAACCGGTGGCTATTTAGTTTATGCGTCTTTGACTCATCGCTATGTATTTGACTATAACGATAGAGATGTTTTTTGGTCTACAGCTGACCTCGGTTGGATTACTGGACACACCTATTTAGTCTACGGTCCACTTACTAACGGTGCAACAGTAGTCATGTTTGAAGGTGTCCCCAACTATCCAGATTATAGTAGAGCTTGGGAAATCATCGATAAATATCGCGTATCGGTATTTTATACAGCACCAACCCTCATCCGTTCGATGATGGGAGCTGGTGACCAATTTGTAAAAAAAGCCTCTCTCACCTCACTACGTTTATTAGGTTCAGTTGGTGAACCCATTAATCCAGAAGCGTGGGATTGGTATAACCGTATGGTTGGCAAAAATAAGCTACCCATTGTTGATACTTGGTGGCAAACTGAAACTGGCGGTATTATGATTACTGCTTTACCTAGCAGTACTGGTCGCAAGGCCGAATTTACCAATCGCCCATTTTTCGGAATCCAAACTCAACTAGTAGACTCTGATGGTAAAGTTATAGAAGGCGAAGGCAGTGGCAATCTTTGCATCGTTGATAGCTGGCCAGCCCAAGCTCGCACCGTACTAGATGATCATAATCGTTTTATTGAAGGTTATTTCTCAACATATAAGGAAAAATACTTCACAGGAGATGGTTGTCGCCGCAATGCAGAAGGTTGCTACCAAATTACAGGACGCGTCGACGATGTCATCAATGTTTCGGGACATCGTTTAGGCAGTGCAGAAGTAGAATCAGCACTAGTATCTCATCCTTTAGTTTCAGAAGCAGCAGTTGTTGGCTTCCCTCATCCTATTAAAAGCCAAGGTGTTTATTGCTATGTAACCTTGATGGAAGGTTATGAAGGCTCTGAAGAATTACGCCAAGAACTCATTAACCATGTTAGGTCAGAAATTGGTCCAGTGGCTACGCCTGACATGGTGCAATTCGTTCCTGCTTTACCTAAAACACGTTCCGGCAAAATTTTGCGTCGTATCTTAAGAAAAATTGCTGAAAAAGATACTACCGGTTTTGGTGATCTTTCAACTGTTGAAAATCCACACGTCATTGAACAAATTATCCGCGATCGTACCTTACTCTAACTTCAACAAGAAAATATAAAGAAAAAGGTCACCAGATTTAATCTGGTGACCTTTTTCTTTATTAACCGCTGCCTTTTAACTTTTAAAAATTATGAATTGCATATTATTGTAATATATGATATATTTTGCTAAGAATCTTTGAATTAAACTTGTATTTTGACATCTATATATTTTTCTCAGGTGACTATTATAGTCTTAATAGATAAGTTGGGTGCAAATCCCACACGATCCCGTCGCTGTAACAGGGAGTTGTTTCAAAGTATGCCACTGAAATTATTTTCGGGAAGGCTTGAAACATACGATGAACTGGAGTCAGAAGAACTGCCTGATGAATTATTACTGCTGCGTGAGACAGTTTGGTAATTGTAGCTTCTATTCCTGTAGCTTCTTTAATACCTTTTGCCTTAGCAAAAGGTATTTTTTATTTTTAAAAATAATTTTATATGACCTATTAGCTGGATATGAAATTATTTTTGTTGTTATAAACTGCTTTATTTGAAAGGATGATGTTCATGTCAAAAATAACCATCAGAAGGAAAATCATACTAGCGCTATTAGCTTATAGTAGTTCGCTATGTATCCTGCAGCCAACATATGCAGCAGAATCACCTGAGAGCTTTAACCTTGATCCAATGATTATAACAGCTCAAAGAATGGAAACTAGAGATTTAAATACACCGGCAAGTGTTAGCGTAATCACCAAAGAAGAAATTGAAAAAAATGGAGCAACAACGACAATGGAAGCATTGAGAAGAGTTGCTGGAATTACTGATTATTCTTATTCACCTGGTGGAGATGATCTAGGTAGCAGTTATAGTCGCGTATTTTTAAGAGGATTTGACAAAGGCGCACTAATAATGGTAAATGGAGCCCCCATTAATGTCAATAATTATGCCTCCGTTAGCGCTATTCCAATTAATAGTATTGAGAAAATAGAAGTTGTCAGAGGAGCATCTTCAGTTCTTTATGGTGCAGAAGCCTTAGGTGGCGTTATAAATATTATTACCAAAAAAGGAACAGGTGAATTAAAAACTACAATAAGTTCAACTGTTGGCAATTACTTAAATAGATATAGCGTTACAAGCCAAGGCGAAGGTGCAATAATTGCTTTTTCCAAAGATTATGTCAATAAATTTGAACACGCACAAATGGATCGCCCCTCCAACAATACATATAGAGTTAACGAAAAATACCAAAGAACAAATATTTTTACTAGCCTAGCCTTGTCTCCCAATCTACACTTCACATGGAATTATTCTAAAATAGATCCTCTGTATGGCCAAAGAAAATTAACGGATGGAACCATTATTAAAACAAGATATGCATATAATGATACTAAACATGCCGCAAGTTTAATTTATACTGATACAAATAATCAAACTAAAACCATACTATCATTCAACAATAAAAAGGTTGAAGCCAATAATATAGAACCTAATGGGGAAATTTCTACTGGTGGAGATAGTAGTAATTATAATGTATCTAATTTATATCTAGATACCCAAAAAAAATGGAATATAAATA
>DVNI01000029.1 GCA_018714505.1 Candidatus Avacidaminococcus intestinavium
TTTCTACCGCTGCTCTATTGGTTATGTTATGGTGTCTGGGAGCAAAAATCGGTTGTAATGAAGAATTGCTAGCAAATTTAGGCTTATTGGGCTTTAAAGCAACTTTTATTGCGATAGGTGTTATTATTGGAAGCTTGTTTTTCTTATGGTTACTTACACGTTTTTTAGCAGTGGAGCTACCTCGAATAGAGGAGGATAACTGATGATTATAGGCATAATGCTTGCGATTGTGTTAGGTGTTTTGGGTGGATTTTTATGGCTCGAACAGTCTAGCATACCGCTCTTAGATACGATATTAATGAGTGCGTTATCTTTTATTGTTTTTGTTGCCGGTAGTGAAATCGGTGGCAACCGTCATATCTTGAAAAAAATATGGAATCCTCAAGGTATTGTTTTAATGCTGGCAATTCCAGTAGCGGTTATTGTAGGCAGTTTAGTCGGTGGCACACTTTTTGGTACGGCGGTAGGCTTAGCGAAAGAAGATGCTTTGTTGGTAAGTGCTGGACTCGGTTGGTATAGTTTATCTTCCGTAGTTATCAGTGCGATGTATAGCGTTGAACTTGGAACAATTTCTTTTTTGACGAATGCATTAAGAGAAACATTGTCTTTTGGTTTGATTCCTTTAGTCGCTAGGTATAATAAAGTGCTGAGTATAGGGATTGGTGGTGCCTGCACAATGGATTCCACCTTACCAGTTATTATTAAGTATACTAATTTGCAAATAGGAATTTTAGGTTTTGTGAATGGTTTAGTTTTGACCTTATTAGTGCCTTTTTTATTATCGGCTTTGATGCCGGTATAGTTAAGAGTGAGGATGAAGAAGATGAATGTACAAGATAAAATAGCAGTACACGATAATATTTTAGCCTATGAAAGCCCAGCTAAACTACTTAAAATGTTTGCGTGGCCAGCTATTATTTCGATGTTGGCTAATTCTTTATATAATATTATTGACCAAATCTTTATTGGTCATGCCGTGGGTTATTTGGGAAACGCTGCGACAACAGTTACTTTTCCTATTGTTACGGTTGTGCTAGCAGTTGCTACTTTATTTGGTGTCGGTGGTAGTGCTGTTGCAGCAATAAGATTAGGAGAAGGTCGTAAGGATATTGCTGAAAAAGTATTGAATACTGTTGTTACAGTGGCTCTTGTGATTGGAATCGTAATGACGATTATCGGCCTTAGTATTATGGATCCGCTACTTATTTTATTTGGGGCAACTGAGAACACAATGGAGTATTCTCGTCAATTTGGCAGTGTTATGATTTTAATTATTCCTGTTAGTATTTTGATTATTGCTTTAGCTAATTTGGCGAGGGCTGATGGCAATCCACAAATTGCGATGCGTGGAATGGTCAGTGGCGTTATTTTAAACTTTGTATTAGCTCCTTTGTTTATTTTTGCTTTTAAGTGGGGCGTCTTAGGGGCAGCCTTTGCAACAGCCTGTGCACAACTGCTTTCTTTATTTATTTTTGTGCGTTATTTTACACTCAAAAGTAATATGCGCTTACAAAAAGCCTATTTACTTAATCCTGATTGGCGATTAGGCTTTCAAGTTGCTACGTTAGGTTTTTCTAGTTGTATCTTACAATCTGGAGCAACACTTTTACAAGTCGTAATGAACAATGCACTACTATACTATGGCGATTTGAGTGGTGTGGGTGGTGATTTAGCTATTAGTGCAATGGGCGTTGTGATGAAAGTTAATATGATTGTGATCTCGATTTGCATTGGTATTGGTGCTGGATCACAGCCAATAATTGGTTTTAATAAAGGTGCTGGGCAATTGCAACGAGTCAAAGAGGTTTATTTGTTAGCGGTTAAAATTGCTTCCGCTGTCACAATTTTTGGCTGGTTATGCTGTCAGTTTATACCAGAACCATTACTAGCAATTTTTGGTGTAGATAATCCGGAATTTATGGATTTTGCTGTTGCCTGTATGCGTTTATTTTTGGGTGGCGTTTTTTTAGCAGGATTTCAGATTATTTCTACAAGTTATTTCCAAGCAACGGGTCAACCGCTTAAAGCAAGCTTTTTATCGACATTACGTCAATTATTACTTTTATTGCCATTGTTGATTATCTTGCCTTGGTGGTATGGTATTACTGGTATTTTATACGCTGGGATGATTTCAGATTTTGGCTCGGCGATGATTATTGGTATTTTTATGTATTTTGAATTAAAGAAACTAAATCAAGCCAAAATTTAAGACTGAATTTGGAATAAATGTGAAAAGTTTGTGACAGATAGAAATAATTAAGCAGTAACAATTTTTGATGAAAAAGGATAATTACTTAAGTTTTTAACTACTTATTTCTTGCAATACCGCACTCTGAGTGTAGTTTGGGTAAATAGATGGTTGAAGAAAAGATTTATAAATTTAGCTTGACGAAAAAGAATTCAGAAAATATAATAAATTCTGTAAGTTGTTTTGTTGCTTTGTTAAGTATATTATGTACTACATACCTTTGGAATCAGATAAGGAGGAAGAAAAATGATCTCGGGACAAAAACTTGCTGGCATATTGCGTGACCATGGTTTTAAAGTTACGCCACAACGCCTCGCGGTCTATGAAGTGTTGGCTGAAAGTCAATCCCATCCTAACGCTGAGATGTTGTATAACCAATTAAGACCTAAGTATCCATCAATGAGTTTTGCTACTGTATATAAAACGGTGGAGATTCTTAGTCAATTAGGATTAATTAAGATCCTTAACACAGGCGAGGGTAGTTCAAGATATGATGCGATTATATCGGAACACTCACACGTTCAATGTAATGAATGTGGCCGCGTTGAAAACGTTGGGCCTCTTTCAGCAGCAGATCTTGATAAAGAAGTCGCTGCTAAAACGGGCTATAAGGTAGAAGAAAAGCAGTTCTACTTTTATGGAATTTGTGGTGACTGCCAAAAAAAACAAAATTAATCTAAAAAAAGGCGGCCTCAGAATAATCTGAGACCGCCTTTACGCATTTTTTTTACAATTTATAGCTTAATATTTGTTATAATATAAAGCAAGTGGAGTTTTAAGGAGCTGGTGCTATGATATTTTTTCCCCAATATATTGAACATACATTGTTGAAGCCAGAAGCAACTAAAGCTGATATAGAGAAACTATGTGCTGAAGCTGAGCAATATGAATTTTATGGTGTTTGTATTAATCCTTGTTATATTAGTTTAGCAAAACGGCGTTTAGCGTCTTCAACGGTAAAAGTTATTAGTGTGGTTGGTTTTCCTCTGGGCGCAACTTTTACAGAGATTAAAAGCAGGGAAACGCAGTTAGCGATTGACAGTGGTGCCGATGAAATCGACATGGTAATGAATATTGCTGATTTTAAATCTGGCGAATATGAAAAAGTACAAAAAGAAATTGCAGTTGTTGTAAATGCTGCTGGTGAAAAACCAGTTAAAGTGATTATTGAAACAGCTTTATTGACTAGAGAAGAAAAGCAGAAGGCTTGTAAGATTGTCATTGCTGGTGGTGCTGCTTTTGTTAAAACAAGTACGGGTTTTAGTTCTCATGGCGCAGTGATTGCCGATATTGAGTTAATAAAGTCAATGGTGCGTGGTAGTGGAGTAGGCATCAAAGCAGCAGGTGGTATCCGCGATCGAGCTACGATAGAAGCGATGATTAACGCGGGAGCTGATCGTATTGGAACTAGCGCTGGTGTAAGAATTATGGCGGAAGACGCATGAGTAAGGAGTTTTCAGTTTGTGTGATTGCTAGTGGCAGCAAAGGTAATGCAACTTTAATTAAAGCTGGGGATACAGCGTTTTTGGTTGATGCAGGTATTAGCTGCCGCCGTATTACGGCTGGACTTAAAGAGCTAGACCTTGATCCACTTGATTTAAGTGGTGTTTTGATTACGCATGAACATCGTGATCATGTAGCTGGCTTACCAGTCTTAACACGTAAGTATAAATTGCCTGTTTTTGCTAATGAAGAAACTTGGGGTGCAATGGAAGTACGCAATGATATAGAAAGAGTTTGCCATCGCTTGTTGCCGCAGAATTTTTCTTTAGGTCAGGTAGAAATATCTTCTTTTGCAATATCGCATGATGCGGCTCAGCCTGTTGGTTATTCTTTTGTCTGTCGTGGTGAGAAATGTAGTTATCTAACTGATAGTGGCTTTGTTAATGAGTCGATTAGACAAGGTACAGCGGGTTGTGATATTCTAATTTTAGAAGCTAATCATGATGAGGATATGTTAAAAAATGGTGACTATCCACGCATGCTCAAGAATCGCATTTTAAGTGCACGCGGGCATCTATCTAATACAGCAGCAGGTTGGTTTTTAGCCAATCTTGATAAAATGCCAAAGGAGGTTTTTTTAGCGCATTTGAGTGCAGAAAACAATAGACCTGAATTGGCCTCTGAAACTATTAAAAGGATAATTAGTGATGCAGGTTGCGCTCGTGAACCGAAGCTTTTTATCGCATCACAAGAACATATTACACATAATATAAGTAAGGAGTGAGTCTTTTGAAAAAGAATATTTTTCGTAATACAGCTTCTGTTTTATTTGGGATGATGCTAGGAGTGGTTTTGGTAGTTGGTGGTTGCGCAGCAGCAAAGACGCATACACCGAATATTAGTTCTTCTGTTACAACGCCGGTATTAGCGGCGGATCCTAGTGGGGCAAGAAATACACCTGTTGTAAAAGTTGCCAAAGATGTTGGACCAGCTGTGGTTGGTATTACGAATAAAGCATTAGTTAGAGATTTTTTTAATCGTGTACAATTGACGGAGAGAGGAACTGGCTCCGGCGTTATTTATGATAAATCTGGTTTAATTGTTACTAATAATCATGTTGTAGAAGGCGCGCAAGAGATTGTGGTGAGTCTTTCGGATGGCCGCTCAGTGCCGGGAAGAGTTTTGGGGGTAGATGCGGCGACTGATTTAGCTGTAGTTAAAATTGATGCCGATAATTTGACGGTAGCAACTTTTGGTGATTCTGATCAGACCTTGGTCGGTGAACCTGCTATTGCAATTGGTAATCCACTAGGATTGGAGTTTCGTGGGAGTGTAACCGTAGGCGTCATTAGTGCTTTAAACCGTTCTATCGACTTAGGTGAACGTAGATTCAAACTGATTCAAACTGATGCTGCGATTAATCCAGGTAATTCCGGTGGTGCATTAGTGAATGCTGATGGTGAAGTTATTGGTATAAATAGCGCTAAAATCGCTGTTTCTGGTGTTGAAGGTATCGGTTTTGCGATTCCTATTAATTCTGCGAAACCGATCATTGCTGACTTGGAGAAGCAAGGGCGCGTTATTAGACCATATATCGGAGCTTCTTTACTTGATAAAGAGATAGCTGAGCGCTATGGCATAGATATTGATTTACATGACGGTATTTATGTATTGAAAATCGCTGCGGGTGGGCCAGCCTGGAAGGCAGGTATTCGTACAAATGATATTATTCTTAAGTTTGATGGTGCAGCAATTAATCTAGTTAGCGATTTGCGTGATAGGATTTCTAATATGAGTGTGGGCGAAAAAGTAAAGATGGAAATCTTGCGTGGTGATGAAAAGCTGACTTTTAACCTGACTCTAGAAGAAATGCCAGCTCAATAATAATGAAGATATCACTTGTTTGCGTCGGAAAAATCAAAGAAAAATATTTAACGCAAGGTATTGAAGAATATTTAAAAAGGTTGGGACCTTTCTGTAAGCTAGAAATAATCAGTATTAATGAAGAAAAAATGCCGGATAATCCTTCACCCGCAGAAAAAACGCAGGTGATTGCTAAAGAAACTAAACGACTACTTGCAGTAATACCTGGAGGAGCGCATGTTGTGGTGCTTGATGTTATAGGTCAGCCGATTAGTTCGCCAGAACTATCTGATTTATTTGATGAGTTAGCGGTGCGTGGTCAGAGTCATATTGCTTTTGTGATTGGCGGCGCATTTGGGTTTAGTGATGAATTGCGTAAACGAAGTGACGAACGAATATCTTTTTCCCGGTTGACTTTTACGCATCAAATGATCAGACTGTTAGTAGTAGAACAGATTTATCGTGCGTTTAAGATTAGTCGTGGTGAAAAATATCATTGGTAAAAAAAGAAGCAGGTAAGCGCGTCTATTTAGACGCGCTTACCTGCTTCTTCTTTAAGGACGTTGTCGTTATTGTTGCTTGCTAGTTCCTGGTGCTGCTGGATTATTAAAATAGATATTAGTACTAGTTGATGAGGAAGCAATTTGATGCTTAGTCATAATCTCTAGCAAGGCAAAATTTAATTCTTCTTTAATTTTTAAAAACTCGAGATAAACAGTGGTTTTAGAGTAGCAAAAAATATAGATATTAAGACTCTTTTCGCCAAAAGCATCGAAATTAACATTGAAGTTATTAGAATAAATACGTGGATGTTCGGTAATATAGCTTCGAATATCCGCTAATGCGTGTTCTAGCTTTTCGGAGGGCGTAGAGTCGGCAATTGATAGCGTAAACTCGATGCGACGTTTGGAGCGACGCGAATAGTTAGCAATTAAGGTGTTTGCTAAGAGCGAATTTGGTAAATAGACTAACGCTTCTGGGTAAGTACGAATACTGGTGCTTCGTAAAGAAATTTTTTCAACGGTGCCTTCAACGCCTAGTGTTTCAATCCAGTCGCCAATAACGAAGGGTTTGTCCATCAGAATAATAATGCTACCAAAAACATTAGCTAAAGCATCTTTTGCTGCTAATGAAACGGCTAAGCCGCCTAAGGAAAGTCCGGCGATAAAACCATTAATATCATAGCCCCATTCACTAACAATCATTGCAAAACCAACTGCTAATATGAAGAATTGTAGAAAGGTTGATATAATGTTAGAAAGAACAGCATCTAAACGAATGGCAAAAGAACTTAATACTTTTAGGAAGATATCATGAGTTGAACTTACGAGATTAAAGAAAGTCCAAAAAATACTAATGATAACACAGGAACGAATTAGGTGTTTCATTAAAATATGATTAGTCATGCTTTCTAACGGTGAAACCATTAGTGCAAAGAAAAAAGCTAAAACCGCTAAAATAAAATCTGCAGGTGCTTTAGACGCATCAAGAATACCTTGAACGCTGGAGGCAGAGAGCTTTGCTGCAAAAAGCATAAGCAATTTGCGGATTAAAGGACGTAAAATTAGTTTGAAAAGAAAAAAGGATGCTAAAATTGCTAATGGCATGAGCCATGGTTCAAATATTTGCATAAAACACCTCCACAATTACTCTTATTAATTGTACCACTGAATAAGGAAACGTGGCAATTGCTTGGTATCGTTATTAAGGGGAATATGTTATAATACAACCAAAAATAAGACTTTAGAATCTAACAGAAGGGAGTCAGGCCTACTATGGAACATATCATAAGTAATATAATTTTATACGTATTAGTTTTGGCTTGCCTATTTCTGACTTTTTTAAATCTGATGGGTAATGCAGGCTTGCTATTAACAGGACTGGTTTTTGCTGTTTTTGATGGTTTTACACGCTTTAATGAAGATTTTTTGCTCTACTTTTTTATTGTATTTGCCATTGGTGAGTTATGGGAGTTTTTTGTTTCATTATTTGGAGTTAAGAGAAAAAATGTTTCGTGGTTTATGGTTTTTGTTATTGGTTTAGGAACATTGTTTGGTGCAATTATTGGTACAGCGGTTTTGCCTATTTTAGGCTCGATTATTGGTGGTGCAGTGGGCGCTTTTTTAGTAGCTTATATTATTGAATATGCCAAAAACAAGAGTAAGACAGATGCGTATAATTTAGCTTTTTTAGCATTTAAGACGCAGTTACTCGCAATCTTAGGTAAGATCACGGCTGGCGTAATTATGGCAGTGATGCTAATAATGCAATCATTTAAATAAAGGCGGTGTTTGCTCATGAAATTTAAATTTGCTCATAATAATTTTAATGTTTTAGATTTAGCAAAAAGTGTAGAGTTTTACGAAAAAGCGTTAGGACTTAAGGAAAAGAAACGTAAAGAAGCGGCTGATGGTAGTTTTATTTTGATTTATTTAGGTGATGATGTATCAAATCACTTATTAGAATTAACTTGGTTGCGCGATCGTAGTGAACCCTATAATTTAGGCGAGAATGAATTCCATTTGGCTTTTGAAGTTGATGATTATGAAGCTGCTTATAAGAAACATAAAACCATGGGGTGTATTTGTTACGAAAATCCAGCGATGGGCATTTACTTTATCAATGATCCTGATAATTATTGGCTGGAGATTGTGCCAGCAAAACATTAAAAGCAAAAGTAATTAAAGTAGGAGGTAGAGCGGATGCTAAAAGAAATGCAGGTACTAGCCACAGGTAAGCTACGAGATACGGCTTTGAATATTTTACGAGCACAAGTGATATTGCATGACTGGCAAAAAGGTGGCAAAAGACCAGAAAACGAGTTTTATGCTTTGCTGCAAGAAGCAGATGCTTTATATTCTATAGGTAATGTCAAGATAGATGAAAGTTTTTTGGCTCGAGCACCAAAACTGAAAGTCATTGCACAGGCTTCTGTTGGTTATGATAATATTGATATCGCCGCTTGCCAAAAGTTTGGCGTGCGGGTTGGTAATACGCCAGGGGTGTTAGTTGATGCAGTTGCCGACTTAGCTTATGCACTGCTCATTGATACAGCAAGAGGTATTGTACGTGGACATGAACACGTTAAAAGTGGAGCATGGGGTGCAAGAAAAGGAGTCGGCTTTGGTGTTGATTTAGCTGGTAAAATCGTCGGTATTATTGGCATGGGAGCAATTGGTGCAGCTTTAGCTAAGCGGGCACAAGCTAGTAAAATGCAGATTGTTTATCATAATACACGAGTGCGTACAGATGAGGCAGAAATGGGCGCACAATATGTTGCTTTGGAAGAATTACTAAAAATCTCTGATTTTATTGTTGTATCAGTACCTTTGACGCAAGAAACTACTGGTTTAATTGGCACGGCAGAATTTGCTAAAATGAAACCGACCGCAAGATTTATTAATACTTCTCGTGGTAAGGTTGTGGATACGATGGCCTTATATGAGGCTTTGCGTACGGGTGAGATTGCAGCGGCAGCCCTTGATGTTGTTGATCCAGAGCCGTTACCGAGCAATCATCCTCTTTTAACTCTTAGTAACATAACAATTACACCTCATATTGGTACTTCTACTGTTGAAACACGTGATCAGATGGCTACGCTTGCTGCTAATAATATAATAGCAGCCCTTAGGGGAGATGCGATGCCAGCGGAAGTGGTATAAAGTAGCTTTATGAATAATGTATTAACGAAAGAATTATGTTTAAGCAACATTCAAAATCTAACAGAAAAAATGTTATTAGATTTGTTAGAAGATGAAAAGTACAGTGTTATTATTACTGATGAGCAGCACTTAAAAGAGGAAAAAGAGGTTTGTTGGCAGCGTCGCAAAGCAACTTTACAAAGAGTAGTACATAAAACAACAATCAGTATTAGGCACAAGCGTGAAAAAATTAGTGCTCGTTTGGAAATAGGAACGGTGAATGTAGAAGAAAGAGTTTTTTCACAATGTGATCTTTATATCAGTTATACAAAAAAGAATATTGAACAAGTAGAAAAGTTTTTAGGCGAAGTTTTAAAAAAGAGTATTTTTGTACTGGTAGAGCCCAATATTTGGGAAAGAGCGAGTCAATTAGCCGGGTATTATCAGCCGCTTATTTCTTTACGCTATCAGCGGGACGATATTAAAACTGCCCTGGACACACATTTGTTTTGGCAAATATTTCTTATTAATCAAGGCTGGGTGGATTTTTTGTGTAAACCGTTAGAACGAATAACACTCAGACAATTAAGAGTAAAGCTTAGACGTCTACGTTCCTGTTTGGCTTTTTTTAAGCCAGTTTTAGAGCAACCTCAAGCCAGCCTGTGGCAAACGGAGTTACGAAGGCAGGGCGAAGAATTGTCATTGCTTCGTGAATTAGATGTGGCTTTAATGGCGATTGAAAAATTTTCAGCAAATACGACTCAAGAAGAGTTAGCCCAAGAGTATTTAGCTAAAATTCTTAGTCAGGCTAGAGCAATCGAAGCGAAACGTGTTAAACAAAAAATGCAATTAGCGACCCTAACCTTTACTTTTGCTAGGCTAATTATGTGGTTAAGTGATGAGCCCTTGACTGCTAGTTGTGAGCGGTATGGCTTGGAAAGTTTTTTTAGGCGTAGAATTAGGGAGTGGAGCAAGAACATTATTTCTTTAACACAGCGGTATCCGGATTTTTCTGATGTAGAAAAAATGCATAAAATTCGGATTAAAGTTAAAAAATTTCGTTATGTTATGATGAGTTTTCCAGAAATTAATCATAATACGAATACAATGTTACGGCGTTTGAAGAAACTACAGGATATGTTAGGTTTCTTACATGATGAATATATTAATAAAGAATTGGCTCAGCGCATTATGCAAGCAGATGGCAGTAAAACATCGTTAAAGCAAACAGTTTTTTGCGGTTGGGAGAGTGCTAAAACCGCAGAAGCCTTGGCAATTGTGCCAGATTTATGGGAAGATTTTTGTGAAGACTTAGAATTATGGCGAGATACAATCTAAAAAACTCCTCATGCTAACTAGTTAGCATGAGGAGTTTTTTGTTAACTATTTGTAGAAGACAGAAGGTTATTGGCAATCTGCTAGTAGTTTTTTTGCATCAATGTATTGCGCGATACCGGCAGCCACTTTCTTGGACTCTTTCATCGCCAAAACAACTGTTTTAGGACCATGTACAACGTCGCCGCTACTAAATACGCCAGCTCTTGTCGTCATGCCATAAGGGCGTTCTTTGGTAATGACAAAACCACGGTCATCGACTTGAATACCTTTTGTTGTGGAAACGATTCGCGAAGCGGGTTTTTGTCCTACGGCTAAAATCACAAAGTCACAAGGGAGAGCTTGCTGTTGATTAGTGCTAGTAAAGTTACCGTCGGCATCTTTGGCTATTGTTTCAAATAAAATGCCAGCGACTGGTGCTGCACTTGCCGTAGCCGGAGTAGCATAATCATGGAGTTGTTGCTCATCTAAATATGCTACTGGTTTTTTTAAGAATTCGAATTGCACACCTTCGGCGAGTGCCGCCTCGTATTCTGAATGTAGGCAGCTCATTTCAGCTGCTGTTTTATGATAGACAACAGTAACGGAACCGGTAGTGCGTCTGATGGCTGTGCGCGCTGCATCGACGGCAACATTGCCGGCACCAATAACAATCACATTAGCCTCAGCGTCTAAGAGTGTTTCTTTTTTGTCTAGTTTCCCTGAATCGGATAGCACAATGACTCTTAAGAAATAAGTTGAAGTTACGATGCCTGCATAATGTTGACCGGGGATATTTAAAATATTGGGTAAGGCTGTGCCAGTACCCATAAAAATAGCATCGAAATCTTTAGCAAAAAGGTCATCGACATTAAGATCAGGGCCAACGAGCACATCGGTAATAATTTTAACACCTAAATCTTTTAGAATACTAATTTCGCGTCTGACAACATTTTTTTCTAAACGAAACTCAGGAATGCCAAACAGCAAGACGCCACCTGGTTCTGGTTGTGATTCAAAAATTGTTACGTCAAAGTCCATTTTTGCTAGGTCACCAGCAACTGTAAGACCAGCAGGTCCTGAACCTATAATGGCCACTTTACCTCGTTTACCAGTTGAGGGGGGCAAGAGTGTGACACCATATTCATGAGCAAAATCGGCAATAAACATTTCTAAGCTGCCGATGGCAATAGCGGCATTTTTTTTTGCTAGGATGCAGTGTGCTTCACATTGTCGCTCGTGAGCACAAACGCGACCACAAATTGCAGGTAGATTGCTACGCTCCGCAATGATTTCGTAAGCCGCACCAATGTTCCCTTCGCTCAGGGCACGAATAAAGGCGGGTATATTGTTCTCAATGGGGCAACCCGTTCTACAAAGCGGTCGTGAACAGTGCAGGCAACGCTTAGCTTCCGCTATTGCTTCATGCATGGTTAAAATTTTACTCATTTTTCCACCTCTCTTGTTTCTTTTTCAGTATCTTCAATGCTTTTATTTTCTTTTTGCATAGTTATGAGCGTTTTTTCTAAATCCTTCATGCGACGGTCTAAGAGTTTGAGGTAATCAGCGATTCTTGTTTCAGATTCAGCTACGGGATCTGGTAAAACATCATGATTAAGGTCAATGCCACCATCAGGCGTTACTTTAACGCCATTGCGTGTGACTACACGGCCAGGAATGCCGACTACAACTGAATTCGGCGGAACGGCATGAAGCACTACTGAACCGGAGCCAATTTTGGAGTTAGCACCAACGGAAAAAGATCCTAGAACTTTAGCTCCACTGGCAACTACGACATTATCACCAATTGTTGGATGTCTCTTGCCACGTTCTTTTCCTGTTCCGCCTAAAGTAACACCTTGATACAGCGTGACATTAATGCCGATTTCTGCTGTTTCACCAATGACGACGCCCATGCCATGGTCAATAAATAGGCCTTTGCCTAATTTGGCACCGGGATGAATGTCGATGCCCGTTAAAAAACGTGAAAAGGTATTTAATAGGCGCGGCAAAATAATCCAGCCTTTTTTATATAGCTTATGAGCTAAGCGATGTAACCATATAGCATGCAGTCCGGGATAACAGAGTACTACTTCCATCCTTGATTTTGCGGCTGGGTCTCTTTGCATAACGACTTTGATATCTTCTTTTAATGTTTTAAACATAGTACAGCTCCTTTCTCCCGGGTGCGGAATATTCTTTGAATTTTAATTTTATCATAGGCCTAGTTAAAACACAAAAAGGAATTTATGGCTGCCACTACGTATTACTACTAGATTTATTTATCTTAGAGATGGAACTTTAGCTCACCACAGGTAAAGCTGATTTTGAGAAGTACTTCTATGAGAAGTATTTTTAGAAGAAGAAAGCAGATTCTTGATTGAAAAAGTTTTTAAAATACGATAGAATAAAAGGAGTTTAAGGCGAGGAGGATTTACAATGTCTGAAGAAAAAATCCTGACGACCGCTTCGTTTTCGAGCGTCATTCATAACAATGAAGTCAGCGACGAGATCGTTAAATGGGGAAACGCCAATGGCTATCCTGTGCAAAAAGCAAAATTGGTCAATGAACTTGAAGGTTATGTCGGTTTTGCCAAAGAATATTTGATTATAGCAAAACGGCAGCCACCAATCCCAGGAGGATGGGATGTGGTGGTTAAATCTTTTGCGTCGGAGCAGCGAGTAATTCCTGTTAATGTAAAGGAAGTACAGGCAGCTGATGGTAGTAAAACTTATGAGATCAATAAATTTATTTTAAAGATGGTTGACGAATATCGTAAGGAAGGTTTGCAAATAGAAATCGGAGAAGAAGCCTCTGACTTCTACGGCTTTGCTGTCCGTGAATTGACTTGCACTGGACACCCTGTTCTTATTAATAAATTTGAAGATTTTATTGAAAATATGCGATAAAATTGGATTAGTGCCCGCTGCTTTTGCAGTGGGTAATTTTTTGGCATAATGAAAAGAAAATGCTTTCTTTAATCTTGTAGAAAATATAAGTATCATATATAATGTATAAAGGAATTTTTATAAAAACTTCTTTATACTGTGGTTTTATGTTTTCTGATAAGTTAAATAACAAAGTTTGGTTACGGAGGCCTTGCTCCTTTTCTTTTCAACACGGAGTTCGATGATGAAAGGGTGGCAGGCTTTTCTCGTTATGCGGAGTGAAGAAGATTGCGTAAGGTGAAAATTAAAGTAGAGGGTTTGTCAGCAGGCGAAGCAGGACAAGACGAGATGACGCAAGAGACTCAAGGTACTTTGCGCCATAAGAATGATAAGTATTATGTTGTGTATGAGGAACCAGCTGCAACAGGGCTCGGCAAAACAAAGACCACGCTCAGATGGGATAGTGAGCGGGTGCTTTTGTTGCGTCATGGACAAGTCGAGTGTAGGCAAGAGTTTGCAAATGATTTTGAAGATCATGCTTTATATATTACGCCGGAGCTTACAATACCTTTACGAACTTTAACTAAAGAACTGCAAATTTCACAAGAAGTAAAAAGCTGGCAACTTGAAATCAAATTTCAAATGCAAATTGCTGGTAGTGAACCTAATGATATGAACCTGAAGATTGTAATTGAGGAGGTTGACACGGATGAATGTTAAAAAAATTCTAGCTGAAGCAATTATACAAGCAATGCACAAGGCCATGGAAGAAGGACTTGTCAATAAGGGCGAGGTGTCAGCACCAGTTTTAGATGTGCCACCGCAAAAAGAATTTGGTGATTTTGCTACTAATTTTGCGATGCAAACTGCTAAGAGCTTGCGCATGAACCCACGACTTTTAGCACAAGTAGTTATTGATAAGTTAGAGTGTCCTTACGTTGCTAAAGCAGAAATTGCAGGACCTGGATTCATTAATTTTTATTTAAAAGAGGACTGGCTTTATGCTACATTAAGAGAAGTTTTGCTTAAAGGTGAGCACTATGGCTCTTTAGAGCGTGCAGAAAAAGCAAAAGTGCAAATAGAATTTGTGAGTGCTAACCCAACAGGACCACTACATGTTGGACATGGCAGAGGTGCAGCTGTGGGTAGTGCTTTAGCGAATTTATTGCTGGCGGCAGGCTTTGAGGTAGAGCGTGAGTATTACATTAATGATGCGGGTAATCAGATGGAAATCTTAGCAGCATCTGTTAATGCTCGTTATTTAGAGTTGCTAGGCAAAAAATGTGAATTTCCTGCTAATGGCTATCATGGAAAGGATATCATTGAGACTGCTGAGCGCATTATTAAAATTCATGGTGATAAATTTTTGCAGATGGAAGAAGAGGTTCGTCTGGAAGAATTTAAGACTCTTGCGCTAAAAGAAAAGATGGCGGCACTTAAAGAAGATTTAGCAGCTTTCAATGTAGAGTTTGATGTTTGGTTTAGTGAAAAAACCCTGCATGAAGCAGATAAGATTAAAGCCGTTTGTGATGTGTTATTGGCTCAAGGCGATATGTATGAAAAAGATGGTGCTTTATGGTTGAAATCTACTGCTTATGGTGATGATAAAGATCGTGTAGTTATTCGTGAGAATGGCGTACCTACTTATTTAGCCGCTGACATAGCTTATCATCTTAATAAATTAGAAAGAGGCTATGATCATCTGATTAATTTATGGGGCGCAGATCATCATGGCTATATTGCCAGAATGAAAGCGGCTGTCGCAGCACTTGGTTACGCTCCGGAAAAACTTGAAGTATTAATATTACAGATGGTGAGTTTGTATCGTAATGGTGAGCTAGTTAAGATGTCTAAACGTACTGGTCAAAGTGTGACGCTAAGTGAATTGATTGAAGAGGTTGGTACTGATGCGGCAAGGTATTTCTTTATTATGCGCTCTATTGATAGTCAACTAGATTTTGATTTGACGTTAGCTACAGAAAAATCAAGTGACAATCCTGTGTATTATGTACAGTATGCACACGCACGTATTACTAGTATTTTAAAACAAATGGAAGAAACAGGCATTGCGATTGATGCAGAAGCTCCTCTTACAATGCTGACGCAACCGATAGAGATTGATTTAATCAAAAAACTTAGTGAATATCCGGAACTAATTGAAGTCGCTGCACGAGAAAGAGCTCCACATCGTATTGCTCACTATGTGTATGATTTAGCAGGACTTTTCCATTCCTTCTATAACCAGTGTCGTATTCTTGGTGTAGAAAAAGATTTACAGCAAGCTAGATTATTATTAATTACAGCTGTTCGTAATGTTGTGCGTCATGCACTTGCTATCTTGGGCATTTCTGCACCAGAAAAGATGTAAATAACGACAGAACCATTTAAGCGACGGGAAAGCGTCGTAAATATATTGTGGGAGGCATATCATGACTAAGTATATTTTTGTGACAGGCGGAGTAGTTTCTTCGCTGGGCAAAGGCATTACAGCGGCATCGCTAGGCCGTTTATTAAAAAGCAGAGGATTCAAAGTTACCATTCAAAAGTTTGACCCGTATATTAATGTTGATCCTGGTACAATGAGTCCTTATCAGCATGGAGAGGTTTTTGTGACTGATGATGGTGCAGAAACCGATCTTGATTTAGGACATTATGAAAGATTTATTGATATTAGCCTTTCCAAAAGCTCTAATGTAACGGCAGGAAGAATTTATCAAACAGTAATTGATAAAGAACGCCGTGGTGATTATCTAGGAAGAACGGTGCAAGTGATTCCACATATTACTAATGAAATAAAAGAACGTGTTTATTGTGTGGGACACCAAGATGAAGCTGATTTTGTGATTACAGAAATTGGTGGTACGGTTGGTGATATTGAAAGTTTACCTTTTTTAGAAGCCATTAGGCAGGTTAAAAAAGAAGTGGGTAAAAACGATGTTTTATATATACATGTTACCCTAGTACCATTTATTGAAGGTGCTGGAGAATTGAAATCCAAACCAACGCAGCATAGTGTAAAAGAATTGAGAGGGATCGGTATTACACCTGATGTTTTGGTTTGCCGTTCGGATCGAGAGATTCCTAAAGATATGCGTGAGAAGATTGCTATGTTCTGTGATGTCGATCAAGAGGCAGTTTTTCAAGCTATTACAGCAGAAAGTATTTATGAAATACCAATGCTTTTAGAACAACAAGGCCTAGATAACGTGGTCTTGAAAAAACTTGATGTTGAAAACAGACCTAAAGATATGAAAGAATGGCATGCCATGGTTGCAAATATCTTGCGCCCACATCAACACAAGGTTAAAATTGCTATTGTAGGGAAATATGTCGAACTACAAGATGCTTATATTAGTATTGTTGAAGCTTTAAAACATGCGAGCTTTTTAAATGATGCAGATTTAACGATTAAATGGGTCAATGCCGAAAAGATAGAAGAGCACGAGACTAAGATGGAAGCAGTTTTTGGTGATGTAGATGGAATCTTAGTACCAGGTGGTTTTGGCGACCGAGGGATTGAAGGAAAAATTAAAGCAGTACAGTATGCTAGAACAAATAAAATTCCATTCTTTGGTATCTGTTTAGGTATGCAGTGTGCTGTCATTGAATTTGCGCGTAATGTTTGTAATATGCGAGAGGCCAATAGTACTGAATTCAATGAAAAAACACCTTATCCAGTGATTTATTTGATGCCAGAGCAAGTCAGCATTGAAATTAAAGGTGGTACGATGCGTTTAGGGCAATACCCTTGTCAAGTTAAAGAACATACTTTGACAGCAAAAGCATACCAAGAAGATTTAATCTATGAACGTCATCGTCACCGTTATGAAGTAAATAACGAATTAAGAGATTCGTTAGTAGAACATGGTTTGATTATTGGCGGTACTTTACCTAATGGTAAACTAGTAGAAATTGTTGAATTACCAATTAGTGAACATCCATGGTTTGTTGGTGTGCAATTTCATCCAGAATTAAAATCAAGACCGACTAATCCACATCCTTTGTTTAGAGAATTTATTGCTGCGGCAATAAAATAACAAGGAAATTATGCGGCGTAGGGCAGGAGTATTGGGCGACTTACTTTAGTTGACGCCGAGCACTCCTGCCTTAGTAATTCGGGCGGTTAGCGGTGGTTTACGTTTAAAATTTGCGAGCATTAGGTTATAATGAGAAGAAAACAAAGGAAAATGAGGTGAAAAAAGTGTTAAAAAGAATATTTATGAGTGTTATTTTATTGATTGCAATTTTGTCATTCGTTGTTTCCTTGTTGGATGGTAAAAACAACGAAAATGTTGCGCTACAAACTAGTGAACGAATTGCGGTTATTAGAGTTGAAGGAGAAATTACGTCAGGTGATGCTACTACTAGTTTATTTGATGAAAATGCAGCAACTACGGATAGTATTATGGCGCAGTTTCGTGAAGCAGCTGAGGATAATACGGTGAAAGCAGTTTTATTGCGCATTAATTCACCGGGTGGTAGCGTTACGGCTGCGGAAGAAATTGGTAGAGAGATAGAACGTTATAAAGCAACAACTGGTAGGCCGGTGGTGGTTTCTATGGGTGATACAGCGGCTTCAGCTGGCTATTGGTTAGCTGCTTATAGTGATAAAATTTATGCGAATGCTTCGACTTTGACCGGAAGCATAGGTGTTTATATTCCGTATATGAATACAGAAGAATTATATAAAAAAATTGGTATTCAGAGTAAAAAGATAAAAAGTGGAGAATTTAAAGATATTTTATCTAACGAACGCCCCATGACACCAGCAGAACAAGAGCTTTTACAGAAAATGGTTAATGAAATGTATGAACAATTTGTTGATGTAGTCAGTCAAGGACGTAATTTAACACCAGAGCAGGTAAGAAGTTTAGCTGATGGGCGAGTTTATACAGGTAAACAGGCTAAAGAAGTAGGTTTAGTAGATGAACTTGGTAACTTTTATGATGCACTTGATGCTACTGGCGCTTTAGTGGGTATTAGTGGTACGCCCGAAGTTAAAGATTTCCGTAAAGCGAAACCTTGGGAGTCCTTATTTAGTAGTAAAGCGACAAACTTTTTGGTTGAATCGGTGGCAGAGAGAATCTTACAACAAGGAAGTAATGGTTGGCAAACGCCACGTGCTGAGAGGTGATCACGATGAGAAGAAAGGTTTTTGATCTTTTGTTTGAACCTAAACAACGGATGACCGAACTGAGTGATGTTTCTTCGTTATGGCGTAGTTTATTCTATTTTGTTTTAAGCATGGGTATTTGCTCAGGCATCGTCACCAATGTCTTATTTTCTGGGAGCTCTTTAGCGGTAAGAGGCGGAATTTTGTTAGGCTTTGTAGTTTTTCATTTAGTGGCGCTCATTGTTTATACTTGTTTTTTGCACGGACTTAGTGATGCTTGTGGCGCACCAGGGGGAGATATTCGGGCATTGTTAGGACTGCTTGGTTATGCGGCGTTACCGTATTTAGTGGTTGCACCGATATTTTTATTATCAGTAAAATTGGGCGGCTTTTGGTTAGTGTTTATCGTTTTAGCTGGCATGGGAGCTTCTCTGTGGGCGCTGTTTTTAGTGATCCGTGCCTTGCAAGCTGTTTATTTGCTAACTTTTTTTCGTGCCTGTGCGATGGTTTGCTTTAGCATTTTCCTATTGACGGTAGCGACTATCTTACCGATTTATTTAGCGAGTAAAATGCTACTTATTAGTTTTGGTTGATTGAACTTGCGAAAAATCGCATAAAGTGCAATAATCTTAGAAGAATCCGGAATCTTTTTGTGCTGGTTTTAATATTTGAAGGGAGTCAAAAGAATGAATAGAGAATTATCAATGGAGTTTGTACGCGTTACAGAGGCAGCCGCAATTGCATGTGGCCGTAGTGTGGGACGTGGAGATAAAAATGGTGCAGATCAATTGGCTGTTGATGCCATGCGCAAGATGTTCGACACAGTTAATATCAGTGGCACGGTGGTAATTGGTGAGGGTGAAATGGATGAAGCACCGATGCTTTATATCGGTGAAAAAGTTGGTGGCGGCGGTGACGAAGTAGATATCGCTGTAGACCCGGTGGAAGGGACGAACCTAGTTGCGAAAGGTCAGCCAGGTGCCATTGCCGTTATTGCTATCGCACCTAAAGGTTGCTTGTTGCATGCACCTGATATGTATATGGATAAAATTGCTGTAGGACCTCGTGCCAAAGGCTGCATTAATATTGATGCACCAATTAGTGAAAACCTAGAACGTGTTGCTAAAGCTTTGGAACGTAAAATAACTGATTTAACCGTAGTTGTGCTTGATCGAGAACGTCATGAAGGCATTATTGAAGACGTCAGACGTGCTGGTGCTCGCATTCAATTGATTACAGATGGTGATGTTAATCCTGTAGTAAACGCTGGTATCGAAGGTACTGGTGTTCACATGTATATTGGTAAGGGCGGTGCGCCAGAAGGCGTTCTAGCGGCAACAGCTCTTAAATGTCTAGGTGGTGACTTTCAAGCTCGTTTGCGCCCTGAAAACGATGAACAAGTGGCACGCTGCTTGAAAATGGGCATTGCAGATATCAATCATATCTTGACTATTGATAATTTGGTTAAAGGCGATGACTGTATGTTCACTGCTACTGCTATTACGGAATGTAATCTTTTACATGGTCTTAACTATTTTGGCGGTGGCGTACGTACGCATACTGTTTCCATGCGTTATTTGACGGGTACCGTTCGCTTTATTGATGCAGTACATTCTTTTGACAGAAGCAAATTGGAGATAAAACTGTAAGTTGAAGAAAAAGCTATAAAGAAGGGTTTTAGCGAAGGCTGAAGCCCTTTTTAGCGTATAAGGATAAAAGTAATGAATAGTAAAGATGGTCTTATTGAATTAATTAAACAAGTTAATAGTATTAAAAAAGCCTTTGCTTTATTAAAGCAAGGGCAGGGCGTTAATCTTAATGGTGTTAGTGATGCACAGAAAACTTCTGTCCTTGCAGCACTTTATGAAGCGACTACAATGACTGGACCAATAGTCCTTTTGGTTGCAGATAGAGAGGCGGTGCGTACTTATCGACGTGAATTAAATTATTATTATCAAGCGATAAGTGTGCAAGAGTTTTATCCGGAAAGTAGAATGCAAAGTTCTGTTTACGCTAAAAGTCAAGAAGTGTCAGCAGCTCGAGTGATGGCTTTAAGAACACTCTATGAGAATAAGTTTGGTGTGGTCTTTGTCACAGCTGAAGCGGCTATGCAAAAATTGCCAGCGCCTCAGGAACTTTTTCAGAATAATCTAACTTTAAACCTCGGTGATAATGTTACGCAGGATGTGATTATTCGAAAGTTAGTGCAGATGGGATATGAGAGAGTAGAGCAAGTGGATACTTTAGGACAATTTTGTCTACGCGGCGAAATCTTAGATGTTTATCCTATTAATGAAAATAAACCAGTGCGTGTTGAATGGTTTGATGATTCCATTGATGCGTTACGTAATTTTGATTTAATTTCACAGCGTTCAATAGAAGTGCGTGAATCGATTGAGATTGTGCGTTTAGCGAGTGTTGAAACAGCTTATGACAGTTCTGTTTTTGCATATATTAGCCAAGATGCAATGCTTGTTTTAGATGAACCAGTCAAATTTTTGGCTAATATTCAAAATGTTTTTAGTGAAAATATCAATGATGTGACTAATTTATTAAGTGCTGACGTAGTCGAAAAATTATGTGAAAAGCATGCTTGCGTTACTTTGTCGGGGCTCGCTCATCATCATTTCGGTACTAACCAAAATATTGTAGTACCAGTAAGACGTATGGCTCCTTATAATAAAAATGTTGAAGTGCTACTAAATGATTTAGCGATGTGGCTTCAAGAAGGGCTCAAACCTTTTATTATGATGAGTAGTAGTGATAAAGCCAAAAATATTGTTGAAAATTTGCGCCAAAATGGTGTAGAGGCGCTTTATTGTGAATCATCGTTAGCAATCAAAGCAAAAACTGTAGGTGTTTTTGTCGGAGAATTAACTGCGGGATTTCGTTTTTGGGATGAAGAGTGGCTGTTACTTACGGAAAATGATATTTGGGGTGTGCAAAAAAGGAAGCGTTTACGGCATAAACAAAGCGGACCACAAATACAAACTTTTAGTGAAATTAATGAAGGAGATTATGTAGTACATAGTGTGCATGGCATTGGTAGGTATCTTGGTGTAGAAACCTTACAAGTTGGAGATGGACACCGTGATTACTTACTTTTGAAGTATGCAGGTGACGATAAACTCTATGTACCGATTGAGCATGTGGGTCTTTTACATAAATACATTGGCAATGAAGGGCAAGCGCCGCGCCTTTCTAAAATGGGCGGTAATGACTGGAAGCGCGTTACAACTAAAGCGAAGGCCGCGATTACTGAACTAGCGGCGGAACTTTTGAGGCTTTATGCTGAACGTAAAATCGTGCAAGGCTATGCTTATGCGCCAGACTCTAATTTGCAAAAAGAATTTGAAGATGGTTTTCCTTTTGAAGAAACAGTTGATCAACTGCGTGCGATTGTTGAAATAAAAAGAGACATGGAAAAACCGTTACCGATGGATCGCCTCTTATGTGGTGACGTTGGTTATGGTAAGACAGAAGTGGCAGTGCGTGCGGCATTTAAAGCTGTAACTGATGGTAAACAGGTAGCAGTACTTGTACCGACTACTGTTTTAGCGCAACAGCATTTTATGACTTTTAGTCAACGCATGGAACCTTTTGGTGTGACGGTTGCTATGGTTAGTAGATTTAAAACAGCGCGCGAACAACGGGAAATTTTTAATCGTTTGGAACAAGGAAAGATCGATGTTTTAATTGGTACGCATCGTATTTTGCAAAGTGATGTCGTCTTTGCTGATTTAGGTTTATTGGTAATTGACGAAGAACAGCGTTTTGGTGTAGCTCAAAAAGAAAAAATTAAAAAGTGGACAATTGGCGTGGATATTTTGACCTTGTCAGCAACACCGATTCCACGCACTTTACATTTAGCACTGGTCAATGGTCGTGATATGAGCGTGATAGAGTCGCCGCCAGAAGATCGGTTACCAGTAGAAACCTATGTAGCTGAATACAACGATAGTATGATTAAAGAAGCTTTAGAGCGAGAAATTAAAAGAGGCGGACAGGTTTATTATGTCTATAATCGCGTACAAGGTTTGGAACGTATTGCTGATAAATTACGTAAATTAGTGGCAGGCATTGATGTGCGAATTGCTCATGGCCAGATGGGCGAAGAACTTTTAGAAGATACAATGATTTCGTTTTATGAAGGAAAGTTTGATGTTTTACTATGTACGACGATTATTGAAAATGGGTTAGATGTGCCGTTAGCTAATACAATTATTATTGATGGAGCAGAGAACTTTGGGCTCTCCCAACTCTATCAAATGCGTGGACGAGTGGGGCGCTCCTCAAGACTAGCGTATGCTTATTTTGTTTATAAAAAAGATAAAGTTTTAACGGAAATTGCCGAAAAGAGATTACAAGCGATTAAGGACTTTACGGAGCTTGGGGCAGGTTTTCGCATAGCAATGCGTGATTTAGAAATTAGGGGAGCTGGCAATTTGCTGGGGTCACAACAACATGGACATATTGCGGGTATTGGTTTTGCGGCTTATTGTGATTTGCTAGAAAAAACAATTAAACAAATGAAAGATGGCATCAATCCAGCAGAAACAATGCCAGAGCCAGTTTTGGAATTAGATGTTGATGCATATATTCCTGATGAATATATGGATAGCCCACGTTATAAAATGGAGTTTTACAGACATTTTGCAGAAATGGCCTATAAAGATAAAGATGATCTACTGGATGAATTGATTGATCGTTTTGGTACACCACCACCAGAAGTTATAACTTTGTGGCGTGTTGCTGTATGTCGTAGCTTGTGTCGTGAATTAAAAATTGCAGGGCTTGTAGTAAAAAATAAGGAAGTAAGAATTATTTTTGCGGAACAGACTTTGGTTGATCCAGAAAAAATCTTAAGCGTAATTAAACTTCATGGTAATAATGCTAAGTTTAAAAATGGTAAGCAAGCGCAGCTCATTTTAAAAATGCGAGACATTAGTAAAAATGTACTAGAAGATTTGGAAAAATTGCTATTAAGTTTGGCGTAAGTAAAGCGAGAAAAAGAAAGGAGGCCAACTCTTGATAAAAGACAAATTTTTGCGCGGTGCGTTAATTTTAACTGTGGCTGGTTTAGTAGTTAAATTCATTGGTGCTTTCAATCGCATTTTGCTTTCACGACTTTTAGGTGGCGAGGGAATAGGTCTTTATCAGATGGCTTATCCTGTCTATCTTTTAATGGTATCAATATCCTCAGCAGGCATACCAATTGCAATCTCTATTATTGTTGCGGAAAAAGTTGCTAAACGAGATTTCGCCGGTGCAAGTAGAATTTTTAGAGTGTCTTTAGGATTTATGGCGATAATGGGCACCTTATTTGCATTACTCCTCTACGGTCTAGCTAACTTTTTAATTGCGCATGATTATATTAGGGACGCTAGAGCCTATTATGCTTTAATCGCTTTGACGCCAGCTGTATTTTTTGCTACTATTTTGGCGAGTTTTAGAGGTTTTTTTCAAGGACATCAAATGATGACGCCGCCTGCTATCTCCCAAATTATTGAACAATTTGTACGTGTAGTAACGATGGTTGCTTTAGCTTATTTACTTTTGCCGCGTGGTTTAGAATATGCAGCTGCTGGTGCTGCGTTTGGTGCACTGCCTGGAGCGCTGACTGGTTTACTTGTCTTAACCTACTTTTATTGGAAAAATCGCCAGCGGTGGCAAGCCTTTGAGCCGACGGGAGTCGTAGCTAAGCAAGAAAAAGTTAGTGAAATTGCATTGCGCTTGGTTAAATTAGCCCTACCTGTATCTTGCGCCAATATAATGTTACCGGTAGTCACTGGTATTGATATGTTGTTGGTGCCAGGTCGTTTAGAAGTCGCTGGTTATATGACGGAGCAGGCTACTACCCAGTTTGGTTATTTTGCTGGAATGGGCTTACCCCTTGTTATGTTAGCGACAATCCCTACGCTTTCTTTAGCGGCGAGTATTGTGCCAGCGGTTTCAGAAGCATTTGCATTGCATGAATATGAAAATATTAAGAAAAAAGCGCAAACTGCTTTGCAATTGTGCTTGTTACTTACGTTGCCGGCAATGGCTGGTTTATTAGTACTGGCAGAGCCTGTCTCCCTTGCTTTGTATGGCACTCGTTATGCTGCTTTATCAATTGCTCATTTAGCACCGGCTATTTGCTTATTAGGTTTGCATCAAGTGACGACTGGCATTTTACAAGGTGTAGGACGACCGATGATTCCCATGTTTAATATGTTAATTAGTATTTTTTTCAAAATTGTTTTAGTCTGGTTTTTAACGGCTGATCCAGAGTATGGTATTATTGGCGCAGCGTGGGGAACTAATATTAATTTTGGGATTGCCGCACTCTTAAATATGTTTTTCCTAAATAAATATTTCTATATTGCTTTGCCCTTAAAACAGGTCATAAAGTTAACGGGGGCCGCTCTTGTGACCGCACTTACCGCATATTTTGCTTATGAAGAGCTCAGAATATTTGGCGCTAGTAATTTATTGAGCACGCTTTTAGCTATTGCGTCCGGTGCTTGTAGCTATTTAATAGTATTAGTGATTAGTGGTGAAGTAGATCGTGAGAAGATAAAGCAGATCATAAAACGTAGTAAAAAATAACCAGCTAGTGGTTTGTGGCAAAAATGAGCGAGAGGGGAGCAGGTGTTTGATGAAATTGACGATTGCTGGTTTAGGACCAGGAGGAGCAAATTTATTATCAGTAGAAACAATGCAGGCACTGCAAAATGCAAGTACAGTTATTTTGCGCACGAAGCTGCATCCAGCCGTAGCAGCTCTTGATAAAGCTGGTATTACGTATGAAACTTGTGATGCCTATTATGAAGATGGAAAAAGCTTTGAAGAAGTGTATCAAAAAATAACAGAATACGTTGTAGCTAAGGCGAGAGAAACCGATGTTTTATATGCTGTCCCTGGCAGTCCCTTGGTTGCAGAAAAAACCGTAGTCATGTTGCGTAAAGCTTTTAGTGAGGATCCTAGTCGGTTAGAGATTTTACCTTCCATGAGTTTTTTGGATTTAGTGTATGCAAAACTTCATCTAGATCCCATTAATGGTTTACGTATTGCTGATGCTAGTGATACAGAGGCTTTAGCTGACGCTGGACGTTACCCACTAGTCTTAACGCAGGTTTATAGCAAATTTATTGCTGCAGAGCTAAAAATCAATTTAATGGAGGTATTATCTGATGAAACTCCAGTTTTCTTTTTGCATAATTTGGGATTAGAGGACGAAGTTTGTAGAACGATACCTTTATATGAATTAGATCGGCAGGAAGAAATTGATCATTTAACAACCGTTTATATACCAAAAGCGGCACAAGTGATGGATCTTAATCCTTTAATTGACATTGTAAAAGTATTGCGCGAGCCAGGTGGCTGTCCGTGGGATAGGGTGCAAACACATACTAGTATTCGTAAAGGTCTGGTTGAAGAAACTTATGAATTACTAGAAGCCATTGATAATAACGATCCTACGGGTATGCTAGAAGAACTAGGTGATATATTGCTACAAGTGGTATTTCACGCGAGAATTGCTGAAGAAGACGGATTTTTTACAATGCAGGACGTAATTACCGTTATTACTGATAAACTCGTGTATAGGCATCCTCATGTTTTTGGTACGGTAGAAATTAATGATGAGGAGACGGTAATTGATCGCTGGGAGCAATTAAAGGCCTTGGAGAAGAAAGATAGAACTAAAGTTTTAGATGGTGTTTCACCTGGTTTACCTAGTTTAATGCGAGCTTATAAGTTGCAGTCTAAAGCGGCAAAAGTTGGTTTTGATTGGCCGAATTTAGAAGGAGTTCTGGACAAAGTTGTCGAAGAAGTAAATGAAATTAAAGAAGCATCGCTCTTAAAAGATCAAGAAAGTATAGAATGGGAAATAGGAGATTTGCTTTTTGCACTAGTTAATTACATTAGGCATTTAGAGCTAGAACCAGAAACAGCCTTGAATAGAGCCAATAATCGTTTCAGGCAACGCTTTAATTATATTGAGGAAAAAGTGCAGTTGTCGGGCAAGAAATGGCAGGATTTTTCAGTTGAAGAACTCGAGAAATGGTGGCAAGATGCAAAAAAATGTGACAAATTAGTAAAAAAATAAGAAAATTGTTAAAAGTAAAGCAGGAATAACGCTTTTGGCAACGAATACTAGGCGTATGCAAGTATGTACTTAGCTTCGGCTCGTACAATATAAATATTCAAGGAGGATTTTATTGTGAACAAAAGTGAATTAATTGCAGCTGTTGCAGAAAAAACCGGTTTAACTAAAAAGGATTCTGAGAAGGCAGTAGTAGCTTTGCTTGACATTATTAAGACCGCTGTTGCTCAAGATGAAAAAGTACAATTAATTGGATTCGGAACCTTCGAACCACGTGTTCGTGCTGCACGTACCGGTAAAAACCCTCGTACCGGCGAAGCTATCAAGATAGCTGAAGCTACTGTACCTGCTTTTAAAGCTGGTAAAGCTTTCAAAGACGCAGTTAACAATCAGTAATAATTTATTTGTAGCAAGCGTTATTTAGTGCAGCCTGTTGGTGATCCAGCAGGTTGTTTTTTATTCTGAAACAAGGATAAAAAATGTTATAATATAAAGAAAGAGTTTAATCTTTGATTGTGAGGAAATGCTATGGTGAGGAAAAAGCGAGGAATTAATGGATTTAAACTCCTTCTAATGCTTGTTATAGCTTGCTTTTTGCTGGCTTTAGCATATAAAGAGTTTGGTATTTATAAATTAAATCAAGAAATGCTAAAAACCCAGCAAAAAATTGAAGCATTAGAAGCTGAGCAAAAAGCATTATCTGAAGAAAGACTGCGTTTAGACGACCCTAAATATATTGAAAAGCTTGCGCGAGAAGAACATAATATGGTTGGCAAAGATGAAGTTCCTCTTTTTATTATTGAAGAAGAGGCACCAGTAGAGGGAAAAAAACCTATTGAAGAAGGTAAATAAGAAAGCTTGTGCGCTTTTGCGGTTGACACTTGTTTAAGTTGAGGGGTATAATTATTCGCAGGAACAATATTGATAAGGGGGATCATTGATCTTTATGGCTCTTGAAGTTGGCGCTATTGTAGAAGGCGAAGTTTCCGGAATTACGAATTTTGGTGCTTTTGTGCAGCTGCCAGAGGGAAAGGTTGGACTAATCCATATTTCCGAGGTATCCAATGTATATGTAAAAGATGTACATGATTTTTTGAAAGAGAAAGATAAGGTGACAGTGAAAGTTCTGTCTATTGATGAAAAAGGTAAAATCGGTTTGTCTATTAAGCAACTGATGCCACCGCCGGCTCCTAGGAGACCTGCGGGAGAAAGGCGTCCGATGGTGCCAAAAGCACCACCAACGGTTTCTTTCGAAGATAAAATATCTAAGTTTTTGAAGGACAGTGACGATAGATTATTGGATTTAAGAAGAAATACTGAATCCAAACGCGGTGGTCGCGGTGCCAGTCGCAAAAACGATTAATCTTTGATGTTACAAGGCACTCTTCATGAGTGCCTCTTTTATTTCAAGGAGATAAAAATGAGTAAGCAAAAAATGCTAACAGCACAATTAGAGAAGTTGATTCTAAAGCAAAGCTTGCTGCCTGAAGGTAGTAAGATTGTTGTTGCTTGTTCAGGTGGCGCTGACTCGATGGCTTTAACCATGTTGTTGACCTCTGCTCAAGCGGTTAAAAAGTGGCAGTTATATGTGTGTCATATTCAGCATCATATTAGAGAAACAGAAGCAGAAAGAGATGCAGTATATGTCGAAGAATTTTGTCGTCAGCGGCAATTAATTTTTAAACGTATTGACTGCGATGTTCCTTGTTGGGCAGCTGAAAAGAAATTATCGCTAGAAGAAGCTGCGCGCGAATTGCGTTATCAGGCCTTACACGAATATGCAACTTTAGTTGGCGCGGGAATTATTGTTACTGCCCATCATAAAGACGATCAAGTTGAAACGGTTCTTTTAAATTTATTGCGTGGAGCTGGAACACGTGGCTTACGTGGAATGCTCGCTAAAAACGGTTTAATTGTTAGACCATTACTTAAAGTTAATAAAAGAGATTTAGAAATATATTGTCAAGAGCAAGGTGTTAAGTGGTTGGTAGATAGCACGAATACAGATACTAGTTATCGTCGCAATCGTATTCGTTATGAACTCTTGCCGATGCTTATGACTTATAATAGCAAAATTACTGAGAAGTTACTCAGTGTTTCAGAATTAGCAGAGCAAGATGAAGCGGCGTTAGCTTGTTATGCCAATATTTATCTGCAAAAACATTTGAAAATAAAACAAACTGGTTCGCAGTTAAATGTGGAAAAATTATTGCAGATACCAAAAGCTGTTAGTACGCGTGTTTTGCGCGAGGCCTTTTATAAATCGCTTACTACTGAAAAGCAGCAGTTAGAACGCAAGCATATAGAAGCGCTCTGGCGACTTGTGCAAAATAAACGTAGTGGCGTCAAGGTGAACTTACCAGGTATGGTTGTAAGTTATGCTTATGATGTTTTATCTTTTGGCAAACAACCTGCGCTTTTAAAAACTTTTAAGACGCAAGTGCTACACGTGCCAGGCGAAGTGCACTTACCTTGTGGTAGAATGATAAGCGCAGTTTATAGTGAAGAAAGACCGCAAGGAGAGCAAACGGAATTTTTAGCGTATCCTGCTGAATTAATTACTGATATAATAGAAGTGAGAAATCGGCAGGCCGGAGATGTTTTTTTTGTTGAAGGTGTAGGACGAAAAAAATTAAAGAAATACTTAATTGACCGTAAAGTTGCCGTTACTAAACGTGATGAAATGGTTGTGGTAGCCAGTGGTAATAATGTTTTGTGGTTGCTTGATGAGCGCAAGGCTGGTTACTTATTACAAAGTAAATGCGAGAAATGGTTAATACTCAAAATTATAGGAGAGGAAAGTTAGAATGCATAAGGATATAAAAGAAGTTTTATTTTCAGAAGAAGTAATAGCGGCAAAAGTACAAGAAATGGGAGCGCAAATTACGGCTGATTATGCAGGACAAAAATTGATTGTAGTTTCTTTATTAAAAGGGGCTGTTTATTTTACGGCTGATTTAACGAAGAAAATAGATTTACCGGTTCGTTTGGATTTTATGATTGCTTCTTCATATGGTGATGAAAGTATTTCGGCAGGTAATATTAATGTAATTAAAGATATTGATGAAAAAATTGCTGGTAAACATGTTTTATTAATAGATGATATTATTGATACAGGTTTGACTTTAGATAAAATATCTAAGTTGTTAGAAACGCATCATCCTTTGTCGGTGAAAACAGCAGTATTATTAGACAAAGGGGCACGCAGAGTTAATAATATGAATGCGGATTATGTGGGTTTTGAAATCCCTGATGAATTCGTCGTAGGTTATGGTTTAGATTTTGCTGGCGACTACCGTAATTTGCCTTTTATCGGTATTTTGAAACCAGCTGTTTTTGCTAAGAAATAATTATGCTTGTTATCAAAAACAGATTAGTGTATCATAATAAAATACAATGAAAAAATAGAAAGGAGGGCATTTTGTGGGTAAGTTTTTTAGAAATGTCAGCTTTTACTTATTTATTATTATTATAGCTATATGGATGCTCGAACAATATTCTGCTAATACTATTAGCAAAACAGACATTACATATAGTAATTTTATGAGACAAGTACAACAAAATGAAGTTGAAAATGTAACCGTGGTTGATAATATAATTTCAGGAAAGCTAAAGTCAGGTGCTGATTTTAGTACGATTGCTCCTAACGATCCTGAATTAATCAATACTTTGCGCAGTCATAATGTGGAGATTAGCGCAGAATTACCGCCTCAGCCTCCCTGGTGGATGACGATTATTACGTCCATGCTACCAATGCTTTTAATTATTGGAATCTGGTTCCTTTTAATGCAGCAAAGCCAAGGTGGCGGCGGACGCGTTATGTCTTTCGGTAAAAGTAAGGCAAAAATGTATGGTGACGAAAAAGTTAAAATTACGTTTAAAGATGTAGCAGGAGCAGATGAAGCAAAGCAGGAACTATCGGAGGTTGTAGAGTTTTTAAAGAAACCTAAAAAGTTTAATGAATTAGGTGCTCGTATTCCTAAGGGCGTTTTACTTTTTGGACCTCCTGGAACAGGTAAAACGTTACTGGCTAAAGCCGTAGCTGGAGAAGCTGGTGTGCCTTTCTTTAGTATCAGTGGTTCTGATTTTGTTGAGATGTTCGTAGGTGTTGGTGCTTCACGTGTACGTGATTTATTTGAACAGGCGAAGAAAAATGCGCCTTGTATCATTTTTATTGATGAGATTGATGCTGTTGGGCGTCAAAGGGGTGCCGGCTTAGGTGGCGGACATGACGAACGTGAACAAACCTTAAATCAGTTATTGGTTGAAATGGACGGTTTTGGTGCTAATGAAGGCATTATTATGATTGCAGCTACCAATAGGCCGGATATTCTTGACCCAGCTTTACTAAGACCGGGGCGTTTTGATCGTCAGATTGTCGTAGATCGTCCTGATATTAAAGGGCGTCAAGAGATTTTGAAAGTGCACGTAAAAGGTAAACCAATCGCTAGTGATATTGATTTAGAAGTCGTGGCGAGAAGGACACCGGGCTTTACTGGTGCAGATCTTAGTAATTTGGTGAATGAAGCAGCGTTGTTATCAGCGCGCCGCAATAAAAAAACCATTAATATGTCAGAAATGGAAGAAGCAGCTGAGCGCGTAATGATGGGACCAGAACGCAGAAGTCGTGTGATTAGCGATAATGAAAAAAGATTGACGGCTTACCATGAGGGTGGACATACTTTAGTGGGCATGCTTTTAGATCATACAGATCCTGTTCATAAGGTAACGATTATTCCGAGAGGTAGAGCTGGCGGTTATACCCTGAGCTTACCAAAAGAAGATCGCTATTATGCAACAAAAAGCGAACTTTTAGATGAGTTAAAATTACTTTTGGGTGGACGTGTTGCTGAAGCGTTGGTCTTAAAAGAAATATCCAGCGGTGCTAGTAATGACTTGCAGCGAGTAACGGCTTTAGCACGTCAGATGATTTGCGAATTTGGGATGAGTGAAAGTTTGGGAACTATGACTTTTGGACACAGACAAGATCAAGTTTTTTTGGGACGTGATATTGCTAAAGACAAAGATTATAGTGAAGAAGTTGCAGCTCAAATCGATAAAGAAATTCGTAGATTTATTGATGAAGCGTACAAAGAAACTGAGAAATTATTAAGTGAAAATATTGATAAACTACATTTAATTGCTGATGCTTTAATGGAGCGAGAGACGCTTGAAGGTTATGAAGTAAAACAATTAATGGAGCAGGGTAAAATTTTGCCAAAAGAAGAGAATAAACAAGATCCGCTGCAACCAGCCCCACTTCCGGTAGATGAAGAGCAAGCGGTAAATCCGGCTAGTGAGGTAAAAACAGCTAAAGAAGTATTGCAGCCGGCTCCGGAAAATGCGCAGGGTGATTTAGCGCATCCGATTAAACAACAAGAATAAATGTTTCAAAATCCCCACTATTTTAGATAGTGGGGATTTTTTTGTCTTGACAATAGGTTAACCGATTGCTATTCTATGGATAACATAAAACGGGAAGTGATTAAATGCGTACGCGAATACTAGAAGTTTTACGACGTAAAGCGCCAGAGGCTGTATCGGGAGAAGAAATCTCAAACTCTTTGGGAGTTTCTCGAACTGCTATCTGGAAACATATTCAAGTTTTAAAAAACAACGGTTATTTGATTGAGTCATTGCCTAAAAAAGGCTATATTTTGCGTAGTTCACCTGATAGTATTAGACCGGAAGAAATATTAACGCGATTAAAAACAAAATGGTTAGGACGAGAGATTCATTATGAAGACTCGGTGGTATCGACTAATGAAGTGGCCAAAAAACTAGCTAATGCTGGGTGCAATGATGGGTTACTTTGTGTAGCGGAAGAACAAGTGGGCGGTAAGGGACGACTAGCTAGAGGCTGGTTTTCACCCTATGCACAAGGCCTTTGGTTTTCTATTGTGCTAAAACCCCCGTTTTTGCCCGAAGAAGCTGCGAAGTGCACACTGTTGGCAGCAGTTGCGGTTGTACGTGCCGTACATGAATATACTGGAGTCGATGCTGGTATTAAGTGGCCGAACGACATATTGTTTGGCGGTAAAAAGCTAGTAGGTATTTTAACAGAAATGAATGCTGAATTTGGACATATTAATTACGTAGTGATTGGGATTGGGATTAATATTAAGATTAAAACAGTAGATTTACCACCAGAACTACAAGATATTGTTGCCTCACTTGCAGCAATTGCGCAGCAAGATATTAAACGTGCAGAATTATTAGCTTTGATTTTGCAAAATATGGAAGAGTTATATGAAATGGTTCTTAAAGAAGGGTTTGCACCGGTTTTTGCTCAATGGCGTAAGTGGTCAGTGACACTTGGTAAAGATGTTAAAGTTATTGCTCCCGCTGAAACATATGAAGGCCGAGCTGTTGATATTGATGAAGAAGGTTTACTGATTGTGCGGCGTAGTGACGGTAATCTAGTGAAAGTGATTGCCGGTGATGTGTCGATTAGAGCTACGGACGCTAAGGGAGGAAAATACTAGGATGCAACTACGTAATATGCTCTTAGCGGCTACTTTTACGGCACTGATGATTATTAGTTCTTACATTGTAGTGCCGATTGGACCAGTTCCTCATACACTACAACCTTTAGTCGTATTACTATCGGGAATGCTACTCGGACCGAAATGGGGACCTAGCAGTTTGCTGGTATGGATAGCTTTAGGGGTCTTAGGTTTACCGGTTTTTAATCAAGGACAGGCTGGCGCCGTAATGTTAATTGGACCTACTGGTGGTTTTATTCTGGGCTTTGTAGTTTGCTCATGGTTAGTTGGTTGGTTAACTTGCCGTGATCCAAAAAGTGGTTATGGCAAGACCTTCATATATTTGTTTAGTGGTATTATTATTGCCTATGCAATGGGCATGGTTGGTTTTAAATTAAGTTTCCAATATTTTTTGCAAAAGCCGATGACTTGGGAAAAATCCATCATAATAGCTATTGCACCTTTTCTGCCTTTTGATATAATAAAAACAATCGCTGCAACTTATATAGGAGTGCATGTGAGAAAGGCGCTCGTGGCGTCCGGTTTATATACAGTAAAACGCAAATAGCGTATAATCAACCACTTGTGGGGAGGAAACAAAATGTTATTAGTAATAGATGTAGGTAACTCTAATATTGTCGCTGGTGTTTATCAAGATAGTGAATTACTTGTTCATTGGCGTTTTTCTACAGATCGGTCAAAAACAGCAGATGAATATGGAATTTTATTAAGCAGTATGTTTGGATATAGTCATGTAAGTATGAGCGAGGTTACTAATATCATTATCTCCTCTGTGGTACCTCCACTTTTAGTGCCGCTTAGCAGAATGTGTGAAAGATACTTTGAAATAGCACCATTACTGGTTGGACCGGGGTTAAAAAGTGGTCTACAATTGCGCTATGAAAACCCGAAAGAAGTTGGGGCTGATCGTATTGTGAATGCGGTAGCCGCTTTTGAAAAGTATAAGGAGAAAGGGCCGCTAATTATTGTAGACTTTGGCACAGCAACGACTTTTTGTGCTGTTTTACCGACAGGTGAGTACTTGGGAGGAGCTATTGCACCAGGTATTGGGATTTCTACTGAAGCATTATTTCAAAAAGCAGCAAAATTACCACGTATAGAATTAATTACTCCGGGTAGCGTTATCTGTCGTAATACTGTAAAAGCCATGCAGGCAGGTGTGATTTATGGCTTTGTCGGACAAATGGATGGCATTGTGAGCCGGATGATAGAAGAATTAGGTGGGAAAGCTTTTGTTATTGCAACCGGCGGGTTTGCAAATACGATGGCTGCTGAGTCAAATTTGATTAATGTCGTAGAATCGTTCCTTACTTTAGATGGCTTACGAATTTTGTTTGAGCGCAATTCTAAATAAATATCTTAGAGGCCTGCTACTTAGCAGGCCTTAGTTATCTTTAAGATGAGGTGGAAAATGTTTTTAGGTAAACTTGAAGTAAAAATACCAGTTGTGTTGGCACCGATGGCGGGAATAACGGATTTGCCTTTTCGTTTACTATGCCGCGAACTGGGGAGTGGTTTTACAATATCAGAAATGGTGAGTGCCAAAGGGCTTTTGCATAAGAATGACAAGACGTTTGCGATGCTACGGATAGAAGAGAAGGAACGGCCTACAGCTATCCAGCTATTTGGTTCAGATCCAAGGGAATTAGCTGAAGCGGCAGCAATTGTAGAAAAAAATGGCGCAGATATAGTTGATTTTAATATGGGTTGTCCTGTACCAAAGATTGTTAATAATGGCGAGGGCTCAGCCTTGATGAAGAATCCTGAACTTGCTTATGAAATTTTGGCAAGAATGGTTGATGCGGTGCAAATCCCCGTAACCGTCAAGTTTCGTTCGGGTTGGAACGAAAAAACTATGAATGCTGAAGAGATTGCACGCAAGGCCGAACTTGCTGGCGTTAGTGCCGTAGCTGTGCATGCTAGAACACGAGAACAACATTATAGTGGAACTGCTGATTGGCAGGTAATTAGGGCAGTGAAGGAAGTTGTAAAAATACCTGTTTTTGGTAATGGTGATATAAAAAGTTTAGCAGATGGTAAGCGAATGATTGAAGAAACTAATTGCGATGGACTTATGCTTGGGCGTGGCGTTGATGGTAATCCATGGTTGTTTCGTGACTTTGCAGCTTATTTTAAAGGAGAACCACAACCAGAACCAGTAGCATTAGAAGAACGCTTTGCCTTTATTATCAGACATTTTTCCTTGTTAATCGCACATAAAGGGGAAGTTGTTGCTACTAAGGAAATGCGAAGACATCTGACTGCATACAGTAAAGGTTTGCCTTATGCCGCAGAATATCGCGGTAAATTTAATGCAATTACGGATTTTGAGCAAGCAAAAAAAATATTAGATGAATATTTGCAGAAACTTATTGCTGAAAGATAATAGAAACTGTTGTTGAGCAATTCAGATAATTCATGTTAAAATAGGTGTGTACAATTTGTACACACCTATTTTGTATTAAGGAGAATGTTTATGGATCCAATAAGAATCGGTGAGAAAATTATCAATAGAAGCCGTATCCATTATTTGGTGGATGAGATTGTTGATCTAAGAATGCAAGGCTTTTCACAACAAGAAGTAGCGAAAATTCATGCAATTGATAGAACCTTTATCTCAAGACTAGAAAGTTTAGGTGAAATTCGTAAGGGTGGGCGAGTAGCGTTAGTTGCTTTTCCCGTTAGTAATAGAAAAGAGATAGTGGCGTTAGCTGAGCAAGTTGGTATTGAATATGTTGTGATTTTTTCAGAAGAAGAACGCTGGGCTTTTTTGCGTGATAAAAATGGTGTAGAACTTTTTAATGCAGTAATGAAGATTGTTGGCAGATTACGAGAAAGTGATGTTGTAATCGTGGCTGCTTCTAATATGAGGATTAATCTCGCTAAAACTTTACTGGATAAACAAGTCGTTGGTCTTGTGCTAGGAGAATCACCGATTGAAGAAGATAAATATTTAGAGCCACAGCTTGTTCAAGAGATCATGGAAAGTTTAAAGAAGGTGTCGAGCATTTGAAACAAGTAGTGAGTATTAGTCTGGGGTCTAGTGAGAGAGATTCTGTTGTCTACGAAAACTTTGCTGGAGAAAGAGTCCGCATTGAAAGGCGTGGCACTGATGGTGATAAAGCAAAAGCCAAAGCACTTTTATTAGAACATGACGGTGCAGTAGATGCCCTAGGACTAGGGGGCACAGATTTATATATTTTTGCTGGAGGCAGAAGATATACTTTTGCTGAGTCGGCGCGATTGATTAAAAACCTTCAGCAGACACCGGTATTAGATGGCAGTGGACTTAAAAATACTTTGGAACGCTATGTAATTGAAGAAATAGATCGTCTAAAAATAATTGACTTTAAGGATAAAAAAGTATTGTTAGTTTGCGGTGTAGATCGTTTTGGTTTGGGAGAAGCTTTAAGTGCAGCAGGAGCCGAGGTTACTTTTGGTGATCTTCTCTACGGGCTTGGCGTTCCCTTGCCTATTAGATCACTCGCGCAATTAAGTACTCTAGCTAAAATTGTGGCACCAGTAGTTACCAAAATGCCTGTTAGCTGGTTTTATCCGGTGGGGCAGGCGCAAACCAAGAAGCAAGTTCTTTATCCGGAATATTTTTATGATAGTGATATTATTGTTGGTGACTTTCATTTTATAAAGAAATTTATGCCCAAAACTTTACCAGATAAAATTATTATTACAAATACGGTAACACAAAAAGATCGCGAGCTGTTAAAGGCTGCTGGAATAAAGCTTTTAATCACGACGACACCTAATTTTAAAGGGCGTAGTTTTGGGACTAATGTTTTAGAAGCAGTTTTAGTTGCCTTACAAGGCCAAAAACACGCTTTAAATGAAAATGAATATCGTGCAGCAATAAAAAAATATGGTATTGAGCCAGCTTTAGACTATTTGGCTTAAAAGGAGTTATGTTGATGGAAAAATTCGCATTTGTTCTGCATCCTTTAGTAGTGGCGGATTTTGCCCGCAAATTTCCAATTCTGAATTATGTGCCAGACCATTGGATTGAAAGTGCAATGAAAAGGGTAAAGGCTTTTAAGATATCGCATATTACAGGGGTGCATTCCCCATATGCTGAGGCAGAAGGATGGTTTATTGCTTGTCCGCTTACGGCAAAGCAAATGGTTAATTTACCAGAAGAATTTGTTTTGGATAAAATTACAGAAGCTTGTCAATTGGCTGAGTCGTTAGGTGCTAAGATTGTCGGCCTTGGAGCTTTTTCTTCGATTGTCGGTGATGCTGGTATTACAGTAGCTAAAAGAGTTAACATAGCAGTTACTAGTGGTAATAGTTATACGGTAGCGACGGCACTGGAAGGAACACGTCAAGCAGTAAGAATGATGGGGAAAGATTTAGCTAATGCTAATGTTGCGATTATTGGAGCCACTGGATCAATTGGTGCGGCTTGCGCCAAGATTCTTACCCAAGAAGCAAAGCATATTACGTTAGTTGCTAGGGCGGAAAGTCGATTGGAAAGTTTGGCGCAGGAACTTTTTCTGGCTCAAAAAGCGACAATCACGATTACGTCCTCGTTACAAGAAGCTCTGCATGATGCCGATGTAGTATTAACGGTTACTAGTGCATTAGAAACGCTCATTGATCCCAAAGATTTAAAAAGCGGAGCTGTTGTTTGTGATGTAGCAAGGCCACGCAATGTATCCAAAGAAGTTTCACGCTTGCGTAAAGACGTGCTCGTAATTGAAGGTGGAGTTATTAACGTACCGGGTAGTGTTGATTTTGGCTTTAACTTCGGTTTTCCACCAAGAACGTCTTATGCTTGTATGGCTGAAACTATGATTTTAGCATTGGAAGGTCGTTATGAAAATTATACTTTGGGTAGACAATTATCGGTTGAACAAATCGTTAATATTAATAAATTAGCCGAGAAACATGAGTTTAGTTTAGCGGGCTTTCGTAATTTTGAAAAAGAGGTAACTAAGAAGGAAATTGAAGAGATACAGCACTTGGCAGGATGTCATTCTTTGCCGATAATGCCGAGAGGTTGACAACCTGCGTTCGAAAAATTATAATTGAGGGCAGTGAATATAGTAGAAATTTTCTTAAAAAGGGGCATATACAAATGGCAGATAAAGAAACAATTCTGACGAGTGCCGGTTTAAAAAAACTTGAAGATGAACTCGATAATTTGCGTTCAGTTAAACGTCAGGAAGTTGCTGAGCGAATTAAAGTCGCTATTTCTTATGGCGATATCAGCGAAAACTCTGAATATGATGATGCAAAAAACGAGCAAGCTTTTGTTGAAGGTAGGATTATTGAACTGGAGAAAATGATCCGTACGGCAAAAATTATTGATCATACGGCAATAAGTAAAGATATTGTCGCGCTAGGATCCACAGTTATTGTCGAAGATTTAGAATTAAAAGAAAAAGAAACCTATGTATTAGTAGGAACAACAGAAGCAGATCCATCAGAAAATCGCATTTCAAATGAATCCCCTCTCGGTGCAGCGATTTTAGGGCAGAAAGTGGGCACCAAAGTAAATGTAGTAACACCAACAGGGACACTGGTTTATAAGATTTTAAAAATAAAA